>DASSQI010000217.1:0-30165 GCA_035702585.1 Anaeromyxobacteraceae bacterium
AGAGCCTGTCGGCGGCTCGCCCGACCCGCCCGCGCCCCTCTCGAGAGGTCGTGAGCATCTGCGAGCAGCGCGCCGGCGCGAGCGTGACCGCCTCGACGTAGGACAGCAGGACGGCGACCGACAGCGTCACGCCGAACTGGAGGAAGAACTTCCCGACGATGCCCCGCATGAAGACGACGGGAACGAAGATCGCGATGACGGCGAGCGTCGCCGCGAGCGCCGCGAACGTGATCTCGGCGGTGCCCTCGCGCGCCGCCCTGACGCGGTCCTTCCCCGCCTCCGCGTGCCGGAAGATGTTCTCGAGGACCATGATGGCGTCGTCGACGACGATCCCCACCGAGAGCGCGAGCGCGAGCAGCGTGAACGTGTTGAGCGTGAACCCGAGGAAGTAGATCACCGCCACCGTGCCGAGCAGCGACATCGGTATGGCGAGCACCACGTTCAGCGTGCTCGAGAGCGCGCCGAGGAACAGCCAGCAGACGAGGCCGGTCAGGACGACGGACAGCAGCAGCTCGAACTGGATCTCGTGCACCGACTCCTCGATGAACCGGGTCGAGTCGAAGTTCACGCCGAGCTGCATTCCCTCCGGCAGCGTCGGCTGGAGCTGCGCGAGCGCGGCGCGGACGCCTTGCGCGACGGCGACGGCGTTCGAGCCTCGCTGCTTGCGGATCCCGAGGCCCTGCGCCGGCTCGCCGTTCACCCGCGCGACGCGACGGACGTCCTCGAACCCGTCCTCGACGAGCGACACGTCCTCCAGGTAGACCGGCGCGCCGTCCACGTGGCGCACGACGATCCGCCGCAGCGTCGCGAGGTCGAGCGCCTCGCCCAGCACCCGGACGTTGATCTCGCGCCCTTCGCTCTGGATCTGCCCGGCCGGCATCTCGACGTGCTCGCGCTGCAGCGCGGCGATGACGTCGGTGACCGCGAGCCCCTTCTCGTCGAGTCGATCGGCGTTGAGCCACAGACGGACGTTCCGCTCCAGGTAGCCGCCCATCGTGACCTCGCCCACGCCGGGCACGGTCTGGAGCTTCTCCTTCACGACGTAGCGGGCGGTGTCGCCGAGGAGCTGGCGCGGGAACGGGCCGGACAGGCCGATCCAGAGGATCGGCTGGTCCTCGGGGTTCGTCTTCGAGATGACGGGCGGATCGATGTCGCGCGGCAGCTGCCGCTGCGCCTGCGCGACCTTCGCCTGCACGTCCTGCATCGCGAGATCGACGTTCCGCGACAGATCGAGCTCGACCGTGATCGTCGCGGATCCCTGGCGCGCGGCGGAGGAGATCGTGCGGACCCCCTCCACCTGTACGACGGCTTCCTCGATCTGCTCGACGACGTCGGTCTCGACGGCCTCGGGCGCCGCGCCCTCCCACGTGACGGAGATGGAGATGGTCGGGAAGTCGACGTCCGGGAACTGGCTGATGCCGATGCGCGTCGCCGCGACGGTGCCGAACACGACCGTCGCGGTCATGAGCATCCACGCGAAGATCGGCTTCTTGATGCACGCCTCGGTGAGGTTCATCCGCTCACCTCGCCTCGGTCACTGCCGCCGCGGGCGCCTTCTCCGCCGGCGCCGGCGGGGCCTCCACGCGGACGGCCGCGCCGTCGCGCAGCGCCTCCGCGCCGCGGATGACCAGCCGGTCTCCCGGCCGGAGCCCGGCGCGCACCTCGGCCCTGCCGTCCGGCGTCCGCATCCCGAGCGTCAGCACGCGCTCGCGCGCGACGTCCCCCTCCACCACGAACGCGACGAAGCCCTTCTCCGTCGGCCGGATCGCCATCTGCGGGACGACCGGCGCGTCGGAGGCGCCGCCGACCGGGACGCTCACCTCGGCGAACATGCCGGGCCGCAGCGATTCGCGCGCCGCCGGGTCGACCTCGCCGACGACCGCGACCATGCGCGACGTCCCGGTGGCGCCCTGCGCCACGTGCGTGAGCCTCGCGCCGTGCTGATCCGGGCTCGTCCGGACCCGGAACACCGCCCGCATGCCGGGCTTCAGGCGGACCGCGTCCGCCTCGGTCACCTGGAACCGGATCAGCAGCGGGTCGCGCCGCACGAGCGTCGCGAGCACCGCGCCGGGCTGCACGTACTGCCCGGTCTCGACCGACTTCGTCTCGATCGTCCCCGCGATCGGGGCCCGGACGTACGCGTCACGCCGGTTGAGGAGCGCCTGGTCCAGCGCCGCCTGGGCGCGCTGCACCTCGGCGTCGCCGACCAGCACGCGCGTGCGCGCGGTCGCGACCTCCTCTGCGGGGATGAGCCCGGGCGTGTGCGCGATGGCGGCTTCGCGCCGCTCCAGCGCGGCCCTGGCGTCGGCGCGGTTCGCCTGTGCCCGCTCCAGCTCGGCACGCGCGGAGGCCACGGCGACCTCGTAGCGCCGCGGCTCGATCTCGACCAGCGTCTCGCCGTCCTCGACGGTGGCGCCCTCCCGCACGCGGACGCGCTCGACGGCGCCGGCGACCCGGGCCGTCACCTGCACGCGCTCGAACGCCTCGACGGAGCCGACCGCGGACACCGCGTACTCCACGCGGCGCGCCTCCACGGGCGCGACCTCCACCGGAAACCGCATCGAGGCGCGCCCCGACGCGCCCGGCGCTCCACCGCCGCCGTTCGCGGGTACCCTATCGCCGCCCTTCGCTGGTGCTCCGCCGGTCTGCGCAGCGGCTCCGTCCGCCTTCGGCGCGCCCGCGGCCTTCTCGCTCGCGCCCTCGCGGGAGCAGGCGAGCGCGGTCGCCGCGCAGAGCAGCACCGGCACGACGAGGCGACGACGGCTCACGGGAGCTCCCTTCCGAGTGGATCGAGACCGGTCGCGCGCCGCAGCGCCAGGAACGCCTGCGCGAGATCGAACCGGGTGCGCGCGACGTCGACCTCGGCCTCGAACAGCCGCGTGTTCGCGTCGGCGACGGCGAGCGCGGTCGCGAGCCCCTGGCGGTAGAGGATCGTCGACTCCTCGCTGTTGCGCCGGGCGGCCAGCGCCGCGGCCTCCGCCTGACGCGTCGCGGCCTGGCCGCCCCGGAGCGACGCGAGCGCCTCCTGCAGATCCCGCGTCGTGCCGCGGGCGGCGGCGCTGCGGTCGAGGTCGCCGATCGCGGCGAGCGACAGCCGCTCCCGCCGCTCCGCGCGGCGGAGGCCGCCGTCCCACAGCGGCCACGTGAGCGTGGCGCCGACCACCGCGTCGTTGCGGAACCCGCCGAAGGTCTCGTCCCCGAACGAGCGGAGCTGACCCGTGAGCGAGAGGCTCGGCAGGAACCGGAGCCGCGCCTCGTCCGCGAAGGCGCGGAGCGCGTCCGCCCTGAGCTCGAGCGCGCGCACGTCCTTGCGCCGCTGGAGGGCCTCCGCCGCGAGCGCGTCCTCGCCGCCGCTCGCCTGCGCTGCGGCGGCGAGCAGCGCGTCGGGAGCGGCGAGATCCTCGGGGGGCGCCACGTCGAGGAGGTACGCGAGCTGCACGCGCGCGATCTCGAGCGCGCTGCGCGCTCGGGTCAGGTCGCGCTCCGCCGACCAGAGCTCGACCTCCGCGCGCGTGACGTCGTTCGTGCCGACCAGCCCGGCGCCGGCCCTGTCGCTCGCGTCGGCGTGCGTGGCCCGGGCGAGCTGCAGCCTGCGCTCGGCCGCCGCGAGGACCTGCTCGGCGGTCAGCGCTCCGAAGAACGACCCTGCCACGCTGAACGCGAGCACCTCGCGCGCGTCGCCGGCCTCGAGCCGCGCCCCGGCGCGGTCCAGCTTCGCGCGCCGGTACAGCGGGACGTTCCGCGGATCGAACAGCGGGACGCTCAGGGTCGCGGTCCCGGCGACGGCGTCGTCGCCCGATCGCGACGCCTGCGCTCCGGCCGCCGAGCCGCCGAGATCGCCGGTGCTCCGCGTGTACGATCCGCCGAGGGTGACGTCGGGCAGGAACCCGCTCCGGGCCTGGGCGACGCGAGCGTCGGCGGCGCGGACCCGCTCCTCTGCGGCGCGGGCGGTCTCGTTCCGCGCGAGCGCCGTGTCGATCGCCCGCTCGAGCGTGAGCGACTCACCGCTCGCGAGCGCCGGGGCCGCGATCGCATAGAGGCCGACGAGGAGGGCCGCACGTGCGCCTGACGCAGCGCCGCCGACCCCGGCAATGAGCTCGCGCGTTCGCGCCGTACGTCGTCTCGTGCTCGTCATGTTGGCTCTGATCCGGCGCGAAAATCGCGGGAATCTTATCCGACGCGGGCCCCCTTGCAATCGCGGTCGCGCGTGAGACGGCGGGCGGCGGTGGCCGCGCGGGCGACGCCGACTTGAATAAACTTCAAGCGCCGTCCGTTCCCATCCCGTGACGAGGAACGAGAAGAACCGAAACCGGGAGCTGGAGGCCGTCGGCGCCTACTTCGAGGCCGCCCGCGAGCTGCCCCCGCTGTCCCGTCAGGAGGAGCGAGACCTCGCGACGCGCGCTCGCGACGGAGAGGCCGCGGCTCGCGACGAGCTGGTGCGGCGCCACCTGCCGCTGGTCGTGATGTTCGCGCGCAAGCAGGCGCGCGGCACCTTGCCGCTCGAGGAGCTGGTGCAGGAGGGCAACCTCGGCGTGCTCCGCGCGATCGAGAAGTACGACCCCAAGGTCGGGACGCGGTTCTCGACGTACGCGCTGTGGTGGGTCCGCGCGTTCGTGTGGCGCTACCTGAAGCAGGCCCGGTCGTCGGTGCGCCCGAGGGCGGGGACCGTCGCCATCGCCGACCTGTCGCTCGACCGGGAGATCGGCGACGAGGGCGACGTGACCTGGCTCGACAAGCTGGAGGACGAGGGCCCGTCGACCACCGAGCGGTACGTCGGCGCCGAGCAGGACGCACGGCTCCGCGGTGAGCTCGAGAAGGTGCGGGGCCGGATCGGCGAGCTGGGCTGGGACATCGTCCACTCGCGCCTGAAGCAGGACCCGCCCGACACGCTCGAGCAGATCGGCAAGCGCTGGGGTCTCTCGCGCGAGCGCGTCCGGCAGGTCGAGGTCGCGACGAAGCGGTTCCTCCGCGAGTACCTGCAGCCGGTCGCGGACGAGAGGCAGGCGGCGTAGTCCGCCGACCTGCGCGGAATCGGGCGAGCAACGCGATGGGACGCAAGCCACGATGCGACGGGTGCGGCGCCGAGCTGCGCGACTGCAGCGAGGTGGTCTCCGTGACCCTGCCCCGCTGCGGCGTGATCGCCTCCGTCAGGGCTCCGGCGCGCTCGTGCGCCGGCTGCGGCGAGGTCCGTGTCGACGCGTCGGTGCTCAGGCACGCCGGGCTCTCGATCGCGTGCGAGCTCGCCGATCGCGGCATCCACAGCGGCGATGCGCTCCGGCACATGAGGAAGGCGCTCGGGCTGCGCGCGATCGATCTCGCGCAGCTGCTCGACGTCACGCCGGAGACGATCTCGCACTGGGAGACCGGCAAGGCGCTGCCCACGCGCGCGGCCTTCGCGACCGTCGCCGCGATGGTCGAGGAGGCGGTCGAGGGGCGCACGGTGACGCGAGATCGCCTCGCCGCGGTCGCGGAGCGCCGGAAGTACCCGCGCGTGCTCGAGGTGAGGCTGCGAACCCCGTCGTCGCGCGCCTGACGCGCCGCTCGCGGCCAGCGGAGGCGCCCGTCACTTCACGGCGCCCACGGTGAAGCCGGCGATGAACCGGTCCAGGAACAGGTTGTACACGATGGCGGTGGGGACGCTCGCGATGAGGCACGCCGCCATGAGCGAGCCCCAGTAGTACACGTCGCCGCGCACGAGGAAGATCGGCACGCCCACCCCGACGGTCTGGTGCTCGGCGGTCGAGATGAACGTCAGCGCGTACACGAACTCCTGCGTCACGAGCGTGAACGTGAAGATCACGACCGTCAGGATCCCGGAGAGCGAGATCGGGATGACGAGCCGCACGAACGCGCCGAACCGGGTGAGCCCGTCCACCAGCGCCGCGTCCTCGAGGTCTCGCGGGATCGCCTTGAAGAAGCCCATCAAGAGCCAGATCGAGAACGGGACGGTGAACGTCGGGTAGGTGACGATGATCGCCCAGAGCGTGTCCTGCAGCCCGAGCGTCGCGACGACGCGCGACAGCGGGATGAAGAGCAGCGTCGGCGGGATCAGGTACGTGAGGAAGATGCCGATGCCGAGCCGCTGGCCCCACCGGCCCGTCAGGCGCGTGAGCGCCCACGCCGCCGGAAGCGACAGGACGAGGGTGATCGCGACGACCACCGCCCCGACGACCGTCGTGTTCAAGAACCAACGGAGGAACAGCGTCTCCTGGAACAGGTAGCGCAGGTGATCGAGGGTCGGCGCCTCGTTGAAGATGAACGGGTCGTTCTCGACGTTGTACAAATCACTCGTCTGCTTGAACGACGTGATCGCCATCCAGTAGAACGGGAACGCGAGCAGCGCCGAGAACCCGACGACGATGACCCACCGCCCGGCGCGCGTGAGTGGCGACTTCCGTACCCCGTCCATCGCTCCCCCTCTCGCTACACGACCTCGGCGCGGTGCGCGATGCGGAGCATGAGGATGGCGACCGCGACGAGGATCGGCACGAGGAACACCGAGATCGCCGCGCCCTCCGCGAGATCCGAGCCGAGCACGCCGGTGAAGAACGCGAGCGACGGCAGCACCTGCGTCGTGTCGTAGGGGCCGCCCCGCGTCAGGATGTAGACGACCGTCATGTCCGTGAACGTGAAGACGATCCCGAACAGCAGCGCGACCGTCATGATGGGCTGCATCATCGGCAGGGTGATCTCGAAGTACGTCCGCCAGAACCCGGCGCCGTCGACCGACGCCGCCTCCGGGATCTCCTTCGGGATGGACGAGAGCCCGGCGAGCAGGATCACGGTGGTGAACGGGATCATCCGCCACGAGTGCACCGCGATCACCGACGCCATCGCGAGCGTCGGGTCGCCGAGCCACATCGGAGGATCGAACTTGTTCACGAGGTGCAGCGCGGCGCCCACCCAGTTCACGACCGAGTAGATGGAGTCGAGGATCCACTTCCAGCCGATGGCGCCGAGGCTTATCGGCGCCACCCACGGGAGCAGGATGAGGAACCGCACGAACCCGCGGCCACGGAACCGCTCGCGCAGCGCCAGCGCGAGCGCGTTCGAGCAGACGATCATGATGACCTGCGTCGCGATCGTGAAGACGAACGAGTTGAGCAGCGAGCGGCGGAACGACGCGCTCGCGAGCACGCCGCGGAAGTTCTCCAGGCCGACGAACTTGTAGCCGATCGACCCGACGGTGACGTCCCCGACGCTGTAGAGGAACGCGAGGGCGAGAGGGAGACCGACGAGCCCGACGATGTAGACGAGCGCCGGCGAGAACATCGCGACGCCGAGCAACGTGGTGCTCTTCATCCGCCGACGCGGCGCCGTCATGGTCGCGTCGAGCCCCGCCGGCGTCACCGCCATGCGACCTCCCGCTCCGGGGCCCGCTTGCGCGTCGCCGCGTCGAAGTACTTCACGTCGGCTCGAGACACCGCGAACTCGTGGAGGCTGCCATCCTCGAAGCCGACGCTCGACAGCGTCGCGATGCGCGAGATCACCTTCTCGCCGGCGAAGCGGCCGCCCTCGACGACGCCGTGCAGGATGCGCTCCGACCCGAGGAACTCGACGAGCGAGACGCGGAAGCTCACCGGGATGGCGGGCCCCGAGAGCATCGCGGCCGGCAGGAGGCTCTCGGGGCGGAAGCCCACGATGACGTCGCCCGCATCGAGCAGGTTCATCGGAGGCGAGCCGAGGAACGTCGCGACGAACGTGTCGGCCGGCTCGTCGTAGACCTCGCGCGGCGTGCCGATCTGCCGCACGAGGCCCTTGTCGAGGACGACGATCCGGTCGCCCATCGCCATCGCCTCCACCTGGTCGTGCGTCACGTAGATGGTGGTCGTGCCGACGCGCTTGTGGAACTGGGACAGCTCCTCGCGCGCCGAGGCCCGCAGCTTCGCGTCGAGGTTCGACAGCGGCTCGTCGAGGAGGAACACCGTCGGCTCGCGCACCAGCGCGCGCGCGAGCGCGACGCGCTGGCGCTCACCGCCCGAGAGCTCGCGCGGCTTGCGACCGAGGAGCGCGGTGATCCCGAGCAGGCCCGCGGCCCACTCGACGCGCTCGCGCCGCTTCGGCTTGTCGATCCCGTGTGCCTTCAGCGGGAAGGCGATGTTCTTCTCGACCGTGAGGTGCGGGTAGAGCGCGTAGCTCTGGAACACCATCGCGATGCCCCGCGCGCGCGGCGGGAGGCGCGTCACGACGTTGCCGCCGATGAGCACGTCGCCCCGGGTGGGCTCCTCGAGCCCGGCGATCATGCGCAGCAGCGTCGACTTCCCCGATCCCGACGGGCCGAGGAACACGAGGAACTCCCCGTCCCGCGTCACGAGGTCGACGTCGTTGACCGCTCCCTCTTCGCCCTTGTTGAAGACCTTGCTGAGCCTGCGAGTCTCGACGACGGCCACGTCGCCTCCGCCTCGCCTACGCCTGCCACTTCTCGAAGATGCGCTTCACCTCGCGCTCGCCGGCCTTCATGGCGTCCTCCGGCGAGAGCTCGTCGCGCGCGACCTTCGCGAACATCGTCGGGATCACGAACGTGTTGAACACCTCGTCGATCGCCGCGGTGGCGTAGCCGGGATAGCCGACGTTCGTCGCCCACTCGAGGACGTTCGCGAGGACCTTGTACTTGTCGGGCGGCTGAGCCTTGGGATCGTTCGACACCTGCTTCGCGATGTCGGGGACGGTCTTCGCGAAGCACGGGAAGTTGTAGAACTCGCTCGCCTTGAACGCTTCGGCGAACGAGTCGATGTAGTCGACGAGGAACTGCTTCGCGCCCTCCTTGTTCTCCGCGAACCGCCAGATGACGTAGCAGTCCATGACGTGCTCGGCCGCCATCCGGCGGACGGGGCCGCGGAGCGCCGGCACGACCTGGATCTTCTTCGACATGTCCGGGTTTTCCTTCTCGGCGGTCCGCGTCACCGAGATCGCGTTCGCGACGAACGACAGCTTGCCCGCGAGGATGCCCCGGTTGTTCGACGACGGATCCCAGGTGAACACCTCGTTCGTCTGCGCCTCCTTCTGCAGCGCGCGCATGTACTTGAGCGCCTCGAGCGTCTGCGGAGACGCGATGACCACGCGGCCCTCGGCGTCCTGCACCGACGCGCCGTACGACCACATGAGCGCGCGCATCGCCATGTTCGTGTCGAGCTCCTGCGAGAGCCCGATGCCGACGGGGTTCCCGATCTTCTGCTTGATCGCGGCGCCGCCCTTGCGCAGGTCCTCCCAGGTATCGGGTCCGTTCGGGAACCCCACCTGCGCCCAGAGATCCTGCCGGTAGTTGCCAGGATCCGGGACGAAGCTGTCGGAGAACGCGAAGTACTTCTTCGTCTTGGGATTGAACGTCGACTTGTGACCGAGGTCGATGGTCTTGCCCCACTTCTTCTCCACCTGCTGGTAGATCTCGCCGTGGTCGATGACCTGGTTCTCGTACGCGGCCGGCGGCGAGAGGAACATGAACAGGTCGTGGCCTCGCTGCGCGGACACCTCGGCCGCGGCGCGGGCATTCAGCTCGCCGAGCGAGATGTGGTCGACCGTGACGCGCGTGTTGTGCTTCTCGCCCCATTGCTTGCAGAACGTGCCGTCGAACCACTTGTCGTAGCCGGGCACGAAGTGGCTCCACTGGATGATCTTCAGCGTCTTCTGCTGCGCACGGGCGCTCCTCGGCACGAGGCCTGCGCCGGCCGCTGCGAGCGCGCCCACGCCGGCCGCCTTGACGAACTCTCTGCGGGTCCACCTTCCCTTGCGTTCGCTCATGGATCTCCCTCCGGGTTCCGGTACGGCTTCGTCGTCGAAGCCCTCCGAAAGCGGGCGGTAATCGCTCTCTACGGGCGACGTGCGCGCCGCGCGGGGGGACCCCCGAAACCGCCGCGGGCCTGCCGCCATGCGCCCGGGGGGCGGGCGGGCGGGCGGCCGCCCGGTGCGCGGGGGCGAGCTGCGGTCGCGACCGCGCGCTTGGAGACCCGGCGCGGGCGAGCTGCGGGATCGGCGGGTGCGATCAGGCCGCGAGCGTCTCGCCCGTCGCGTCGCGCTCGTCGTCGCCGAAGGCGGCCTTCACCAGCGCCGCGTCGGGCGCGGCCGTGACGAGCGACACCGCGGGCACCACGAGGAGCGGCACGACCATCGCGACCGCACCCGCGAGCGGCACGCCGTCCCCGCCCCAGAGCGGGAAGAGCACGAACGCCGCGGCGAGCCCGGAGCCGATGCCGGCCCACACGCCCGCGGCGGTGGTCCTGCGCCAGAACAGGCCGTACAGGTACGGCGCCAGGAACACGCCCGCGAGCGTGCCCCAGCTCATCACCATGAGGTTCACGATCACCGCCGGCTTCGACAGCGCGATCGCGAGCGACAGCCCGACGAACGCGGCGCAGAGCGTCCGCAGCAGCGCCATCGTCCGGCGGGGATGCTTCTGGTGGTCGACGAACGCGCCGTAGACGTCGATCGCGATCGCCGAGCTCGACACCAGCACGAGCGACGAGAGGCTCGACATCGACGCCGAGAAGACCATCAGCACGATGACGAGGACGAGCGCCTCCGGCAGCCCGGTCGTCGTGATGAAGTGCGGCATGATCTTGTCCCAGATCGGCCCCTTCGGACCGACGAGCTCGGCCGGCAGCGTCGGCCCGTAGTACAGGTGCGTGAGCGCGCCGCTGAAGTAGGCGCCGAACGCCATGAACAGCGCGAAGGCGCCCGCGATGACGAGCGCGCGGCTGACGTCGGCCCGGCTCCGGATCGAGTAGAACTTCTGGACCATCTGCGGGAGCGCCCAGGGGCCGAAGCTCGTGATGAGCACGAGCGCCGCGAGCGTGAGCCACCCGGGGATCGCGACGGAGAGAAGCGATCCCTGGCCGACCTGCTTCACCGCCACGAGCCCCGGCGCCATGACCGCCGGATCGCCGAGGAGCCGCTCCGTCGCGGCGATGAAGCCGCCCGTCTCGGGCCTGTGGGCGAGCAGGTACACCATGAGCATCACGCCGGCGAACTCGACGATCCCGCGGATGAAGTCGCTCACCGCGACCGCGAAGTAGCCGCCCATCGTCAGGTAGACGGCGGTGATCGCGGCGAGGAGGTACAGCGCCACGTCGTACCGGATGTGCAGCGTCATCTCGAACAGGTACGACAGGCCCATCAGCACGGACGCCGAGTACGGCACGAGGAACACGAACACGACGGCCGCCGCGACGACCTGCAGCGCCTTGCTCCCGAACCTCGCGCCGAGGAGCTCGGGCATCGTGATCGCGCCGAGCCGCACGGTCATGTCGCGCGTCGGGCCGGCGAGCAGCTTCCACGCGAGCAGCGTCCCGACCACCGTGTTGCCGAGCACGATCCACATCGTGTGGATGCCGAAGGCCCAGCCGAGCTTCCCCGCGTAGCCGATGAAGAGCACGGCGGAGAAGTACGTCGTGCCGTAGGCGAAGGCGCTCATCCACGGCCCGAGGGAGCGGCCGCCGATGAAGAAGTCCTTCACGTCGCGCGTCTTGCGCATCGCGACGAACCCGATGGCGAGCATCGCGAGGACGTAGAGCACGACGATGCCGACGTAGAGGACGGAGGACATGGCGGCGCAGTCTACCGGCCCGGAGGCGCGGGTGGTAAGCGCCTCGCCGTGCGCGGGATTTGCGCGGACGCCCCGTTCAGCAGCGGAGGACGGCGCGCCTCAGCTCGCGATCGCCGACCCAGCCGACCACCTCGCCGTCGCGCAGCACCGGGATCTGCGTCGCGTCGCAGCGCTCGAGCACCTCCGCGACCTCCGCCCACGTCGCGGTCTCTTCCACCGCCGCGAACCGCACCGCCGCGTCCTGCGCCCGGATCCAGTGCCGCTCCGCGGCGGGCACCTCGCCGATCGCGGCGAGCTCGACGAGCCCCGTGTGACCGGAAGGGCCGCGCACGGCGACGACGCGCTGCAGGCGGGCGGGCGCCGATGCCGCGAGGACCGCCTCCACGGTCGCGGGCTCGTCCACCGGCGGCACCTCCGGCGCGACGAGCAGCTCGCGCGCGGTGCGGGCCGAGAGCGCCGCCGCGAGCGCGAGATCGCCGAGGTCCCGGTGCGCCGCGGACGCGAAGCGCGAGGGCACCTGCGCCGGGTAGAGCGTGTGCCGCCGGAGCGCGACGTACGCGATCGCGATCGACAGCATCATCGGGACGAGCAGGTCGTAGCTCCCGGCGAGCTCCGCGACGAGGACGAGCGCCGAGAGCGGCGCGTGAGCGAGCCCGCCGTAGAACGTGCCCATGCCCACGAGCGTGAACGCAGCCGGGTCGATCGAGGGGTCGCCGAGCACCGCGCGCGCGCCGACGCCGAACGCCGCGCCCACGAGGCCGCCGATGACGAGCGAGGGGGCGAAGTCTCCCGCCGACGCGCCCGAGCCGATGGTCAGCGCGGACGCCGCGATCTTCGCGAGCGCGACGCCGAGCAGCAGCATCACGGCGCCGGAGCCGGTCCCGATCCACTCCGGGCCCGACATGGCCGCCTGCAGCACTCCGTACCCGCCGCCGAACACGCCGAACCCGAGCGACCCGGCGCCGTGGCTCGAGCGCATCCACAGCGCGAGCCCCGTCCCGAGCAGCCCCATGACGAGCCCGCCGAGAGCGGGTGACGCCCAGGGCGGTATCGCGGCCCGTGCGCACGCGCGCTGGACCGCGCGGATGGCGACCACGAACGCGATCCCCGCGAGCGCGATCGCCAGCGCGAGCGCCGCGTACAGCGGCAGGTGCGCCGGAGTGAAGGGGAAGCGCGGGAGCGCGCCGAACAGCGTCGTCTCGCCGAACAGCGCGATGACGACCGAGTACGAGACGACGCTCGCGAGGATCGAGGGCACGAGGGCGTCGGCCTCGAAGTCGTCCCGGTAGAGCATCTCCGTGGCGAGCAGCGCGGCGCCGAGCGGCGTGCGGAACACGGCGCTGATCCCGGCGGCCACGCCGGCGACGACGAGGACGCGCCGCTCGCTGCGGCTCGCCGGCAGGAGGCGCCCGACGAGCGCGCCGATCGCCGCGCCGATCTGCATCGTCGGGCCCTCGCGGCCTCCCGATCCTCCGCTGGAGAGCGCGAGGATCGACGCGATCCCCTTCACCGGGATGACGCGTCCGCGGATCGGCCGCGTGCGGTGATACGCCTGGATCGTGGCCTCGCCGCCGCCGCCGGCGGCCTCGGGCGCGAGCCAGGTGGTGAGGAGCCCGCTCGCGAGCCCGCCGAGCGCCGGCAGGAGCACGAGCCAGAGCGGCCTCAGCTGGCGGGCGAGGGCCGGCGCGACGAACGCCTCGCCGCGGGCGCGCAGGAGCGTGAACCCGGCGACGTCCTCGACGAGGAGTCGTTGCCCGAGCTCCAGGCCTGCGAAGAACGCCGCGCCGACGAGCCCGGCGACGACTCCGACGAGCGCCGCGTGCAGCACCGTCCTGCCGAGCAGGCGCAGGTCGAGCGGAGCCCCTTCGGTGAGCCGCGCGACGACGCGGAGCACCTCGCGAGCCTGCGAGGGGATCATGCGTGCGTGCCGCTCCGCGCGGGGCGTCTCGATGATCGTTGCACGTGCAAGCTTCCATAACCTAGCATGTTTGCGTGCGGACGTTCTGGCGAGTCATCCTCCCCCTGCTGCTCGGCCTCGCGCTCCTCGCCTGGGGCGCCTCCGCCGTCGTGAACACGGCGACCCGGGCGTGGTTCGCGCGGGACATCACCTTGCGCGCGAGGCTCGCCGTCGGGGCCGCGCAGGGGACGCTCGCCTCGTCCCTCGAGGCCGGGAACAAGCGCAGGCTCGAGGCGCTCCTCGACGAGCTGTCGCGCGACGAGCGCATCATGGGCGCCGAGGTCTGCACGACCGGCCTCTCCACCGTCGCGCGGACGCGGGCGTTTCCTCAGCAGTTCTCGTGCGAGACGCTGCGCCGGCGGCTGCCGGACGCGAGGAGCGAGTCCGAGCCCCTCACGTTCGACGACGAGATCGCGGGCGGGCCGGTGCACGTGGGCCTCTACCGGATCCACGACGAGGACGGCGCTCGCGGCGCGATCGTGCTCGTACACGACCTCAGCTTCGTGACGCGGCGGGAAGCCGCGATGCGGCGCTTCACCGCCGGCGCCTTCGCGCTGGTGGCCCTGCTCGCCTCGATCCTGACGTACATCGCGCGACGCGCGTGGTTCCGCAGCTGGACCGACGAGCTGCGGCGACTGCTGCTCGTGCCGCTGGGTGGGCGGCCGGCGGACGCGCGACGCGGCCCCGAGGCGTTCCAGCCGCTCCTCGCCGACGTGCGACAGCTCGTCGCGAACCTCTCGTCGGAGCACGTCTCGGCGGTGCGCCCGTGGTCGCCGGACCGGCTGCACCAGGTCCTGCGCGAGACCCTGCACGGCGAGAGCGTCGTCCTCGTCGCGAACCGCGAGCCCTACATCCACGACTTCGCCCCCGACGGCACGGTGCGCGTGCAGCACCCTGCGAGCGGGCTCGTCTCGGCGCTCGAGCCGGTGATGCGCGCATGCTCCGGCACCTGGATCGCGCACGGCAGCGGAACGGCGGATCGACGGACGGTGGACCGGCGCGACCACATCCGCGTCCCGCCCGGCGAGGAGTCGTACGCGATCCGGCGCGTGTGGCTCACCAAGGAGGAGGAGCGCGGCTACTACTACGGCTTCTCGAACGAGGGCCTCTGGCCGCTGTGCCACGTCGCGCACACGCGGCCCGAGTTCCGCGCCGCCGACTGGCGCGAGTACGAGCGCGTGAACCAGCGCTTCGCCGACGCCGTCTGCGAGGAGGTGGACGGGCCCGATCCCATCGTGCTCGTGCAGGACTATCACTTCGCGCTCGCGCCGCGGATGATCCGCGAGCGCCTGCCGCGCGCCACGATCATCACGTTCTGGCACATCCCGTGGCCCAACGCGGAGCGCCTCGGCATCTGCCCGTGGGAGCGCGAGCTCCTCGCAGGGCTCCTCGGCAGCAGCATCGTCGGGTTCCACACGCAGCAGCACTGCAACAACTTCATCGAGTCGGTGGATCGCTTCCTGGAGTCGCGGATCGACCGGGAGCGGCAGGCCGTGGTGCAGGCGGGACGTGAGTGCCTGGTACGCAGCTACCCGATCTCGATCGACTGGCCGAACCGCTGGGCGCAGGCTGCAGCGCCCGCGACCGAGTGCCGGCGGACGGTCTTCGCCGAGCTCGGCCTCGCGCCCGACGCCCTCCTCGGCGTCGGCGTGGACCGCCTCGACTACACGAAGGGCATCGAGGAACGGCTCCTCGCGGTGGAGCGGGCCCTCGAGCGGTTCCCGGACCTCCGCGGCCGCTTCA
This sequence comes from Anaeromyxobacteraceae bacterium, assembly GCA_035702585.1. Classification (GTDB taxonomy): domain Bacteria; phylum Myxococcota; class Myxococcia; order Myxococcales; family Anaeromyxobacteraceae; genus DASSQI01. The sequence goes on from DASSQI010000217.1 coordinate 15,240, forward strand.
CCTTCGCGCAGCTCGCGGCGCCGAGCCGGACGCTCATCGACAAGTACCGCGAGCTCAACGAGCGCGTCGAGTCGCTCGCGGCGCGCATCAACGAGCGGTTCGCGTCGGGCACCTACCGCCCCATCGCGCTGCTCCGCGCCCACCACGAGCCGCCCGCGATCTTCCGCTTCCTGCGCGCCGCCGACGTCTGCTACGTGAGCAGCCTCGACGACGGCATGAACCTCGTCGCGAAGGAGTTCGTCGCGGCGCGGGACGACGAGCGCGGCGTCCTCGTGCTGAGCCGCTTCACGGGCGCGGCGCGGGAGCTCACGGAGGCCCTCATCGTCAACCCGTACGACCTCGAGCAGGCGAGCGCCGCGCTCGCGACGGCGCTGGCGATGCCACCTCAGCAGCAAGCGGAGCGGATGCGAGCGATGCGCGGGCTCGTGGCCGAGTTCAACGTCTATCGTTGGGCGGGGCGTATGCTCTCCGACGCCGCGCGAGTGCGACAGCGCGGTCGTCTCTCGGATCGACTCTCCATCGGCCTCCGCGCCATAGACGGAACAGGACCATGACCCGCCCTCCGCTCCCCTGGTCGATGAGGCCACACATGAAGCCCCTCTTCTCCGCCGAGGGCGCCGCGGTCGTCGACGACATCGCGCGCGACAGGACGTTCCTCGCGTTCGACTTCGACGGCACGCTCGCGCCGATCGTCGACGAGCGGTCCGAGGCGCAGATGCGCCCGGAGACGCTCGCGCTGCTCCGCGCGACCGCGCTCCTGTATCCCTGCGCGGTGATCTCGGGCCGCGCGCGCGCCGACGTCGCGGCGCGGGTCGCCGACGTCCCGCTCGCCGCGATCGTCGGGAACCACGGCGCCGAGGCGGGATTCGGCCCGCTCGACCGCGAGCTCGTCGCGCTCGTGCGCACGTGGGCCGACGAGCTGCAGCGGACGCTCGCCGGCGCGGAGGGCGTCGAGATAGAGGACAAGCGCTTCAGCATCGCGCTGCACTACCGGCGCGCCCGCTCGTGGCAGGACGCCGAGCGCGTGATCCTCGCGGCGACCGCGTCGCTCCAGGGGGCCACCGCGTTCGGCGGGCACGCGGTCGTGAACGTCGTCCCCGCCGGCGCACCGACGAAGGGCGACGCCCTGCGCGCGCTGTGCGCCAGGAACGGCACGAGCTCGGCGATGTACGTCGGCGACGACAGCACCGACGAGGAGGCGTTCCGGTCCGAGGTCGTCGGGACCTCGATCCGCGTCGGCGAGAACATCGACTCGGCGGCCCAGTACTTCGTGCCGGACCAGGCCGGGATCGACGAGCTCCTGCGGCAGCTCATCGCGGGCCGCACGCGCCACGACGGCCTCGGCGACAGGTCCGGCGGGATCGTGCGCGCGGTGCGCCGTTGAGGCGCGCGGCAGCGGTGAGCGCCCCTCCCGAGTTCGCGCAGGAGCTGCAGTTCCTGAGGGCGCTCTGGGAGCTCGATCACGCGCTCGAGAGCGCGTCCCGTCGCATGAAGAGCACGGTTGGCGTCACCGGCCGCGAGCGCCTCGTCATCCGGATCGTGGGCGAGCGGCCCGGGATCACGCCCGGCGAGCTCGCGGAGGTGCTGCACGTCCACCCGAGCACCGTCACCGTGATGCTGAGGCGCATCGAGCGAAGGAAGCTCGTCGCGCGCGCCGCGGATGCCTCCGACGGCCGCAGCAGCCGCCTCTCGCTCACCAGGGCCGGACGCAGGATCGACGGGCTGCGCGCCGGTACGATCGAGGCCGCGGTCAAGGCGGCGCTCTCCACCGTCGATCCCGAGCGAGTGGCGAAGACACAGAGGCTCCTCGTCTCGGTCGCTCGGCGCCTGCTCGCGCGCCGGGCCTTGCAGGCCGCGTCGGATCCACACAGGTTTCCGCCACGAGGGGGAAGACATGAGGATCACGACGAAGCACGCGGCGCGGCTCGCCGCCGCAGGTCTGGCGGTGGTGTTCGGCGGCTGCGCGACGAGCGGTAGCGGCAAGAGTCCCAGCGCGCAGACCATCCAGACGCCGCAGCAGCAGTCGGAGCAGGCGCTGGAGGCCGCGAAGAAGTCACAGGAGCGCGCGAGCGAGCAGGCGGCCCGCGCCGCCGACGCGCAACGAGAGGTGCAGAAGAAGCAACAGGAGCTGCAGGCCGCGCAGGCCAAGGCTCGCGACGAGCAGCAGAAGGCGCAGCAGCTCCAGCAGGAAGCGAACCGTCAGACCCGCCAGTCGACGACTCAGGCTCAGCAGTCCCAGCAGCAGGCCTCGCAGGCGCTGTCGCAGCAGACGCAGCGGGTGGAGGCCGGCCCGATGACGGTGCAGGGCCAGGTCTCGCACTCGACCGCGGGCCAGCTCACCCTGAAGCCGAGCGGCGGCGACGAGATGACGCTCCGGGTGACCGAAGGTACGCGCGTCCGCATCGACGGCCGACAGGCGAACGCCGCCGACATCAAGCCGGGCGAGAACGCGCTCGTTTCGTACGAGGTCTCCGGGACCGAGCCGACCGCGAAGTCGATCCAGGTCGTCACGGGGAGCGTCGGCGCGACCGGGAGCGGCGCCACGGCGCCCTCGAGCACCGGCAGCACCGACACGTCGTCGGGCACCGGGACGTCACCGTCGACGGCGCCTCAGGGCAGCGGGACGACCAGGTAATCTGCGGGGCCGGCGCCTCCGCCGGGTCGAGCGACCTCGAGTCGCCCGATCGCGGCGGCGCCGTCCCGTCGGCGCGCGGAACGGGCCCGCTCGGTCAGGGGCCCGCGGTCAGAGGTCCGTGCGCAGTACGGCGCCCTTCGCCGCGTTCGTCACCAGCGCCGCGTAGCGCCGGAGCCAGCTCGACGACACGGGCTTCTTCGTCGGGCGGAAGCGCACGCGCCGCCGCGCCAGCTCCGCCTCCTCGACGTCGAGCGTCAGGCTGCGCGCGTCGATGTCGAGCGTGATCGGGTCGCCGTCCTCGACGAGCCCGATGACGCCACCCTCGGCGGCCTCGGGCGAGACATGGCCGATGCAGGCGCCGCGGGTCGCGCCGGAGAAGCGGCCGTCGGTGACGAGCGCCACCTTCGTGCCCAGGCCCATCCCGGCGATGAGGCTCGTCGGCGTCAGCATCTCCTGCATCCCGGGGCCGCCCTTCGGGCCCTCGTAGCGGATGACGACCACCTGCCCCTCGCCGACCTTGCCGCCGATGATCCCGGCGGCGGCGTCCTCCTGCGAGTCGAAGCAGACCGCGCGCCCGGTGAACCTGCGCATCGACGGGTCCACGCCCGCGGTCTTCACGACGGCGCCGGCCTGCGCGAGGTTGCCGAAGAGGATCGCGATGCCGCCGGTGTCCGAGTACGGCTCGTCGACGGAGCGCACCACGGAGCGGTCCTTCACCTCCGCGCCGGCGATGCGATCGCCGATCGTCTCGCCGGTGACGGTCAGCGCGTCCGTGCGGATGCAGCCGCGCCGCGCGATCTCGTTCATGACGGCAGGGACGCCGCCCGCCCGGTGCACGTCCTCCATGTGCACGGTCGAGAGGGACGGCGCGATCTTGGCGACGTGCGCGACGCGCCCGGCGATCGCGTCGATGCGCGAGAGGTCGAACGGCACGCCCGCCTCATGGGCGATGGCGAGCATGTGCAGCACCGTGTTCGACGACCCGCCCATCGCCATGTCCACCGCGAAGGCGTTCTCGATCGCGGCCTCGCCCAGGATGCGGCGCAGCTTGAACCGCTCGTCCGCGGCGATCTCGACGGCGCGCCGCGCCGCCCGGCGCACGAGCTCCTCGCGCTCGGGCGAGAGCGCGAGCGCCGTGCCGTTCCCCGGGAGCGCGATGCCCATCGCCTCGCAGAGGACGTTCATCGAGTTGGCGGTGAACATGCCCGAGCAGGACCCGGCGCCGGGGCACGCGCGGCACTCGATCTCGTACAGCTCGGCGTCGGTCATCTGGCCGCGCGCGCGCTTGCCGACCGCCTCGAACGCGGTGGTGAGGTCGATCGGGGTGCCGTCGGCGGCGTGCCCCGCGCGCATCGGGCCGCCCGACACGAACACGGTCGGCACGTCCACGCGCAGCGCGCCCATGACCATCCCGGGCACGATCTTGTCGCAGTTCGGGATGCAGACGAGCGCGTCGAGCTGGTGCGCGTTCATCACCGTCTCGATGCAGTCGGCGATGAGCTCGCGGCTGGGCAGGCTGTACAGCATGCCGCCGTGGCCCATCGCGATCCCGTCGTCGACGCCGATCGTGTTGAACTCGAACGGCACGCCGCCGGCGCGCCGGATCTCGTCCTTCGCGATGTCGCCGTAGAGGCCGAGGTGCACGTGGCCGGGGATGATGTCGATCCGGCTGTTCGCGATGCCGATGAACGGCTTGTCGAAGTCCTCGTCCTTCAGGCCCGCGGCCCGGAGCAGGCTGCGGTGCGGGGCCCGCTCGAAGCCCCTCTTCACGGTGTCGCTGCGCATCCCCCGTTTCTCACACCGCCGAGGCGATCCAGTCAACGTGACCCCCCGCGAGCGCCTGGCTGCGATCACCTTTGTTGCCGCGCTGCGCGAGCGCCGTTACTCCCGCGCGGTGAGCGATCTGCTGTGGGCCCGCTGGATGATGGGCACCTCCCTGGCGTTCCACATCGTGTTCGCCGCGATCGGCGTCGCGATGCCGCTGTTCATGGTGCTCGCGGAGTGGCGCTGGCGGCGGTCGGGGTCGGACGTCCACCTCGAGCTCGCGAAGCGCTGGGCGAAGGGCACCGCGATCCTGTTCGCCGTCGGAGCGGTGTCGGGCACCGTCATCTCGTTCGAGCTGGGGCTGCTCTGGCCCCGCTTCATGGAGTTCGCGGGGCCGATCATCGGCATGCCGTTCTCGCTCGAGGGCTTCGCGTTCTTCACGGAGGCGATCTTCCTCGGCATCTACCTCTACGGCTGGGACCGCGTCTCGCCGCGCGTCCACCTCGCGAGCGGCGTCGTCGTGGCGGTCAGCGGCGCGGCGTCCGCGTTCTTCGTCACGCTCGCGAACGCGTGGATGAACCACCCGGCCGGCTTCGCGCTCGTGAACGGCGTCGCCGCCGACGTCGATCCCATCGCCGCCATGTTCCCGCCGGGCTGGGCTCACGAGGTCGTGCACGTCGTCATCTCGTGCTACGTCGCGACCGGGTTCGCCGTCGCGGGCATCCACGCGTGGGCGCTGCGGCGCGAGCCGGGCAACGCCTTCCACCGCGCGGCGCTGGGCGTCGCGCTCGGCGTCGGCGGCGTGGCGGCGCTGCTGCAGCCGCTGTCCGGCGACTTCTCGGCGCGCCAGCTCGCGGTCACGCAGCCGGTGAAGCTCGCGGCGCTCGAGGGCCACTTCCACACCGAGCGCGGGGCCCCGCTGCGGATCGGGGGCCTCCCCGACGTCGACGCCGCGGAGACGCGCTGGGCGATCGAGATCCCGGCCGGCCTGTCGCTGCTCGCGTTCCACGATCCCGGCGCCGAGGTGAAGGGCCTGCTCGAGTTCCCGCGCGATCGCTGGCCGCTCGTCGTGCCGGTCCACCTCGCCTTCCAGCTGATGGTCGGGCTCGGCACCGCGCTGGCGGCGGTGTCGCTCGCGTTCTTCTGGCTCGCGTGGCGAGGCCGCACGGGCACGCCGCTGCTGGGGCGGCGCTTCCTCACGGTCGTCGCGCTGGCGTCGCCGCTCGGCTTCGTCGCGCTCGAGGCGGGCTGGATGGTGACCGAGCTCGGACGGCAGCCTTACAGCGTCTGGGGAGTGCAGCGCACCAGCGAGGCGGTGACCCCGGTCCCCGGGCTGGCGCTCCCGTTCTGGATCTTCACCGCCATCTACGTCTTCCTCGGGGTGATGGTGGTCGTCCTCTTGCGGCGGCAGATCGCCCACGCGCCCGGCGGCGGCGACGCGCCCGCGTCCGTCGTCGTGTCCGGAGGGCGGACGTGAGCGCGGCGGATCTCCTCGGCGCCGTCACGCTGGCGGCGGTCGTCTTCTACGCGCTCCTGGGCGGCGCCGACTTCGGCGGCGGCATCTGGGACCTGTTCGCGAGCGGTCCGCGCGCGAAGGAGCAGCGGGCGCTCATCGAGCGCGCGATCGGCCCGATCTGGGAGGCGAACCACGTCTGGCTCATCCTGGCCGTCGTGGTCCTCTTCACGGGCTTCCCGCGCGCGTTCGCCGCGGTCTCGATCGCGCTCTTCGTGCCGCTCGTGGCGCTGCTCGTCGGGATCGTGCTGCGCGGGGCGGCGTTCACGTTCCGGCTGTACGACGGCAGGGATCCGGTCCAGCGCGCCTGGGGCGCCGTGTTCTCGATGTCGAGCGTGCTCGCTCCGCTCGCCCTCGGCACCGCCGTCGGCGCGCTCGCGTCCGGCAGGCTCCGGTTCGAATCCGGCGTGCCGGCGGGCGGCTTCATGGCCTGGCTCGCGCCGTTCCCGATCGCGATCGGGCTCTTCGCGACGGCCCTGTTCGCGTACGTCGCCGCGACCTACCTCGCGGTCGAGGCGCACGGTGCGCTCCGGGACGACTTCAGGCGCCGCGGCATCATCGCCGGCGTGGCGGTGTTCGCCGCCGCCGCGCTGGCGCTCGCCCTCGCGCACGGCCACGCGCCGCTCATCTTCGCGGCGCTCACCGGCCGCGGGTGGGCGCTGCCGTTCCACGCTGCGACCGGCGTCGCCGCGATCGTCGCGTTCTACGCGCTGTCCACCCGGCGAGTGCGCCTCGCGCGCGCCGCGGCGGTGGCCCAGACGGCGCTCATCATCGCCGGCTGGGGCGCCTCGCAGTACCCGTACCTCGTCGTGCCCGATCTGACGCTGGCGAACGCGAGCGCGCCGGCGCGGACGCAGGAGCTCCTGCTCTGGGCGCTCGGGGCCGGCGCGCTCCTGCTGTTCCCGTGCCTCTATCTCCTGTTCCGGATCTTCAAGGGCGACCGGCCCTTCGCCATCGTCGACGGCGCGCCTCGACGCGGCGCTCGCTGACCTTCCGCCCGCTCGCCCGCGAGCCGCACCGGGGCTCACCTCCGGAGCGAACCCGAGCCCGGCGTTGCAACGCCCGGGCGTGCGCTCGCCCTTGCGGTCATCGCGCGGTGGGCGATGGAGCTCGGGTTCGAGACGATCGGCAACGCGACCCTGGTGTGTCACGACGGCGGGCCCGTGCTCGTCACCGACCCATGGATCACCGGGAGCGCGTACTTCGGCAGCTGGACGCGGTCTCACGAGATCCCGGAGCAGCAGCTGAAGGCGATCCGCGACTGCCGGTTCGTGTGGCTCTCGCACGGCCACCCCGACCACCTCGGCGCCGACTCGCTCGAGCTGCTCCGGTCCTCGCGGATCCTGCTGCCGGATCACGTCGGCGGCCGCGTCCACCAGGACCTCCTCGCGCTCGGCCTGCAGGTCGAGGTGCTCCCGGATCGGCGATGGGTCCAGCTGTCGCCGCGGATCCGGGTGCAGAGCATCCCGGACTGGAACCAGGACGCGGTCCTGCTCGTGGATCTCGGCGGACGGCTGATCGTCGACCTGAACGACGCGAGCGATCGCGGCTGGGGCGCGCACGTCCGCGCGGTGATGCGCCGCTACCCCGAGACGTACCTGCTCGCGCTCTCCGGCTACGGCGACGCCGACATGATCAACTTCTTCGACGCGGACGGGAACCGGATCCCGCCGAACGCTGCGAAGAGGACACCCGTGGGCCAGACGCTGACCCGGCTCGTGGACCTCTACGGCGCACGCTTCTTCGTGCCGTTCAGCTCGATGCACCGCTACCAGCGCGCGGACAGCTCGTGGGCGAACGAGTACACGACCGGCCTCGCCGACCACGGGAGGGGCTTCGCCTCGCGCCGCTGCGAGATGCTGCCGGCGTTCGTGCGCCGCGACTTCCTGCACGACAGGCTCGACCGGATCGATCCCCGCGAGAACGCCGTGAGCCCCGTGGACCCGCGCGAGTTCGGCGACGACTGGGACGAGCGCCTCGCGCCCGAGGAGGTCGAGGAGGTCGAGCGGTACGTGCGTGCGACCCGGCACGTCGCGGAGACGCTCGGGTTCGTGACGTTCCGGGTCGGCGGTCGCGATCATCGCATCGCGCTGGACGGCCTTCAGCGCGAGAAGGGCATCACGTTCGAGGTCCCCAGGGGATCGCTCCTCACCGCCGTGCGCTACCAGGTCTTCGACGATCTCCTGATCGGCAACTTCATGAAGACGACGCTGCACGGCGAGTTCGGGCCGACGCGGCTGTATCCAGACTTCAGTCCCTACGTCGCGAAGTACGGCGACAACGGCCGGGCGCGCACGCGCGAGGAGCTGACCCGCTACTTCCGGAGCTACTACCGGCGCGATCCGCTGGGCTGTCTCCGGTCGAGCGTCGAGGGCCAGTGCGTGCGCATCCAGGACGGCGTCGCGCGGTACCTCCGCGATCGCGTCGGGATGCAGTCGCCGCTCTACCGCGCCGCGAGGGAGACCTTCTGGACGGTGCGGCGCCTCGCGCGCTGACGCGACGCGGCTCGACGCGCCCGCGCGCGCCCCGGCGAGGGGGACTCCACGCAAGGTGATTGCGCGCGCCGCGGCCGCGGCGCAAACGTCCGACCACTTTCCGGGAGGACCGATGAAGCCCACGACTTTCGTCGCTGCCGCCGCCCTGCTCGCGCTCGCCGCGCGCGCCGAGGCCGCGATCAAGACCGAGGAGATCGAGTACCGGCAGGGCGACACCACGCTGCAGGGCACCGTCGCCCGCGACGACGCCGTGAAGGGCAAGCGTCCCGGCGTCCTCGTCGTGCACGAATGGTGGGGGCACAACGAGCACGCGCGCAAGCAGGCCGTTCGCCTCGCGAAGGCGGGTTACGTCGCGTTCGCGCTCGACATGTACGGCAAGGGGAAGGTCGCGGACGCCACCCACCCGAAGGACGCCCAGGCGTTCAGCGAGGAGGTGACGAAGGACCCGGAGCTCGTGGCGGCGCGGTTCAACGCGGGCCTCGACGTGCTGAAGCAGCAGCCGGACGTCGATCCGGAGAAGATCGCCGTAGTCGGCTACTGCATGGGCGGGACGATCGCGCTCGGGATGGCGAGGGCAGGCGCCGACGTGGATGCGGTCGCCACGTTCCACGCCGGCCTGAAGCCGCCGGCCGCTCCCGCGGAGAAGGGCACCATCAAGGTGAAGAAGGTGCTCGTGCAGACCGGCGGCGCCGATCCCTTCGTGCCGAAGGAGCAGGTGCAGGCGCTCGAGAAGGAGCTGAAGGCGGCCGGCGTCGACGTCCAGGTCGTCACCTACCCGAAGGCGAAGCACAGCTTCACGAACCCCGACGCGAACAAGGCGGAGATGCCGGCGCTCGCGTACGACGCGCAGGCCGACAAGCAGTCGTGGGAGAGGCTCACGAAGTTCCTGAAGAACGTGTTCAAGAGCTGAGCGGGCCGGGTCGCGGCGAACGCCGTCAGCGCCGCCGAGGCCGGCGCGCCTTGCGCCGTGCCCCCGCGGGCGGGGTCCGTCGCAGCTGCTTCGCGCCGGCTTCCCTCGCCGGTGGGTGCGCGGTCACGAGCGGGCGCGAGTACCACTCGGCGCGCGAGAGCGGGAGACCGCTGCGGCCGTGATCGGGCCGGACGTACAGCGCCTGGTAGACGCCGTTCTGGCCGCGGAGGAAGTCGGCCGCGGCCCCGGCCATGTACAGCCGCCAGATCCGGTACGCGGTCTCGCCCACCGATCGGATCGCCTCGGGCCGGCGCCGCTCCAGGCGCGACACCCAGTGCCGGAGCGTCAGCGCGTAGTGCTCTCGCAGCGCGTCGACGTCGCGGAGCTCGAACCCCGTGCGGAGCGCCGTCTCGGCGGTCTCGTGCACGAACGGGAGCTCCGCGTCGGGGAACACGTAGCGCTGGAGGAAGCCGCCCTTCCGCAGGAGCTTGCTGCCGAGACCGTCGTCGCGCGGGACGTCGGGCGCGATGCCGTGGTTCAGGAAGAGCCCGCCGGGGCGAAGCAGCCGGAAGGCCTGCTCGAAGTACACCGGGAGCCTCGACAGGCCCACGTGCTCGATCATGCCGACGCTCGCCACCGCGTCGAACGGCTCCGCGCGAAGCTCGCGGTAGTCGGCGATCTCGATCCGGCACCGGCTCGAGAGGCCGCGCGCCGCGACGCGCTCGCGGGCGAGCTCGGCCTGGGCCGGGCTCAGCGTGATCCCGAGCGCGCTCACCCCGTGGCGCTCCGCGGCGTGGATGACGAGCCCGCCCCAGCCGCAGCCGATGTCGAGCAGCCTGTCGCCGGGCTTCAGCCGGAGCTTGCGGCAGATGAGCTCGAGCTTCGCCTCCTGCGCCTCGTCGAGGGTCGCGTCGGACGTCGGGAAGAACGCGCACGAGTAGACCATCCGCTCGTCGAGCCAGAGCGCGTAGAAGTCGTTCCCCGCGTCGTAGTGGTGGCGGACGGCGACCGTGTCGCGGTCCCGCGTGTGCTTCTCGCCGTGCAGCGTGGCGGCGCGCTCGAGGGAGCCGTGCGCGCCCTCGGCGAGGAGCAGCGACGGTGCGAGCCGCAAGAGCGACGCGGCCTCGCGCGCGCCGATGTAGAGCTGATCGCGTCGCGCGAGCGCCGCGATGAGGTCGCCCTCGACGTCGTAGTCGCCTCGGATGAACGCCTCCGCGGCGGTCAGCTCCCCGGGCGGCCAGAGCATCCGGCGCAGCGCGCCGGGGTGGTTGAGGACGAGCGTGAAGCGCGCCTGGCCTCGCTCCGGCGGCACCGTCGTGCCCTCCCAGAGGCGCACCGCGAAGTCGCGAGGCGCGAGCTTCGCGACGACGATGTCGAGCGCCCGGATCGTCTCGGCCACCCCGGCACCATGCGTCCGGGATCTCGCTTCCATGTGTCGCGCGGCAGTCGCCATCGGCAGGTCCTCCATCCTGAGTTGATCTTTCGACGGACGACCGATCGATCAGGGCCCTCACGGGGTCGCTCGCTCGAAGTGGCGAAGCGCTGCGCTCGCGCCGCCGCGAGGACTAGGTTCCGGTCATGGCGATGTTGAGAGCCAGCTTGCTGCTCGGCGCCTTCCTGCTCCCCTCCTCTGCGCTGCCGCAGACGTCGACCGGTGCGTCGCCGTCCAGCGCGGCACCGAACCAGACCGCCGCCCCTGCGCAGACCCCGAGCGCGGCGGCGTCGGGCGCGACCCCTGCCGTGCCGGCGCCAGCTTCCGCGGCACCATCGACGGCGACACCTTCGACGGCAACGCCTGCGACCGCGGTACCCGCGACTCCCGCGACGCCGGCACCTTCGACGGCGGCACCCGCGGGATCGGTCCCTGCGGCGACGGCGCCGCCCACATCGGCCAACACCGCGCCGGCCCCGGCGGTGACGCCCACTCCGAGCCCCACGCCCACTCCGAGCCCCACGCCCACGCCGACGGCGAGCGCGGCAGAGGACGACGGCGCTCAGGCGGACGCGACGGCCGCCGCCACGCGTCGCGAGCGCGCCCAGCTCCGGCAGCAGATCGACGCGCTCCAGTCGCAGGTCGGCGCGCTCTCGACGGAGCTGGACGCCGCCCGCGAGCAGCGCACGCGGATGGAGCAGGAGGTCATCCGGCTGCAGGCCGAGCGCGAGGCACAGGAGCAGCGCGCCCGCGCGAGCGCCGCCGCGGTCCAGCAGTCGAACGCCGAGGTCGCGGCTGCCCAGCAACAGCTCGCCGGCGGCTCCGCCGACCTGGACCAGCTGCAGCGCGCCCAGACCGCGCTGTCCCAGACGGACCCGGGCTCTCCCCAGGGCGCACGCGCCCGTGAGGCGTCGCGGCTCATCGGCGCCGCGATGGAGGCGATGCAGCGGGACTCGCTGTACGAGGCGCGCGTCCTGCTCCAGCAGGCCGCCGCGCAGACGCAGGCGGCGCGCGCGACGCCCCGCTACTGAATCCGGCCCTCCCACTGAATCCGCTGGACGCCTCCCGCGGACGTGGTCAGATCGCGCGCCATGGCGCCGATCACGAGCGCGACGTTCACCGTCCACAGCTTCGACGCCGACGCGTTCGGCGATCTCTCGCCGGCCGCCCTCGCGGGATACCTCCAGGAAGCGGCGGGGCGCTCCGCCGACGGGCTCGGGTTCGGCTTCGCAGACCTCAACCGCGAGGGCCTGACGTGGGTGCTCGCGCGCGAGCAGGTGGTGCTCGATCGACCGGTGCGGCTGGGCGAGACGATCGAGGTCCAGACCTGGCCTTCCGGCGTGGACCGGATCGCTGCCCTGCGCGACTTCCGCCTGCTGCGCGACGGGGCGGAGGTCGGCCGCGCGCTCACGACCTGGTTCGCGATCGACGTCGCGACGAGGCGGCCCGTCCGCCCGGAGAAGTTCTTCCCCCCCTCTCGGCTGGAGAAGGCCGAGCACGTCCTGCCGCTGGGGTCGGCGCCGCCGGCGGCGCTCGACGGCGCCGACGTCGATAGGCGTTTCCAGGTGCGCTTCGCCGACATCGACGCGAACCTCCACGTCACGAACTCGAGCTACGTCGCGTGGGCGCTCGAGGCCGTGGACGAGGAGACCTGGCGCAGCTCGCGCGTCGCGCGGCTCGACGTCCAGTTCCTGGCGGAGTGCAGGCTCGGCACCTTCGTGCGCTGCCGCTCCGCGCCGGTCGCCCCGGGCGAACGGCTCCACGCGATGGTCCGCGAGGACGACGGCAAGGAGCTGGCCCGGGCGCGGACGTCGTGGGTCGCGCGCGGCTGACGTCGAGATCGGGATCGCGCCCCGCGCCGCCTCCGGGTCGCTCGCGCCGCGTTATGCTGGTCGCGTGAACCGCTCGCTCGCGGTCCTGTTCGATCTGGACGGGACGCTCATCGACAGCATCGACTTCATCCTCGCCTCGGTCCGGCACACGTTCGCCGATCGGCCGCGCGGCCCCAGCGACGCCGACTGGATAGCGGGCATCGGGACGCCGCTCCGGGCGCAGCTCGCCGAGTACGCCGACGACGACGGCGATCTCGAGCGGCTCGTCGAGTGCTACCGCCAGCACCAGCGGGCGCACCACGACGAGATGACGCGCTGCTACGCAGGCGTGCGCGAGGCGGTGGCGGGCATCCGCGCCGACGGGCACCGCGTCGGCGTCGTCACGAGCAAGCTCGTCGAGCCGGCGTCGCGGGCGCTGCGGCACGTCGGGCTCGACGAGATGATCGAGGTGCTCGTCGGCGCCGACGGCTGCGAGCGCCACAAGCCGCACCCGGAGCCGGTCTTGCGAGCGCTCGCCCTCCTGGGCGCCGCCCCGGAGGCGGCGGTGTTCATCGGCGACTCGCCGCACGACATCGCGGCGGGGAACGCGGCGGGCGTCGCGACGGCCGCCGTGCTGTGGGGCGCCTGCAGCAGAGAGGTCCTGCTCGCCGCGCGACCCCGCCACGTGCTCGCCGCCGTGGACGAGCTTCACCCGCTCGTGCGGGCGCTCGCTCGCACCCCCGTTCCCGACATGTGAGTGGAAGGCGCCTGCCTGGCGGAATCCCCGGGAGGACAGGTACGTTTCCCTCCAGTCAGCCCCAGGCATGCTCCGCCCTCTCATGAAGATGAACGGTTTCGCTCTCGTCACGCTGCTCTTCTCCGCCGCGGCGGCCGGCCCGGCTCGCGCCGATCAGGCCAGCGACGCCCCGGCGTCGTTCCCGCTGCCGCCCCGAAGCGACGCGGCGCCCTACTGCTCCGGCGAGTACGCCGACAGCCTGGAGGCCCTCTCGGCTTCCGCGCGCGCGTTCGACCACTCGCAGCCGCCGAACACGTTCTGCGTGCGGACGTCCGCGGTCTACGAGTGCCCGTCGTACGGCGCCGACGGCTCGCTGCGGACCACGCGCAAGAAGGTCGTCTCGCACGGCACCGGGTTCGGCTTCCGGCAGCAGCCGGGCGAGACGCTCATCGTCACGAACGAGCACGTGTCCGACTGGCCCGCCGTGACCGACGACGATCACCGCGTCTCCGACGTGCCGGCCGGCTGCCGCCGCGTCTCGAGCGCGCTACGGATCGTCGACGACGAGTCGGACGCGTACGAGAAGGACGACGTGCCGCTCTCGCGCGCGGTCTCGGACGCCGCGCTCGACGTCGCGATCCTGAGGGCCAAGGCGCAGCTGCCGGTGGTCCCGTGGAAGCTCGGGAAGAGCGCGGCGCTGCGCGAACGGAACGCGGTCGACGTCCGCGGGTTTCCGCTCGGCGTGCTGCGCGCGAACAACGTCGGCAAGGTGATCTCCACCTACACGCACCACGACGAGCAGGGCTGGGACCACGACGACTTCGTCATCGACGCGCTGCTCTCGCCCGGCAACTCGGGATCGCCGGTCTTCGCGGTCTCGTGCAAGACGGGCGAGTTCGAGCTCGTGGGCGTCTACCACGCGCGCTACACCAAGGGCAGCGCGCTGAACGTCGTCGTCGGCGTCGACCAGATCCGCGATCTCATCACCACCCTGAAGAAGTCGCCGCGCCTCTCGCGCGACGAGCCGCTCGCGCTCGACTCCACCTCCCGCGCCGAGCTGGTGGACCGCGTCCGGGCCACGCCCGAGCCGTTCTTCCCGTTCGGGAACCTCGCGGCCGCGGTCCGCAGCCGCTCCGACGGAGCGCTGGTCTTCGAGGTCATGTCCCGCGAGTTCCCGCTGCAGGGTCATCCGGCGCTCGTCCTCGAGGACCTCGTCGGGTCCGCGCCTGCGTTCGGCCGGCTCGGCCGCGTGTGGGCGGGGAACGCCCAGGGGCTCCGGGAGGCGCCGCGCTCCGAGCTCGACGCCGACGCGAACGGCACGCTCGTGAAGCTCCTCGACGCGCTCCGGCGGGACGCGCTGCTCACGTTCCGCTACCGGGCGGCCGCGCGCGACAGCGCCTCCACCCGCGAGCGATTCCAGGACGCGAAGCGGCTGGAGCGGACGCTGCGCCAGTCGTCGAGCTCGCGAGGCTCGCTCGGCGACGCCGGGCTCGAGCTGGCCGAGCAGATGTGCCCGCGGTTCGCGGACGCGCCGGCGACGCTCGCCGACGTGCTGACGCTCCCGGTGGATGAGCCGCAGCTCCTCGGCCCGCTCGACGCGCACGGCGCGCCGCCTCCCGCCGGCGTCGCG
>DASSQI010000218.1:0-2176 GCA_035702585.1 Anaeromyxobacteraceae bacterium
CGATGTATCGCCAGTCACCGATGGCCGCGGGGGGAACCGCGCCAATCATCACGTCGCGGGTGATCCCGCCCGCGTTGCCCGCGGCGAAGGACAGGACCAGGACGCCGAAGAGATCGAGCCTGTGCTTGATGCCGGCCGCGGCCCCGCTCAGCGCGAAGATGAAGGTGCCGCCGAGATCGAAGGCCACCAGCAGCGTGTTCGCGACCTCACCGCTGACGACCATGTCGGTCCCTATCTCGACAACCAGGACTGGGCGGCGACCACCAGCGCCTCGACCCCGGTCTGCAGCGTCGGGTTGATCACCGGCGCGAAACGCGGGTTGTGGTTGGTCGGGATCTCGCCGAGCTTCCCGTCCTTCTCGGCTCGGGCGTACGTCTGGGGATCGACACCACCCACGAACCAGAACACGGATGGAGCGCCCCACTCGGCGCCGAACGATCCGAAGTCCTCGCTCGCCGTCGTCGGCTGGGTCTCCCGCACGCGGTCGGCGCCGAAGTGGGCTCGAAAGGCATCGGCCACCCGCCTGGTGGCCTCGGGATCGTTCACGACGAGCGAATAGCGGTCGAGAGGCGTGATCTCCGGTTTGCGCGGCGCGCCCGAAGCGGCGGCTTCGGCATCGACGATCCGCTCGATGGCGGCGAGGACGCGCTTGCGGACGCTCTCGTCGAAGGTGCGCACGTTGAGCTTGATGGTCGCCTCGTCGGGGATGACGTTCTCCTTCGTGCCGGCCTGCAGCGCGCCGATGGTCACGACGGCGGCCTCGTTCGCCCCCACCTCGCGGGAGACGATGGTCTGCAACCGCAGCACCGTGGCTGCAGCCATGACGACGGGATCGATGCTGGCCTCGGGCATCGAGCCGTGAGCACCGCGTCCGAACAGTCGAATCTGCAGGCTGTCGGCGGATGACGTCGTCGCTCCGGCGCGGCCGGCGATGACGCCAGCCGGCATGCTCATGACGTGCTGACCGAGCACGACGCTGGGCTTCGGGAAGCGGTTGAAGAGCCCGTCGTCGATCATCGCCTGCGCGCCCGCCGCCGTCTCCTCTGCCGGCTGGAAGACGACCATCAAGGTCCCGTTCCACGCCTCACGAGCCTTCGCGAACAGCGTGGCCGCGCCGATGAGCCAGGTGACGTGCACGTCGTGGCCGCAGGCGTGCATGACGGGTACGGTCTTCCCGGTGCCGTCGGTGGCCGTCACCTTGCTCGCGTATTCCAGGCCGGTGGCTTCCTCGACCGGGAGCGCGTCCATGTCGGCGCGCAGCATGACGACCGGACCGTCGCCGTTGCGCAGTAGACCGACGACGCCGGTCTTGCCGATGCCGCTCGTCACCTCGTACCCCGCAGCGCGGAGCCGGCCCGCCGCGATCCCCGCTGTCCTCGTTTCCTGCATCGACAGCTCGGGGTGGGCGTGTACGTCCTTGTAGATGGACTCGAGCTCGGGGAGCAGGGCGGCGAGATCCGTCAGTACACGCGCCGAAGGTGTCGAGAGCTTGTCGGCCATACGTGATCCCGGGGACGTTCCGTCGGCCGAGATCGGTCAGGCGTGCAGGGGCCTCGGCCGGCGCACTCCCTCGATTATGGGATGGAGCCTCTGCCCGCGCCGGGGAAACGCTCGTTACACTGAGGCGAGACATGACGAACGCGACCGCGCTGCTCCGCGCTTCCGGATTCGGCTGAGGGCCGGTGCGCGGCCTCGGATGAGGCACCGTGCTCGCGCCCGTGCTGGCGCGACTCAGCGAGATCCCCGGAGTGACCGACGCCCGCGTCGAGTGCAGCGGGAGCTGGTTCTTCGTCGACGCGCAGAGCGCAGCGGCGCTCGACCGCGCGCTGCCCGCGGTCCGCGACGCGCTCGGGCCAGGCGCGACGTTGGCCGACGGCGTGGCGCGCGAGGCGCAGCTCGCGAGGCGGTCGCAGGGCGAGCTGTGGTTCTCGCGCGACGACATCCGCGCGCTCTCCTACGTGGAGGGGCGGGTGCTCGCGACGCGGATGACCGACGCCGTCACGGCGGCGGTGACGCTCGACGGGTCCGCTCGGGAACAGGTCGCGGAGGCGACGCGCGCCGAGATCTTCGCCGCGCTGGATCACGCCCATGACACCGGCGGGCGGGCGAGCAGCGGCTGGTTCTGGGAGGAGTGGCCGCGGATCGTGGACCGGATCGCGTCGCGGCGCGCGCGCGC
>DASSQI010000219.1:0-40780 GCA_035702585.1 Anaeromyxobacteraceae bacterium
CTTCTTCCGGTACCCGAACAACAGGTACGTCGCGCTCGCGCTGTTCGGCGCCACCGCCGGTCAGGGCGTCGTCTGGTACACGGGCCAGTTCTACGCGCTGTTCTTCCTGCTCATCTACCTGAAGCTCGAGTTCATCCCGACGTACGTGATCATCGGGCTCTCGCTCGCGATCGGGACGCCGTTCTTCCTCGTGTTCGGCAGGCTCTCCGACAAGATCGGCCGCAAGAAGATCATCCTCGCGGGCTGCCTCATCGCGGCGGTGACGTACTTCCCGCTGTTCCGCGCGCTCACGCACTACGTGAACCCGGCGCTCGAGCGCTACCAGGCGGCGACGCCGATCCAGGTGGCCGCCACCGACTGCAACTTCCACATCTTCATCGGGCCGTGGTCGCGGCAGACCGCGTGCGACAAGGCGAAGGACTTCCTCGGGAAGCAGGGGCTCTCGTTCGAGTCGGTCGCGGCGGTCGCGGGGGCGGACGTCGTGACGCGCATCGGGAACACCGAGCTCCGCGGCTGGGACGAGAAGCAGTACAAGGCCGCGCTCGCGGCGACCGGCTACCCGACGAAGGCGAACACGGCCGAGGTGAACTGGATCATGGCCGTCATCGTCCTCACGATCATGGTGATCTACGTCACCATGGTGTACGGGCCGATCGCGGCGTTCCTCGTCGAGCTGTTCCCCGCGAAGATACGCTACACGTCGATGTCATTGCCGTACCACATCGGCAACGGATGGTTCGGCGGCATGCTCCCGCTGCTCGCGACCGCGATCGTCGCGAAGCAGGGCAACATCTACGCCGGCCTCTGGTATCCGATCATCGTGTCGCTGATGACCTTCTTCATCGGCCTGTTCTTCGTGCACGAGACGCGTCACATGAGGATCCACACCGACGAGGCGCTGTGAGAGGTCAATCGTCGCCGCCGTCGCGGGCGCCTCGCCCCGCGACGGCTCGCGCCTAACCCTTCTCGACGTAGTCGAGGTCGATCCCGAACGTCTCGCGCAGGCGCAGCGCCGAGACGAAGGCGAGCGCGAACCACACGGCGCCGACCGCAGCGGCCGCGCCGGCGAGTCCGAGCCGCGGGCGCAGCGCCTCGAACGACAGCGTGACCACGGCGACGAGGCCGCGAACGAAGTTCGGGACCGTCGTCGCCACGGTCGCGCGCAGGTTCGTCCCGAACTGCTCGGCGCCGACGGTGATGAAGATGGCCCAGTAGCCGGCGGTGACGCCGAGCAGCGCGATGAGCGCGAGGAACAGGGCCGGCGTCGCGCCGCGCCCGAGCGCGAAGTAGAGCAGGTTGGAGACGAACAGCGCCGTCAGGAACGCGAACACCACCTTCCGCCGGCTCTGCAGCGCCTGCGAGATGACGCCGCTCGCCACGTCGCCGGCGACGAGCCCGCCGTAGAACATCATCACCGCGTCTCCCGCGGAGATCCTGCCCTGCACGCCCAGGACCCGGGCGAACTCGGGCGAGAGCGCCACGAGGATCGCGTTCGAGAACCAGATCGGCACGCCGATCAGGATCGTGGCGAGATAGCGGCCGAAGCGGCCGCCGCGGAAGAGCGCGAAGAAGTCGCCCCGGTGGACGCCGGAGCGCGCGGTCCGGTCGAACATCGCCGACTCGCGCACGTTGATGCGCAGGACGAGGAGCACGAGCCCGAGCCCGCCGCCGACCCAGTACGCGATGCGCCAGTCCATGTGCTTCGCGATGAGGTTCGCGACCACGGCGCCGGAGACGCCCACCGACGCGACGAGCATCGTCCCGTAGCCGCGCAGCCGCGCCGGCAGGATCTCCGCGACGAGCGTCACGCCCGCGCCCAGCTCGCCGGCGAGGCCGACGCCGGCGATGAACCGGAGGAGGCGGTACTCGACGAGCGGAGGGAGCACGTCCTGCACGCCCACGAACCCGTTCGCGATCGTCGCGAGCGAGTAGAGGGTGATCGAGCCGAACAGGATCTGCAGCCTGCCGAGCTTGTCGCCGATGATGCCGAAGGCGATCCCGCCGAGCAGCATCCCGACCATCTGCGCGTTGATGATCGCGAGCCCCTCGGACACGAGGGCATCCCCGGTGACGCCCATGGCCGTGAGGCTCGGGATGCGCACGATGTTGAAGAGGATGAGGTCGTAGATGTCGACGAAGTACCCGAGCGCCGCGACGACGACCGCCGGGTGCAGCACGGCGCGCGCCGTGGGCGCGGAGTGCGCGGCGGCGTCGCTGCCGTCCTGCGGGGGGAGCGAGATGCGCATGACCCCGGAACTAATCACGGTTGCCCGCCTGAAGTCCCGTTTGCGGCGCTCGCGGTCGGGCGGACGGCACGCTCGGCGCCCGCGGCCGCGCTCGCGGACGCCTGCCCCCCGGCAGACGCTGCCCCGCAAGGGGCTTAGGCCAGCCGCGATCACTCGTTACGACTGACGGCCACATCGCACGAAGGGGTGATGATGGCCCAGGTCATCGAGGCGCGGCTCGACGCGCGGTACGCGCAGGAGATGGACGTCGACGAGGAGGAGATCGCCAACCGGAAGGCGTTCCTCGAGTTCGGCGACGAGGACGAGGAGATCCTCACGAGTCTGAACGAGGTGGCGCGCAGCTACGCGACGCCGGTCATCGAGGACCTGTACCGCCACTTCCTCTCGTTCGAGGAGACGCGCGCCTTCTTCTCCGAGCAGAAGATGCTCGAGCACGTCAAGCGCATGCAGCTGGAGTACTTCCTCCGGTTGACCGAAGGGAACTACGACGCCGATTACGTGGCGAACCGCCTCAAGATCGGGGCCGTGCACGAGCGCGTGCAGCTCGCGCCGAAGTGGTACCTCGGCGCCTACGCGTTCTACATGAGATCGGTCGCGCGACAGCTGCTCCACACGTACGAGCACGATCCGGCGCGAGCGTTCAAGGCGTTTCTCACGCTGATGAAGCTCGTGTTCCTCGACATCGGGCTCGCGGTCGACACGTACATCCACGCGCGCGAGAGCACCATGCGCAAGCAGCAGGAGGCGATCCGCGAGCTGTCGACGCCCGTGCTGCAGATCCGCGAGCGGCTGCTGCTCATCCCGATCATCGGCGTCATCGACACGCAGCGTGCGCGCCTCATCACCGACGGCCTGCTGCGGGCGATCGGGTCCACCCGCGCGAAGGTGGCGGTCATGGACGTCACCGGCGTGGCCACGATCGACACGAAGGTCGCGAACCACCTCATCCAGACGGTCACCGCCGCGGGCCTCATGGGCGCGCAGGTCATCGTCACGGGGCTTTCCTCGGACGTCGCACAGGCGCTCGTCGGCCTCGGCCTAGATCTCGCCAAGCTCAACACCGTCGGCGATCTGCAGGGCGGCATCGAGGAGGCGGAGAAGCTGCTCGGGTATCGCGTCGTCAGGACGGAAGACCGCGGCGAAGCGGCGCGGTGACACACGTGCCCGTACCGATCCTGAAGCAGGGCGACGCCCTGATCGCCTTCATCCAGGCGGCGCTCACCGACGAGGATCTCGTCCGGCTCCGTGACGATCTCGCGGATCGCGTCGGCAGCCAGCGGGCGCGGGGCGTGATCATCGACCTGTCCGCGCTCGACGTGCTCGACTCGTTCGCGAGCCGGACGATCCGGGGCATCGCCTACACCGCGAAGCTCCGTGGCGCGAGGACCGTCGTCGTCGGCATACAGCCGGACGTCGCGTTCGCGATGGTCCAGCTCGGGCTGACGCTGGAAGGCGTGGCGACGGCGCTCGACCTCGAGGAGGGGCTGGCGCTGCTGGGACCAGGGCGCCGGTGAGGACGAGATGGGCCCCGAGACACACGTCCCGATCGAGCACGAGGGCGACATCGTGACCGCCCGCCAGAAGGGCCGCGAGCTCGCCGCGGCGAGCGGTCTCTCCAGGACCGAGCAGACTCTCATCGCGACCGCGATCTCGGAGCTCGCGCGGAACATCGTCGTGTACGCTCGGCGGGGCGAGGTCGTCCTCGCGCCGCTCGAGCAGCAGGGCCGGCGCGGCGTCCTCGTCGTCGCGCGCGACGAGGGCCCCGGCATCGCGAACCCGGACCTCGCGATGCGCGACGGGTACTCCACCTCGAAGAGCCTGGGAATGGGGTTGCCGGGAGCGAAGCGGCTCATGGACGAGTTCGAGCTCGCGACCGCGATCGGCAAGGGCACCACGGTCACGATGAAGAAGTGGGTGAGATGACGGATCGCGACGTCCACGAGCCGATCGTCGAGTGGGGCGAGGCCGGCTCCGCGCTCGAGGCCGGCGTCTCCGGCGACCTCCTCGTCGTCGCGGGGTTTGCGGACGGGAC
Organism: Anaeromyxobacteraceae bacterium; assembly: GCA_035702585.1. GTDB lineage: Bacteria > Myxococcota > Myxococcia > Myxococcales > Anaeromyxobacteraceae > DASSQI01. Next base: position 4,279 of record DASSQI010000219.1, read on the forward strand.
GCTGGTCGCGGTCCTCGACGGGCTCGGCCACGGCGTCGAGGCGAACGCCGCGTCGAGGGCGGCGGCCCGCGTGCTCCGTTCGTACGCTGCCGAGCCGGTGACGGTGCTGCTCGAGAGGTGCCACGAGGCGCTGCGCGGGACGCGGGGTGCGGTGATGACGCTCGCGTCGTTCGACGCGCGGACCTCGTCGATGACGTGGGCGGCCGTCGGCAACGTCGACGCGATCCTGCTGCGCGCCGACCGCACCGTGCAGCCGCGCCGCGAGGCGCTCGCGCCGCGCGGCGGCGTCGTCGGCTACCAGCTCCCCCCGCTCCGCGCGACCACGTTACCGGTCTCGCGCGGCGACACGCTGATCCTCGCCACCGATGGGCTCCGCACCGCGTTCACGACGGGTGCCGACGTGCCGGGGACGCCGTCCGAGGTCGCGAGATCGCTCCTCGACCGCTTCGTGCGGGGGAACGACGACGCGCTCGTGGCGGTCGTCAGGTACCGGGGGTCCGAGCCATGAGCGCCGCGCGCGACGCCCCGATCCGCGTCGTCGTCCGCGAGGAGGCGGACGTGTTCATCGCTCGCGCCCGGTCGCGCGAGCTCGCGCTCGACCACGGCTTCCCTGCGGCGGCTGCCGCCGCCATCGCCACGGCGGTCTCCGAGATCGCGCGCAACATCGTCGAGCACGCCGGAGAGGGCGAGATCTTCCTGACGACCGTCCTGGAGCGTACGCGGCGGGGCGTCGTCGTGTTGGCACGCGATCCTCACCCCGGCATCGTCGACGTGGCCGTCGCGATGCAGGACGGTTACTCGACCGGCGGCGGCCTCGGGCTGGGTCTCCCGAGCGCCCGGCGTCTCATGGACGAGTTCACGATCGTATCGGCGCCCGGGTCGGGCACGACGGTGACGATGAAGAAGTGGGTGCATGTCCGCTGCGAGTGAACAGACTGCCCGCGACGCCCTCGCGCGCGACTATGCGGAGGCGCTGAGGGAGTACGTCTCCGGCGCCGGCGAGGCGGCGCTCGCTCGCGCGTACGAGCTCGGCCGCACGGCGGCGAGCTCCGGGGTCGGTCTGCTGGAGTTCGCGGTCATCCACCACGACGCGCTCGTCGACCTGCCGCGCCGCGGCACGACGCCTGCGCTGGGGATGGCGACGCAGTTCTTCGCCGAGAGCCTGTCCCCGTACGAGATGACGCTCCGCTCGTACCAGGCCAACGCGCGGCTCCTCGGGTTGAGCGAGACGCTCGCGCAGCAGAACGCCGAGATCGACAGGGCTCGCGAGCAGCTGCGGACCATCCTCGACGCGACCACGGCGGTCATCTACCTGAAGGATGCGGAGGGCCGCTTCCTGTTCGTGAACCGAAGGTTCCAGGAGGTGTTCGCGGTCGATCGTGATCAGGTCCTGGGCAGGATGGACGACGAGGTGCTCCCGTCACAGGTGGCGCTCGCGCTGCGCAGCGACGACGACCGGGTGCTGCGCGCCGGGGTGCCGCACGAGGTGGAGGAGATCGTCCCCGCGGCCGACGGTCCGCGGACGTACATCTCGCTCAAGTTCCCGCTCGTGGACGGGAGCGGCCTCGCGTACGGCCTCTGCTGCGTCGCGACCGACATCACCGAGCGCAAGCGCGCGCAGGAGGCGCAGCAGCGCGCCCAGGAGGCCGCGGAGCGGGAGCGCGTCCTGCGCGAGGCGCTCGAGGCGCGAGACCAGTTCCTCCAGATCGCGTCGCACGAGCTGAGGACTCCCCTCACCTCGCTCGAGCTCCACCTCGCGAGCTTCCGCCGGCTCGCGAAGACGCATCCGGAGGCGCCGGTCTCCGACGAGAAGGTCCAGGCGAAGTGGGACGTCATCTCGAAGCAGGTCGACCGGCTCGAGGCGCTCGTCATGAACCTCCTCGACGTCGTGCGGATCACCTCGGGCCGCATCGAGCTCGCGCGGGAGCGGATCGATCTCGGCGAGCTCGTGTCGGGTGTCGTCGCGCGCATGAAGGACTCGACCGATCGCGCACGGGCGCACATCGCGGTTCACGTCGCCGAGCCTGTCGTCGGCAGCTGGGATCGGTCGTACCTGGAGACGGTCGTCGTGCAGCTCCTGACGAACGCGGTCAAGTTCGGTGAGGAGAAGCCAATCGCGGTCGGCGTGGCCGCGAAGCGCGACATTGCGGTGCTCACCGTCAGCGATCGCGGCATCGGCATCTCCGAGGTGGACCGGGAGCGGATCTTCGGCCGCTTCGAGCGCGCCGTCTCGGTCAACCACTTCGGCGGTTTCGGGACGGGGCTCTGGATAGCGCGGCAGGCGGTGGAGGCGCACGGCGGCAGCATCCGCGTCGCCGGTCTCGAGGGTGGCGGATCCGTCTTCACCGTCGAGCTCCCGTTCGGCGCCGAGGGGCACGCGGCCGTTCGCGACGATCGGTGAGCGGTCCGGCGCAGGCGCCTACGAGCCGCCCTCGATGACCCACAGGTAGACCTTCGCGGCGCCGGCTGGGATCACCTCGCGCGGCTTCCAGTCGCCCATGTCGTGGTAGTACGACACGACTCGCGCGCCGGGCCGGAGCTGCGATTGCAGCGTCGGCCTGAGCCGCAGGTTGATGTGCGGCCAGAGGAACAGCGTCACGACCGTCGCCGGCCGCACGTCGGTCTCGAACAGATCGCCTTCACGGAACTCGACGCGATCCTGCACGCCCGCGGCGACGGCGTTCGCGCGCGCTACACGGATGCGCTGGGGATCGATGTCGACCCCGACGCCGCGCGCGCCGCGCTTCGCGGCCTCGATGACGATGCGCCCGTCGCCGCAGCCGAGATCGTACACCACGTCGGACGGCCCCACGGAGGCGAGGTCGAGCATCTTCCGCACCACGTCCGGCGGCGTGGGCTCGTAGGGGACGTCCGGCTGCTTCCTCGCGTGCGCCGCGCCGCTCGCCGAATGCGCCGCCGCCTGCGGGGCCGCGGTCAGCGCGACCGCGGCGAAGGCTGCGATCCCAAGCGCGGCGCCGCGCTGGAGCCGCTCTCCGACCTCGGTGTGCCGATGGGGTCCCATGACGCTCTCGTCGAGCAATGTGACGAGGAACCCGAGGCGTCGCCATGGCCCTGATGGCGCCCATCAGGATTGCGCCGCGCGCGGGGGAACGAGGCTAGGATTGGGCGCGATGAGACGCCTCGTCGCCATCCTCTTCGGCCTGTTGACCGGCGCGAGCGCGTCCGCGTCTCCGCCGCTGGCGACCGTGCAGCACGTCGACCTCTCGCGCTATGCGGGGACCTGGTACGAGATCGCGGCGTTTCCGAAGTGGTTCCAGCGCGGCTGCGTCGCGACGCAGGCCACCTACGCCCTGCGCTCCGACGGGGGCGTCGAGGTCCTGAACTCGTGCCGCGACCAGCGGCTCGACGGCAAGGAGCGGCGCGCGAAGGGCAAGGCGTGGATCGTCGACCGGACGTCGAACGCCAAGCTCAAGGTGCAGTTCTTCTGGCCGTTCCGCGGCGACTACTGGATCGTCGCGCTCGACCCGGACTACCGCTGGTCGGTGGTCGGTGATCCGACGCGCACCTCGTGCTGGATCCTCTCCAGATCGCGTCACCTCGACGACGAGACGCTCGCGGCGATCTTCGACCGCGTACGCGCGCTCGGCTTCGATCCGGCGCGGCTCGTCCGCACCGTCCAGCCCGACTGACACAACGGCCGACGCGGCTCGGCTCGCGTCCGATCCGCGCGCGCCGACGCGGTACCGCCGCCGGGGACCCTGCTCAGCTCCGCGCCAGGACCTCCGCCGCCATCCGCGAGAGCGGCGCCTCGGCGGTGGCGAGGCCCGCCTCCCACACGGATCGAGGCATGCCGTAGACGACGCAGCTCGCCTCGGTCTCCGTCAGGATCTCTCCGCCAGCCGCGCGGATCGCGCGTGAGCCTTCGAGGCCGTCGTCGCCCATTCCGGTGAGGACCACGCCGAGGGTGGCGGGCCCGGTCGTCTCCGCCGCGCTCGCGAAGAGGACGTCCACCGAAGGCCGGTGCGGAACGCGGACCGGAGAGAGATCCGAAACGGCGAAGAGCGCGCGCGCCTCCTCGCGGATCTTGAGGTGATACCCCGCGCGAGCGATCACCGCGGTACCGGCGGCGAGCGGCATGCCGTCTTCTGCTTCACGGACGGTGAGGGCACAGAGGCCGTCGAGGCGCTCCGCGTAGGGGCCCGTGTAGCCGGTCGGCAGGTGCAGGACGACGGCGATCGGCACCGGAAAGTCCGCGGGGAGGGCCTTGAGCAAGCGGGACACCGCGTTCGGGCCACCCGTCGATGCGCCTATCACGACGACGCGCTTCGTGGCCGCCAGGGGGGCCGCCAGGCGCGGCGTCGCATCGGGACCGTCCACCGCCGGCGGGCGTGCGACGGACGCCGCCCGCACCGCCCTCACGAGATCACCAGACATCTCGAACAAGCGGTCGGTCGCGAGCGCCGTCGGCTTGTGCACGACCTCCGCTGCGCCGGCGTCCAGCGCGGCGAGCCCCTGCTCGCTGCTCGATCCAGCGATGCTGACGACGACCACCTTCGCCGCCCTCCCACGTAGCGCGGCGAGCACGCCGAGCCCGTCGAGGTTCGGCATCGCGAGATCGAGCGTCACGACGTCGGGCAGCAGCTCTCCCACCTTCTCGAGCGCCTCGAGTCCGTCGCGCGCAGTGCCGACGACGTCGAGATCGGGCTGGGCGGAGAGGACGTCGCGGATGACCTTGCGCGCGAAGGCGGAGTCGTCCACGACCAGCACGCGGATACGCTGGGTCCCCGTCATCGAGCCCTCCGGTACAGGAACACGCCGCCGCGCTCCTCGCAGGTGAGCGCCGTCCCGAAGCGCATGAGCGACTCGGAGACGCCGACGAGCAGCCAGCCTTCCGGCGCGAGCACGTCCGCGAGCGTCCCCGCGAGCCTCCGCGTGGTGCCCTCGCTGAAGTAGATGAGCACGTTCCGGCAAAGGACGAGATCGAAGCTGCCCAGCGCGCGGACCACCGCGCTGTCCACGAGGTTCACGCGCCGCCAGTCGATCGCCCGGATCAGCGCGGAATCCGCCGAGACGCCGTTGGAGCTCGGGTGCAGCCACCTGCCGAGGACGCCCCCCGGCAGCGCGCGCAGCGCGCGCGGGCCGTACGAACCCGAGCGCGCGCGCGCCAGCGCGCGCTCGCTGATGTCGCTCGCGAGCACGTCCACGCGACCCAGGAGATCCTGGTCGGCGAGCATCATGGCGAGCGTCAGCGGCTCCTCGCCGCCCGCGGCCGCCGCACACCAGACGCGGGGCCTCCTGCCCTGCTCGACGGCCGGGACGAGGCACTCGGACACGGCGACGCGGAGCTGCTCCGCCTCGCGGAAGAAGTAGCTCTCGTGAACGCACAGCGTCTCGACGAGCGCGTCGAGCTCCACCTCGCCGGCGGGGTCGTATCGCAGGAAATAGTAGTAGTCGAGCAGGGACGTGAAGCCGGCGTCGATGGCGCGCGGCGACACCTTCTCCGCGAGGAGCTCCCGATCCTCCGACGAATAGTGGAGTCCGCTGCGGTCCTCGACGAGGCCGCTGAGGATGGTGAACACCGGCGGGGGCAGCGGAAGCGCCATCAGCGGGAGAGCGCGATGTTCGCGAGGCGGCGCACCTCTGGATCGGGGTCGTGCTCCGCCGCGCGGGAGAGTGCGTCGGTGCCTTCGCGCACGTCGAGCGCCGCGAGCGCCTCTGCTGCCGCGCGGCGTGCAGCGGTGGATCGCATCTCGAGCGCGCTCACGATCGCGGCGCGCCCGTCGGGCCGGTCGAGCCGCGCCAGCGCCGAGACCAGCAATGCCGGCACGTCACCCTCTGCCCCGTCGAGCGCCGCGAGGATCCCCTGGATGCGTCCCGGCGCCGGGAGCGCCAGGGCGTCCACCGCGCGCTCGCGCGTGAGCGGGTTCGCGAGGAGCCCCACCAGGACGTGCGTCGCGCCCGGTCCGTTCCACTCCGCGATGCGCGAGATGGCCGCCTCGCGGATGCTCTCGTCGGGATCGGTCGCGGCTTCCAGCAGCACGGGGAGGACCTCCGGGCTGTCCTGGTCGGCCAGCGACGACAGCGCGATGAGCCGCGTCGCACGCTCCCCGGAGCGCGCGGCGTCGACGAGGATGGGCACCGCATCGTGCTGACGGGCCATCCCCAGGCCGACGAGCGCCGCGCGCTGCACGTCGGCGTCCGGAGAGCCCGACGCGGCGCGCAGGGCCTCCCGGGCGACGCGCGTCTGCAGGTACGCGAGCGCCTCGACGGCGGCGACCCGCACCTGTCCCGAAGGGTGATCCACGAGACGGACGATCGCGTCCGACGACTCGACGTCCCGCAACTTTCCGAGCGACTGGCAGGCGAAGTACGTCACCCATGCGTCCTCGTCGCGCAATCCGCGGCGGAGCGTCTCCAGGATTTCCGGCGTGGGCGGTGCCTGGCCCAGCGACCGCATGGCGCTGGCGCGCGTGCGCGCCGAGGAGTGCGCGCCGTGCTCGACGAGGAGCGCGAGGGCGCGCGGATCTTCGATGAAGGCGAGCCCCGCGAGCGCCGCCTCGCGAAGGCGCTCGTCGTCGCCCGCGAGCGCCTCGCGAAGGACGTCCAGCGCGCTGGCCCAACCGAAGTACGCGACGATCCGCAATGCAGCCCGGCGCACGGCCGGGTCCGCGGACCGCGCCGCCTCGAGCGCGAGCCGTTCGGTGTCGCCGCTCCCGAGCGACTGGATCGCGCTCACCGCTGCATGCGCGACGCCGAGGTCCGGATCTCCCAGGTGCTGGAACAGCGCGGGCACGGCGGAGGAATCGCCGATCCGCGTCAGCACCTCGCACGCGCTCACGCGCACCGCCGGGTCCTCGTCGCCGAGGCAGGCGATCGCCTCGCGCGCAGCGGAGTTCCGCCCGACGATCAGCGGCAACAGCATCAGCCGGCGCGCGCTGTCTCCGCGCCGGAGCGCCGCGATGATCTGGGCGTCCACCTCCTGCCCGACCGACTTCAGGGCGTCCGCCGCAGCCGCGGGGACTGCGTCGAGGAGCGCCAGCAGCGACGAGCTCGCCTCCTCCGCGCCCATCCACGCGATGACGCGGCAGAGCGCGCGCTGCTCGTCGTCCGCGGCTCCCGCCACCGCGTGCGCCAGGCGGCGGATGGCGCCCTGGAACGACGGACACTCCTGCAGCTGCCGCTGCACCGTCGCGCCGCTCGCGAAGTTGCGGACGACGACGTCGTGGATCTCGGAGATCGCGAGCGCGATCGCGCGCACCACGGCGTCGGGTGCGCGATGGAGCTGCGCCGCGAGCGGTCCGACCGCGGACACCTGGCCCGACCGGCCGAGGGCGCGCGCGGCCTCGGGCGCATAGAACGGGTTCTCGAGGAGCGCGACGAGCGGCTCGACGACCCTCGGGTCGCCCGTCCTGCCGAGGACGTCGAGCGCCGGAAACGTCCGGAAGAAGTTTCCGCCGCGCACCGTCGCGAGCAGCGAGTCGACGGCGACGCGACCACCGACGCGGCCCAGCGCCTCGATCGCGGCGACGGAGACGTTGTCGTCCTCGTGCGCGCTGAGACGGGCCAGGAGCGGCACGGCCCGCTCGCTCTTCCGCCGTCCGAGCACCTGCGCGACGTCGGCGACGACGTGCGGGTCGGGATGATCGGCGAGCCTCGACATTGGACCGAACACGTCGCCGCGGCTCGCCACGAGCGCGTCGACGGCCGCCGCGAGGCGTGCCTCGTCTCCGCGCGATCCCGCCACGACGTCGCACAGCGGCTGCACGGCGGCGTCGCCGAGCCGTCCCAGCGCGGCGACGACGCCGCGCCGGACCGCCCAGCTCGTGTCCGACAGCGCATCGATCAGCCGCGGCACCGCGACCGCTCCCTCGGCGCTGAGGGAGTCGATCTCGGCGAGCCGCTTCTGGTCGTCGGCCGAGAGGAACATCGGAGGAGGTGCGGACGTCACGCCTGCTCCGATTCGGAGGCGGGAGCCTCTCCGCCGGCCTCGATGGTGCCGCGCCCCGCGGCCCTCTTGCGAATGCTCGCCGCGCGCTCGGCCACCGCGGTCACGTCGGCCGCGATCGCCGCCGCGCCGCGAGCTTGCGTCGCGAGCGTCCGCACGACCTCACCGGCCTGGTTCCGCATCTGCTGGATCGCACGCGCGATCTGCTCGGTCGCGGCGCTCTGGTCGCCGCAAGCCTGCGCGACCGCGGTGATGCCGTTCGCCTGGCGCGCGATGACGCCGGCGAGCGCCTTCACCGACTCGTCCTGCTCGCCGAGCGCGCGGGCGGTCTGCTTCGCGATCCTGCGCGCCTCCTCGGCGCTCTTCGCCAGTGACGCCGTCGCCGCGCCCTGCTCCGTCATCGCGCGCGTGACCTCCACGGCGAGGCGCGCGACGTCCCGCGCAGCCGCCTCGGTCTGCCTGGTCGCCTTTCCTTGCTCCCCGAGCGCCCTCGCGGTCTGCACCGCTTGCTTGCGGACGTCGTCCATCGCCTTCGCGACCTCGGTCGCACCCCTCGACTGCTCGGAGAGGCCGCGCAGCGTCGATTGCGTGGATGCCGACATCTCCTGCGCCAGGGCGGCCACCGCCGAGACCGTGCGAGCCTGCTCGACCATCGCCGTCGCCGTTCGCTGCGTCATGGCCCTGATGTCGACGGTCGCCTTCGCGAGCTGGCCGGCCGTCGCGGCCTGCTCCTGCGAGGCCCGGGAGACCTGCTCGGCGGCGCTGGTGACGCCGGCGTTCATGCGGACGAGATCCCGGAGGGTCTTCGCCTGCTCGGCGGTGGCGTGGGTCGTCTGCCGCGCCATCTTGCGCATCTCGGACCCGCCCTGCGCGAGCGACTGGGTCGCCTGCACCTGCTCGCTCGCAGCGCGCGCGATCACTCGCGCCTGCTCGCTCACCTTCGCGGTTCCCTGGACGATCGAGCGGACCGCATGCGCCTGCTGGGAGTTCGCCTGCGCGACCTCGCGGACGGCGGCGGAGAGGGAGTCCACTCCCTGGAGCATCGTCCCGAGCGCGCGGTCCGCCTCCTCGGCGAGCGCGCTCCCGTCGTCAGCGGCGCGCTGACCCTCGGAGGACGAAGACACCGCGTCGCGCACGCTCGCCTGCAGCCCCCGCACGATCTTCGCCACGTCGGCGCTCGACGCGGCCGCGCGATCCGCGAGCGCGCGGATCTCCTCCGCGACCACGGCGAACCCGCGCCCGTGCTCACCGGCACGCGCGGCCTCGATGCTGGCGTTCAGCGAGAGGAGGTTCGTCCTGTCGGCGATGAGGTTGATCGTCTGGACGATGTCGCCGATCTCCTCGGCGCGCTTGCCCATCTCCTTCATGACCGACCCCGACCCCGCGATGGTGTCGCGGAGACGCGAGAACCCCTTGATGGCCTTCTGCATCGTGGCGCCGCTCTCACGCGCCGCGATCGAGGTCCTCTCGCCGGTCACGCGCGCGTCTTCTCCCAGCTTCGCGATCCGCTGCGTCGAGGCGTCGAGCTGCGCCGCGTCCGACGCCGCGCTCGCCGCGAACGCGCTCACCTGCTCGACGGCCTGCGCGCTGGCTGCGGCGCTGCGAGCGAGCTGCTCCACCGTCGCGGCGTTCGCGTCCACGGCCGACGCGTTCTTCTCGGCGTTCGCGGCGACCTGCTCGACGGACGCGGCCACCTCGGTGAGGTTCGCCGCAGTAGCGGTCGCGGACGTCTCGAGGGACCTGGCGTGTTCTGCGACGCTGCGGATGGAACGCGCGAGCTCCTCGACACCCGCCGTGCTCTCCTCGACGGACGCGGCCACGCTCGTCGCGTCTCGCGCGACGTCGTCGATACCCTTGCCCGCGCTCGCCATGCCGGCTGCGACGCCGCTCACCTTCTCGCCCGCCACCCGCGCGTCGGAGGACAAGCGTGCGAGGCCCTTCGACATCTGCTCGACCGTCGCGGCGATCTGCTCGCTCGCGGCCGCGCTCGACTGCCCCTGCGCGACGACGTCGTTCAACGACGCGGTCATCTCCGTCGCCGAGGAGAGCAGCTCCTCGCTCGCGGCCGCGAGGTCCTCCGCGTTCGCGGCGACGCTTCTCACCGAGCGGGTCATCTGCTCCACCGTCGCGGCCGTCGAGTCGGCGGACGACGCGAGCGCGTCGGTCTCCCGTCGCAAGGCGCCGATCGATCCGGCGAGCTCCTGGGCGCTGGCCGCGTTCGCCTCCGATCCCTGCTGCAGCCCGGCCGCGGTCTCGGCGACAGTTCGTTGCGAGCGCGCGAGCTCCTCCGCAGACGTGGCGGACTCGTCGACCGCCCCCGCGATCTGCCGGGCGAGGACCCGGATCTGCTCCCCCGCCGCGGCTTGCTCGTTCCCGCCGGCCGCGAGGCGCGCGGTGGCAGCCTCGATGCCGGCGACGTCACTGTCGCGCGCGCCAGACACGGACGGGCCGTTCCTCGTGCGGCCGGCAGCCACCCCGGACGTCTTCCTGTCACTCCGAGCCATCGAGGACCTCCGGTCCCACCACCTTGGGGAAATCGAGCAGCATCAGCAGCCTCGGGCCAACCTGCGCCACCGCCTTCACGAGGCCAGCAGCCTCGTTCGAGGCGAGTCGCGGGGGCGGCTTGAAGAGCTCCGGCGCGATGTCGATCACCTCTCGCGCGCTGTCCACGAGCAAGGCCACCGGGCGGCCTTCGTGCTGCCCGACGACGATCCGGCGGTCGACGGTGTTCTCGATCTCGGGGAGACCAAACCTGGCCCTCAGATCGAGCAGCGGCAACACGCGTCCGCGTACCTGGACGATCCCCGCGACGAACGGCGGCGCGCCAGGGACCGGCGTCGCCCCCGAGTACGACTCCATCTGCAGCACGTCGGCCGCGGCCAGGGCGTACTCGGCGGCGCCGACCTTGAAGATCACGTGCAGCGCGCTCATCCCACCGGCTCCGTCGTCGCGCCGGCGAGCGCCGCGCCGCCCAGCGCCGCCAGATCGAGGACCAAGGTCGGGCGGCCGTCCCCGAGGTCCGTCGCGCCCGCGATCCCCACACGCTTCACGAGCGGATCCTCCAGCGGGCGCAGGACCACCTCCTGCTGCCCGAGCATTCGATCGACCGCGAACGCGATCGGCTCCCCGCCGCGCCGGACCAGGAGCGCCTTGCCCGGCGGCGGATCGGCCCGCGGCAGCGAGAAGAGAGCCTCCAGGTCGAGGACCGGCACCACCTCTCCGCGGCGCTCGACGAGGCTCACGCGCTCGCGGCGGTCCGGCGCCGGGCCGCGCACTGCTCGCGTACGGTCCAGCTCCAGGATCTCCTCGACCGTGGACACGGGGACGACGAACCGTTGCCCCCCGGCCTCGAACGTGAACGACTCCACGATCGAGATCGTGAGCGGGACGCGAAGCGTGAACGCGCTGCCATGTCCTGCCCGCGTGCGCAGCTGCATCTCGCCGCCGAGCTCGTCGACGGCGATGCGCTTCACGATGTCCATCCCCATCCCGCGGCCGCTCGTCGTCGTCGCCTCGGCGCGCGTCGAGAGGCCCGGGCGGCAGAGCATCGCGAGCAGCGCGGCGTCGCTCTCGGGGACCGGCACACCCGCGCGCGCCGCGATCCGCTCACGATCAATCCCCGCGCCGTCGTCCGCGACCGTCAGCTCGAGCTGAGTGCTCGAGCGCTCGAAGCACGAGATCGTGAGGGTCCCCTCCTCGGGCTTTCCCGCTGCGCGTCGCTCGTCGGGGCTCTCGATCGCGTGATCCACGGCGTTGCGGACGAGATGGACGATGGCCGGGAACAGCCGCTCCGCGACCGCCTTGTCGAGCTCCGCCCTGCCCGCATCCATCATCACCTTCACGTGCTTGCCCGTCGCGCGCCGCAGCCCGCGGACGAGGAGCGGGATCCTCTCGAGGATCTCCGCCACGGGCACCATCCGGACGCGAAGGATCGCGGCGCGCATGTCCCGGAGCTGGCGACCGTTCTCCGCCAAGAGCGCGCTGACCTCGCGCACGTCGACGCCGCGCTCGACGAGCTGGGCCACTGCCTTGGCCATCCGGAACCTGGCGACGACGAGGGCGGAGAGGCGCTCCATTGCGTCGTCGAGGCGCGACACCTCCACCCGGACGACGTTCGCGCGCTGCGTACGGCCGCCCTCCTCGTCTTCGTCGAAGGCGTCCAGCGGCAGTGCGCCGGGCATGTCGGGCTCCGCGCGCGCGCCTTCGCCCCCGGACAGCGTCAGGAGCTCGTTCGAAGCGACCCCGGCCGCGTCGGCCACCTCCTCGTCGGTCCCGGTAGGCACGAGGATCAGCGCGAAAGACAGGCCGCCTGGGGCGTCCTCGGAGGCCGGGACGGACCGCGGGACCACCTTCACGATCTCCGCGACGCGGCTCAAGCGCTCGCGGACCGAGGTGATGTTGAGCCCGGCCTCGGACCTGGCCGGAGACGGGGTGAAGTCGGCGCGAACCACGCGGCGCCCGTCGGCGATCGCGCGAGCGATCTGCTCGTGCTCGAGGGCACCGAGCTTCGCCGCGATCGAGGGGTCGAGCTCCAGCCGCGTCGCGGTGCCGCGGTCCCGCTGCGCCTCCGGCCGGTCCAGCGCGTCGAGACCTTCGATGAGCTCCGCGGGAGGTGGCTGCGCGGGCTTTCCATTCGCCACGGACTCGAGGCGCCGGTCGAGCTCGCGCGCTCCCCGGAGGAGAAGGTCCATTGCCGGGAGCGTCGTGGTGCCTCCCGCATCGTCGGCCGCGCGCAGCAGCGACTCCATCCGGTGCGCGATCGCGACGATCGGCTCGACGCCGACCATCGCGGCGAGCCCCTTCAGTGTGTGGGTCGCCCGGAACGCATCGCGGACGGCGCGCGGGTTCTGCCGCCCCGCGCGCAGGTCCGCCTCGGTCGCGAGGAGCTTCGCCGACAGCGTCCGCAGCAGGTCCTCTGCCTCACCGATGAACGCCTCGACGAAGTCGCCGAGCTCCACCCGCTTCGTCATGTCGGAGCCCGGACGGCACCGTCGAGGACGCCGCGGACCTCTGCGATGAGCGCGTCGGGCGTGAACGGCTTCGTCATGAAGCGGTTCGCGCCTGCGCCGAGCGCCCGCCCACGTGAGGCTTCGTCTCCTCGCGTCGTGATGACGATGATCGGCAAGGTGCGCAGCTTGTCCTGGCTCCGAATGAACTCGACGACCTCGATGCCGCCGATGTCGGGCATGTTGAGATCGAGGAGGACGAGATCGAACTTCCTGAGCGACAACCGCTCGATCGCTTCGAGTCCGCTCGCGGCGTGCGTGAAGGAGAGCCCCGGGTGGGCTCGCAAACACGCGACGATCATCTCACGCATGACCTTGCTGTCGTCCACCACGAGTACTTCCGCCACGCATCCTCCAGAGAGCTCGGCCAGGCAGCGGCAGTGTATGTGCCGCCCGCGCGATCTCCATCACGCCGGTGAGTCCCCGTTGGGGACGGGTCGCGGCCCGGCGAGCCCCTCCACCTCGAACATGCTACGCAAGGTCGCCACGTGCCCGTCTCCGAGCTGAAGCCGCGCCGCCCTCTCGCGTGGATCGTCGACGACAATCCGCTCGAGCGCGAGCACGCGCGCCGCGCGCTCGGGGACGAGTTCGTGACCGAGTCGTTCGTGGACGGTTCCGCCGTGCTCGAGCGGCTCGCGAACGGGGCGGCGCCCGACGTGCTCGTCCTCGACTGGCTGATGCCGGGAGTGAGCGGGATCGACGTCTGCAAGTACCTTCGCTCCTCGCCGGCCACGGTCGAGACGGCGGTGCTCCTCATGACGGCTCAGCGCGAGACCGCGCACGTCGTGGAGGGGCTCCGGGCCGGTGCGAACGACTACCTGACGAAGCCGTACGCCGCCGAGGAGCTGCGCGCGCGCGCCGGCGCGCTCGTCCGGTCGAAGGCCCTGCGCGAGCGTGCGGAGGAGGCGGAGGCTTTCCTCCGCACGCTGCTCGCGTCGCTGCCGGACGCCGTGCTCCTCGTGAACCCGGCCGGTCAGGTGTCGTTCGCGAACGACCAGGCGATGCGGATCCTCGCCCCCGACGGCAGGGCGATCGTCGGCCGGGAAGTCGGGGCGGTGGTCCCCGGCATCCAGCTCGATGCCCGCAACGAGGACGGCGTGCTGCCGGACGTGCACGTCGGGGCCGACGTCTTCGAGCCGCGAGTGCGGCCGCTCCTCGCGGAGGCCGGCATGTCGATGACGGTCTCGTTGCGCAAGGTGACCGAAAAGCGCCGGCGAGAGGCTCGCCGACTCGACTTCTACTCGATGGTCGCGCACGACCTGCGGAGCCCGCTCAGCGCGATGCTGATGCGCGTCGACTGGCTCCTCGCCGGGCGCAGGGGCGCGCTTCAGCCAGAAGTCCGGAGCGACGTGCAGAAGATCGAGGCGCGCATCCGCGACCTGGTCACCCTGCTCAACGACTTCCTCGATCTCGCGCGGATGGAGAGCATGGGACTCGTCGTCACGCCCCAGGCGATCGACATGAACGAGCTCGTCCGCGCGTCGGTGGAGGAGCACGCTCCGCTCGCGGCCGCGAGCAACCTCGACCTGCGGTCGGAGTGCTGCCCGGACCAGGCCTGCGTCGACGCCGATCGTCCGCGCATCGCGCAGGTGCTGAGCAACCTGCTCTCGAACGCCATCAAGTTCACGCCTCGTGGCGGCAGGATCGTCGCCCGCGTCACCGTCGACGCGGAATGCGTCGAGACCTGCGTCGAGGACACCGGGCGCGGCATCGCCCCGGACGTGGTCCCGAACCTGTTCCGCCGCTACGAGCGTGGCCCCCAGCTCTCCGACGACGTGATGGGCACCGGGCTCGGCCTCATGATCGTCCGCGAGATCGTCGAGGCACACAGCGGCTCGATCGACATCCGCAGCGAGCTCGGTCGAGGGACGGCGATCACCTTCACTCTGCGGCGCGTCGCCGCGTGCGCCTCGGCCGCCGAAGGCGCGTGACGCCGGTCGGCGGGCGAGCCGGCCCGCGCCTGCACGCCTCTTCCTGCGGCGTCCCCCCGCTCGCGGTGTCCCCGTGGTTCGCCCCAGCACGGCGTTGCGAACCTCGCTCGTGCCGCATCAGGCTCGCGCTTGACGTGCGTTCAGCGACGGCACCGGGGACGAGGCGAGCGGAATTCGCCCTCACCCCGCCGACGGCGCTCGCCGGCGACGCACGCCGGAGGCGATATGGCGACGGAGCTGCGCAAGGAGTACGCGGAGATGCAGCAGATGTTCGGGAGCGTCCCGAGCTGGGCACAGGAGATTCCGCCTGCGGCGCTGTCGGGCTTCTGGAGCGTGATGCGGGACTTCCAGCTCGCGGAGACGCGCATCCCGAACAAGTACAAGGAGCTCATCGGCCTCGGGGTATCGGGCGCGACGCGTTGCCGGTACTGCGCGCTGTTCCACGCCGAGGCGGCGAAGCTCTTCGGCGCGACGGACGAGGAGATCGCCGAGGCGAGCCTCATGGCCGGCTTCACGATGATGGCGAGCACGTACCTCAACGCGCAGCAGGTGGAGTACGAGCAGTTCCGCAAGGAGACGCTCGACGCGGTGGCGTACGTCCGGCAGTCGCAGACACAGCAGCAGCCCCGCGCGGCGGCGTCGGCGCAGCCACATGCCTGACCTCGACGGCGCCTACACCGACCTCGAGGCGGCAGGGCTGCTCGACCGCTCGCAGGGGACGTTGCGAACGACGCGCCGCTGGCAGGCGGCGATGGCGCGCGCCGCGCTCCGGCTGCACGAGTCGGGCGCCCCGTGGATGGACCTCCGCCTCCCCGTCGTGGCAGCGCTGATGGAGCTCGTCCCCTGCGACGACGAGGCGCTGGTCCGCTACACCGCGGCGATGCTCTCGGTGGAATCGACCGAGCTCGCTCGACCGCGCGGGGGGACCGAGACCGACGCGCCCTGACCCGATCGCCGCGGGTCGCGCACCGTCGCGATCCGCGGCGGATCCGTTCGCGCTCGCTCACACCGGGCACGTGGGCGGAGCCATCCCGGCGACGCCGCCGCGTCGCGCGTCTCACCCCCAGCGCGCGCGCCGGGGCTGCCAGCGCCGCGCCCTGTGCGCTGCCACGTGGTCGGCGCGCGCGAAGAGCTTCACGAGCACCGCTCCCGCGACGAAGCCGCCGATGTGCGCCCAGAACGCGACTCCGCCGCCCGAGTCGCCGATCGAAGCCAAGCCGCTGAGCGCCTGCAGGCCGATCCAGAAGAGCAGCATCACCCAGGCCGGGAGAGCAACCGTCGTCAGGAAGAAGCCGAGCAGCAGCAGCGTGTACACCCGGACGCGCGGATAGAGCACGAGGTACCCGCCCATGACGCCGCTGATCGCGCCCGACGCTCCGACCATCGGGACGCCCGAGCTGGGGTTCGTGAGGACCTGCGCGGCGGCGGCCGCCATGCCGGACAGCAGGTAGAAGATCGCGAACCGCGGCCGCGTCATCGAGTCTTCGACGTTGTCCCCGAAGAGCCACAGGAACCACATGTTGCCGAGCAGGTGCATCCACGAGCCGTGCAGGAACATGGACGTGAAGACGTGCGACGCCTGGGTGCCGGGATCGGTGAGGCAAGCGATCCCCTCGCCCATCGGGAACGCGGTGCCCGCCGGCAGTGACCCCGTGAGCTCGCCCGGGATGAGCCCGAGATCGCAGACCGATCGCATGAGCGGCAAAGCCGACCCGGCGCCCTGCACGAACAGCCACACGACGAGGTTCAGGGCGATGATCGCCATCGTCACGTACGACCGCTGCTGCGTCACGTTCTCGTCGCGATAAGGGAACATGTGTCGTCTCCGCGGCCGTTGACTGGCAGCCGCCGCGGCGCACGGCAATGTACGGCCACGACAGCCGGCGCCGCAGGGCTTTTCTGGAGGAACCGATGCCCGAGATCCGCGACCTTCTCCCGGAGCTGTACCGGGAGCTGCTCGGCGAGCCGCTCGCGGAGCAGGTCCCGGCGGAGTCGAAGGCGACCTGCTCGTCCTGCGCGATGCTCGAGGGCGGCTGTCAGGCGACGGCCGTTGCTCCCGTCGACGGACGGCCGCGCTTCTTTCGCCCCGACACGAAGTGCTGCACCTTCCACCCGCGGCTCCCGAACTACCTCGTCGGCGCGATCCTCTCGAGCGACGAGCCGGCGCACGCGGAGGGCCGCCGGCGCGTGTCGGAGCGCGTCGCGTCGCGCGTCGGCGTGAAGCCCGGCTGGCTGCATCCGCCGCGAAGGTTCACGCTGCTCTACGACAGCGCGCGAGGTGCGTTCGGGCGATCGCGGGAGCTGCGCTGCCCGTTCTACGAGAGCGACGGCGGCGCGTGCACGATCTGGGCGCACCGCGACGCCGTCTGCTCGACGTACTTTTGCAAGTACGTCGCCGGCGCGGACGGGCGGCTGTTCTGGACGTCGGTGAAGGAGCTGTTGTCGCTCGTCGAGATCCAGCTGTCCCGCGCCGCGCTGCTCGAGCTCGCGCCCGAGCTGCTCGACGTCGAGCCTGGGACGCGGCCGTCGGCGGCGGCACCGGTCGGACCCGAGGACCTCGACGTCGCGCCGCCTCCGGACAGGGAGTACGCCGCGGCGTGGGGCGCCTGGGCCGGTCGCGAGACGGAGCTGTACGCCGCGTGCAGCTCGTACGTGAGGACGCTCTCGGCGAGCGACCTCGACGCGCTCCTCGGACTCGACGGGCGCATCGCGCGCCGCGCGGTTCGCCGCGCGTTGGACGCCGCACGGGCGACGGCGCTGCCGCCGGTGCTGCGGCTCGATCCCGCCGCGACGGTCGCGTGGCTCCCCGACGGCAGCGTCGCGCTCGCCTCGTACAGCGAGTACGAGGCGGTAGCGCTCCCCGCCTCGGCTCACCGGCTGCTCACGCGGTTCACCGGCGAGGAGCCCGTGTCTGCGGTTCGCGCGCGGCTGCGCGCCGAGGAGCACGCGGACTTCTCGGACGAGGTCCTGCTCGAGCTCTATCGCCAGCGCGTCCTCACGCCGCCTCCGCGCTCGTGAGATGCGGCCGCTCCCGCGCTCCCGCGCGCCCGCGCCGGCGACCCGGTCGAGCTCGTCGAGCGTCCTGCGGAGCCGTGGTCGTCATGGTCGCCCCGAGCGAGTCGGTCAGATCGCGGGAGCAGTCCCGTCGAACGTCCCATGAACTACAAGCTCTTCGCCGCGACGCTCGCGTTCCTCCTGCCCATCGCCTGTGGCGGTGGCGGCTCGTCCTCGACGACGCCCGGCGACTCCGTGGCGGCGCCCGCTTCCGGCGGTACGCCGGTGGCACCGGGACCGGACGTGGCTCCCACGCCGGCCTCCGGGGCCCCCGCCGGCGCGCCACCCGCCGGCCCGACCGCCGGCGCGCCTTCGTCCGGTGGCCCCGCCGCGCCCGGCTCGACGCCGGACGAGGCGTCGTGCAGCGAATCCTTCAACTTCGCGAACGGCCGCTCCGACTACGACGAGCGCTGCACCGAGGGAGGCAGGACCACGTCGCGCGAGTGCACGCTCGAGTCGGGCGAGTCCGCCTGGTCGTGCATGTGCACTGCCGCGTCGGGATCGCGCTCGACGTGCCAGTCCGCCGTGCCGCGCCCCGGGGTGATCACGGCGCCCGACGACTGCTGCCCGGCGCCGTAGGCGGAGCTCACTGCCCTGCCCGTCGCGAGGCGCGCAAGGTCAAGCGGGATTCGTCAGAGCCGGTCCTTCACGAGCACCAGCGCGCTGGCGGTGATGGCGAGGTCGCCGGCGCCGTCCCGGACCTCCCCGTCGAGGAACACCAGCTCTCCGCCGAGCTTCTCCTTCCACTCGACGCGCTCGACGCGCCAGCGGAACCGGAGCGCGTCGTTCGCGCGGCACGCCTTCCTCAGCCGGAACGAGAAGTCGAGGCCGAGCGACGCTCCCTTCCGCGAGAAGTGCGTCGCGGTGAGGCCCATCAGGATCGCGACGGTCTGGGTGCCCGACGCGATGATGCCGCCGAACCGCGTCCCTCGCGCGTGCGCCTCGTCGTGATGGAGCGGGTTCTCGTCGCCGCTCAGGGACGAGAAGCGGGCGATCTCCTCGGGTGAGAGCCGGAGCTCCTTCGTGATCTCCTCGCCGACGGCTGCGAAGCGGGCCATCCCGTCATCGTAGCCGCTCAGCGCGACCCGGTGTCGGTGGTCGTCCCCGACGATCCTGTGCCGGGCACCGTGGTGGTCCCGGCGCCGGTCGTTCCTGCCCCCGTCGTACCGGGCACGCCGACGTTCGTTCCCGGCACGCCGGTTCCGGCCGGCGCCGGCGTCCCGCCGGGTCCCATCCCGGTCGTCCCGGGCGCGCGACCGACGGTTCCCGTGGATCCCGTCACGTCGGTGCCCGACGTCGTGCCGCCGATGCCGGTGTTCGTGCCACCGCCGACGCCGACGCCAGGACCCGCCTCGGTCGCGGTCGTGCCGGTCCCCATGGTGCCCGTGCCCGTCTGACCTGTTCCCGTCGACCCCGAGCCGACCGGCCCGGTGCCCGTGACGCCGCTGGTGGTGCCGCCCAGGCCCGTGTTCGCACCGGCGTTCGTGCCACCGATCTCGCTCCCGCCGCCCACGCCGACGCCGCTCGTGGTCGTGCCGGTCGTGCCGACGCCCGTCGTGCCGGTCGTGCCGATCCCGGTCTCGGTCCCGCCGCCCACGCCGACGCCCGCGCCTGCGCCGACACCTGTCGTGCCCACTCCGGTGGTCCCGGCGCCCGTCGTCGCTCCGCCGGTCGTCCCGCCCGTCGTCCCGACTCCCGTCCCGGCAGCTCCGGCCGCTCCCGCTGCGGCGCCTGTGCCGCCCGCCCCTGCACCCGCGCCGCCGGCACCGCCTGCGCCCGCCCCAGATTGCGCTGCTGCCACTCCGTACATTCCGGCAGCCGCCAGCAGGGCTGCCATCCGAGCCAATCTTCCAGTAGCCATGACTCAAACGTAGGCGCAACGGCTCCGGTGAGAACCCCCGCGCAGGCCCGGCGGTCCGCACGGCGGGCGCGCGCATGAAGCATCTGCCTGAGACCGGGCGCGTGACGCTCTTCCCCGGAATGATGACGCCACCATGAGCTCCACCGGCGAGAAGCGACGCGCGTTCAGGGCGCTCCACGAGAGCGGCTGCTTCGTCCTGCCGAACCCGTGGGACGTCGGCACCGCGAGGTTCCTCGAGCGCCTCGGCTTCGCGGCGCTCGCGACGACGAGCGCCGGCTTCGCGTTCTCGCGCGGCCTGCCCGACGGCGGGGTCCGATGCGGTGACATGCTGGCGCACATCCGCGACCTGGTCGAGGCGACGCGCGTACCGGTGAACGCCGACTTCGAGTCCGGCTACGGTGCGACGCCGGACGGGGTCGCCGCGAACGTTCGCGCGTGCGTGGATACGGGCGTCGCAGGTCTCTCGATCGAGGACTCGACGGGTGACGCGAACGCTCCGCTCTACCCTTTCGACGACGCGCTGGCGCGGCTTCGCGCGGCGCGCCGGGCGGTCGACGAGGCTGGCGCGGACGTCATCCTCACCGCGCGGAGCGAGGGGTTCATCGTCGGCCGGCCGGATCTGGAGGAGACGATCCGGCGGCTCGTCGCGTACGCGGGCGCCGGCGCGGACTGCCTCTACGCGCCGGGGGTGATCCGGCGCGAGCAGGTCTCAGCCGTGGTGGAGGCGGTCGCGCCGAAGCCGGTGAACGTCCTCGCGTCGGGCAGCGGAGTCACCGTGGCCGAGCTCGCCGCCCTGGGCGTGCGGCGCATCAGCGTCGGATCCACGCTCGCGCGCGTCGCGTGGACGGCGTTCATGGGCGCCGCCCGCGAGATCGCGGAGCGCGGCACGTTCGGACGTTTCGGCGACCTCGAGACTCACGGCGACCTCAACGCGCTCTTCCGTCGGAGATGACCCTGCTCGACGCCGTGGAGGCCTCGCGCCGCGTCGCCGCGACGCGATCGCGCCTCGAGAAGGTGGCAGTGCTGGCGGACGTGCTCCGCCGCGCGGCGCCCGACGAGGTCGCCACCGTCGCGAGCCTGTTCGCCCGCGCGACGGAGCCGGAGCGCGACTTCCTCGCCCGCCTCGTGCTGGGCGAGCTGCGGCAGGGCGCGCTCGAGGGCGTCATGCTCACGCGAGCGTGGAGGACGCACCGGTCTGCCCTGACGAGCAGACGCCGTGACGCGACGCAGCGCGCTCGCTAGACCCATCAGAGTCGGACGAGGACGTGATTCAGGACAATCGAGAGCCCGCGGCCCGTTGACGCGCGACGACGCGCCCTTCACGCTGGGCGAAAGTCACCAGACCGGCGTTCCGAGACTTCTCAGCGGCGTGACATCCGCCTCCGGAGGACTCGAGATGCGCTTCCTGACCTGGAATCTCGCCCTCAGCACCTGGCTCCTCGTCTCCTGCTTCGCGCTGCCGCAGACGGCCGCGTCCATCGTCGTCACGTACGCGACGTGGGTCGTCGTGCTGTGCGTGTCGATCGCCGCGTTCGCGAGGCCCGCGCTCCGCTACTTCATCAGCCTCGCGGCGCTGACGCTCGCGACCTGCGCGCTGCTGCTGCCGGACGTCTCGTGGAGCGCCCGCATCAGCGACTTCCTCACGGCGGCGCTCCTGTTCGCGCTGTCGCTCGTGAGCCCGCGCCACGCCCGGTGGGAAGGCGACACGGCGACGACCTCCGAGGAGTCCGCCGAGAGCTCCGCGCCCGCCCACTCCACGTCGCTCTCCTGACGGAAGACTCCAGAAATGCGTCGGCCGCCATCTCTGGCGGCCGCGCACGAAGATCGTCTCACGACGGATGGTGTCGGTCGGCAGCGTCCGTCAGGCGCTGAGCACCTCGTGCTCGAAGATGGTCCGCGTCGGCTGGCTGAGGCCGAGCGCCCGGCCGCCGCGGATGTAGCTCTCCAGCTCCTCGACCTGCCCCTGCTTCTCCCCGACGACGAGGTCGACGAGGTCGAGCATCGAGATGATCCCGACGATCGCGTCGCCCTCCTTCACGAGCAGGTGGCGCGTGTGCCGGTTGCGCATGAGCTGCGCGCACTCGCGGTCGGACGCGTTCGCGGAGACGGCCGGCAGGTCCGCGCGCATCGCCTCGCCGATCGGCGTCGCCTCGGAGGGGCGGCCCATCGCGACGGCGGCCACGAGGTCGCGGTCCGTCACGAGGCCGACGAGCTTCGAGTCGCGGAGGACGCCCACGGACCCGATTCCGTGCTGCGCCATGACTCGCGCCGCTTCGGCACAGGAGGTCGACTCTTCGAGGGACAGGACGTTGCGGACGACGCGCTTCTGGATGCTGGCCATTGGTTTCCGTTCTCCTTCACCGCGGCAGTGCGCCGCTGGAGAGGCATCATGCACCGCCGCGCCGGGAGCGCCTCGTCGCAAGATCGGATGCGCCATCACCTCAGCTGATGGCCTCCCGCCGAGGAGCGCCAGCCATCTGATATGCTGGTCGCGTGAGCCGGGTCGATCCGCGGAAGCTCGAGACGTTCAGGGTGGTCGTTCAGACGCGGAAGATCTCCGCCGCCGCGAAGCTCCTCCACCTGTCACAACCGGCCGTCACCGCGCAGGTCCGCGCGCTCGAGGAGGAGTGCGGCCGCGCGCTGCTCTTGCGCAGCACGAAGGGCGTCACGCCGACGGCGTGGGGCCTGCGCCTGCTCGAGGCGGCGAAGCAGGTGCACGATCTGCTCGGCGAGGTGGAGAGCGCGTTCCAGGAGGAGCCGACCGTCGACGCCGAGGTCGTGCTCGCCGCGAGCATGACGACGTCCGCGTGGGTGGTGCCGCAGCTCGTCGCGGGGTACCGCGCGCTCCACGGGCGCGTCCCGTTCCGCCTGCAGGTCGCGAACACGGCGCGCGTGCTCGAGTGGATCGCCGAGGGACGCATACCGCTCGCGATCGTCGAGGGTCGCCTGCGCTCCCCTCGCGTGCAGCTCGAGCGCTACCTCGACGACGAGCTCGTCGCCGTCGCGAGCAGCTCGGTCCCGGAGCTGCGCGCCATCACGCGCGCCGCGGATCTCGCGAAGGTCCCGCTGCTGCTGCGCGAGCCCGGCTCGAACACCCGCGCCGAGGTGGAGGCGGGCCTCGCGCGCGTGCTCGGGAAGAAGCGGATGCCGCAGGCAGAGCTGCTCTTCGGGTCGAACCAGTCGATCAAGATGGCCGCCGTCGCCGGGCTCGGCGTCGCCTTCGTGTCGCGCTGGAGCGTGCAGCTCGAGATCGCGGCGGGGATGCTCCGCGTGCTCCCGCTGCGCGATCTGCACATCGTCCGCACGTTCTCGTGGGCGACCGCGTCGCGCCCGCTCCACGGCGCCGCGGGGCGGTTCCTGGACTGGGCGCGCCGCAACCCGCCGGTACCGCCGTAGGCCTCGCGCGGATCCCGTGCGAACCCCGATTTCGTTCGTAAGTTGACGGGGACGCAAGGAGAACGCGGATGCCATCGAGCCTGATGCTCACGATCCCGGAGGGGTCGATCATCGCCACGAGCCTCGACAGCGAGGCCTTCGCACGGCACCGGAGCCCCGGCGCAGGACGCTACTTCGAGGGAAAGGCGGTGTACGTCGAGCTCCCCATCGAGGGTTCGAGACCAGGGTTCGCCTTCGCCGAGGAGGGAGGCTGGCGGGACGCAGCGACGGACACCGCTCACGCGCTCGCCGCCGTCGCCGACGGCCGCAAGCGCACCAAGACTGCCCTCTCGAACGGCGCGTTCAGCGTCACGCCGATCGACGCCTTCCGCGCGATCTGGATCGCGAAGACGGGCGGCGAGATCTTGCCGTTGCATGGCCCCGCCGAGCTGCTGCGGTACGCGTCCCACTCGTACGCGTGGGGCCACGGCCTCAGCTCGGACGAGGTCGCGAAGGCCGCGGGGACGCAGATCCCGACGTCGCGGCGTCCTCGCCTCTACATGATCCTGGCGCCGATCGGGCTCGTGGTGCTGTCGAACCTGACCCCGGAGGAGTACGGCTGGTACGCGACGCACCGCCCCGGCAAGCTGTTCCGGCAGGTGATGTTCACGGAGCTTTCGGGGAGCGTCCGTGGGCTGGTCGCGGACAGCGTGTACGTGGGCGCGAACGCCGAGCTCGTGAAGGATCCCAGCAAGAAGACGAAGACGGTGTACGCGGGGAACGTGCTCAACCGCGTCCCCTACCAGGCGTGGGTCGGCTACCAGGGTGGCCAGCTCGGCGGCATCTACGTCGGCAACCGCGACAAGCTCGCGCTCTGGAAGTTCCCCGACGCGCGGTCCAGCGCCTGGGATCGGGCCGAGTGAGCGGAGCCGTCGAGGCGGACGTGGCGCTCGCGAAGACGGCCCCCGCGAAGACGCGCTGAGGGCTCGCCAGATCCTTCCTGCCGTTCGTGCGTTCTCCTCTCTCGGGAGGAGAGTCCATGAACCCTGCCTCAGCGGTCGCCTTCGTGCTTCTCGCCTGCGCAACGCCTCACGTCCCGCTCGCCGTCGGAGACGGCCCCGCGCGATCGGGGCCCTTCTCGGTCGAGCTGGTGGACGAGCACGGCCGCGGCCTGGCCACGTTCCACCACCGCGGCCGGACGTACGTGCTCGGCGCGCTCGGCGAGCGCTACTCCATTCGCGTGTGGAACGACTCGGGTCGCCGCGCCGAGGCCGTAGTGTCGGTGGACGGCCGCGACGTCGTCGACGGACGGACCGCCAGCTGGGAGAAGCGCGGGTACGTGGTCGAGCCGGGGGATCAGCTGACCATCGACGGGTTCCGCCTCAGCGAGCGTTCCGTCGCGGCGTTCCGCTTCGCCAGCGTCCGAGACTCGTACGCGGCGAAGATGGGCAGCGCGCGCGACGTGGGCGTCGTCGGCGTCGCCGTGTTCGCGGAGCTGGAGCCCCGCGGGCCGGTGGCGCCGTACGGGACGCCCCGCGACGAGCGTTCCGCTCCCAGCGCGGAGTCACGCAGTCCGGCGCCCGGGAGCGCCCGCGAGGACAGGCGCCACACCGAGCGGCGAGGGCTCGGGACCGAGTTCGCGGAGGAGCGCCGCTCGCGCGTACGCGACGTGACGTTCGCGCGCGCCAACACGCGGCCTGAGACCGTGCTCGTCCTGCGCTACGACGACCGGCCTGGCCTGCTCGCGCTCGGGATCGACCTCGATCGGCGGGGCGCGGAGTGCGAGGAGGCGTGGGCACGTGAATCGGCCAGCCCGTTCCGTGGCGACGCGTTCGCCGAGCCGCCTCCGGGCTGGCGCTCGCGGTGACGGCGCTCGACGCGGGCGGCGTGCCTCAGGACGGCTGACCGAAGGTCCTCTCGAAGAGCTCCCGGATCGCGGCCCGCCCCCCGTCGGACAGCGATCGCGTCCCGGTGCCGGCGAACCTCGGCTGCGTGATCGCGGGCGGCGCCTCGGCCATCCAGCCGTGCTCGCTCCAGCGGAACCACCCTCGCCGCTCCTGATCGAACAGGTGCACGGGCTTGCTCCAGTGCCGCGCCAGCTCCACGGCCCAGCCCGTGGCGCCGTTCGCGGTGTCGTCAGGGTTGATCGTGCCGACGAAGAACACCTCGCCCGCCGAGCTGACCTGGTGCCAGGTGAGCTGGAGCGCGCGCCCGAGCGATGCCGGGTCGGCAAACGTCCGGCGAAGGCGTGCCTTCACGTACGCGGCGCTGACGTCGCCGACGGTGAGCTCGTCCTCGGCCAGCTCGACGAGCCCCCGCGTGCGGACGATGTCCTGGCGCCCACTGAAGGTGAAGTTCACCTCGTGTACGCCCCACCGTTCGGCGCACGCGCCGAACTCCTCCTCCGCGCCTGCGAGCCCGCTCGCGAGGAGCGTCGACGACTCCGGAGACCCCTCGAGCTCCGGCGCCTCGCCATGCGCGGCCGGGCGCAGCGTACCGCTCTCGTCGAGCACGAGCTGGACGTCGGTCGCGGGGAGCCGATCCAGGTCCTTCACCAGGGTGATCCGGGCGTGTCGGCCGTGCGGCTGCAGGAAGACACCGACGTCGACCAGCGCGCCGCTCCCCTCCGGCAGCGCGGCCGTCCACGAGGCGCGATCGGGATCGTGCGCAGGCGCGTCGCGAGCCGTCATCCACAGCTCGGCGCCGACGCGGACCGCGGTCGCCTTCAGCGCCGCGACCGTCTCGGTACAGCCAGGCTCCTCCCAGCCGAAGCCGTCGACGAGGATCGTCGCCGGCCCGAAATCCAGGTGCGCCTCGAACGCGGCGAGCGCCTCGTCGAGCCCGGGTGCGCTGAAGGTGTCCTCGGCCGACGACCAGATGAGCCGACGGTGCGCCATCGACTCGCGCACGCCCGATCGGTCGGCGAGGCCGACGCGCTCGGCGAGATCTTCGAAGAGCGCGTCGTACCGGGTGGAGACGTGCTCCACCGACTGGCCGACCGCGACGTGCAACACCGGCTGCTGGCGCAGCAGCGCGTCGAGCCCGATCTGCACCAGGCAGGCGGACTTCCCTACGCCGGCGGGGGCCATGATCACGCCCAGGTGACCCTTGCCGAGCCCGCCGCGGATCGAGCGGTACAGGATCCGCAGCGGGTTCTGGAGGATCGCTTCCTGACGGATCATGCCCCCGGAAGACTACTTCTTCCCCGCCTCCGCCGCCTTCTTGCCGGCCGCCTTCGCCATGAGCTCCTCGGCCGTCGCCGCCGGCACCGGCAGGTAGCGCGAGAACTCCATCGTGAACTCGGCCTTGCCCTGCGTCGACGACCGGAGCGTCGTCGAGTACCCGAACATCTCCGCGAGCGGCACCTCGGCCTCGATGCGCGCGAGCCCGCCGTCCTCCTGAGAGCCGATGATCATCGCACGCCGCTGCATGAGCGTGCCGAGCACGCCGCCGGAGAACTCGGCCGGCCCTTCGACCACGACCCTCATGATCGGCTCGAGCAGCCGCGGCTTGGCGCGGTCGAAGCCGTCGCGCCAGGCGCCGCGCGCGGCTTCCTGGAAGGCGATGTCGGACGAGTCCACGGCGTGGCTCGCGCCGTCGTTGATGACGACGCGCGTGTTCACGACGGGGTAACCGAGCAGCCGCCCCTTCGCGAGCATCGAGCGGAAGCCCTTCTCGACCGCCGAGATGAACTCGCGCGGGATCGAGCCGCCCACCACGTCGTCCACGAACTCGAACTCCTGCTCGCACGGCTCGATGTAGCCGCACACGCGGACGAACTGCCCCGATCCGCCGGTCTGCTTCTTGTGCGTGTAGGCGAAGTCGGCGCGCTGGCTCACCGTCTCGCGGTACGCGACCCGCGGCGGGGAGACCTCGACGACGGCGTTGTACTCGCGCTTCATGCGCTCGATGTAGACCTCGAGGTGGAGCTCGCCCATCCCGCGGATGATGGTCTCGGCGCTCTCCTCGTCGACGCCGGCGCGGAAGGTCGGGTCCTCGCGGGTGAAGCGCCGCAGCGCCTTCCCCATGTTGACCTCGCTCTTCGAGTCGGTCGGCTTGATCGACAGCGAGATCACCGGCTCCGGCACGTGCATCGAGGTCATGTTGAGCTTGACCTTGCCGTCGGTGAACGTATCGCCCGTGTTGCAGTCGACGCCGAACATCGCGACGATGTCGCCGGATCCGGCGGCGTCGATGTCCTCCATCTCGTCGGAGTGCATGCGCACGAGCCGGCCGACCCGGTGGTCCTTCTTCGTGCGCATGTTCGTGAGGAACATGTCGCGCGAGAGCTTCCCCTGGTAGACGCGCAGGTAGGTGAGCTGCCCGTAGCGGCCGTCCTCGAGCTTGAACGCGAGCGCGACCGTGGGCTTGTCGTTGTCGGTCGAGAGCACGACCTTCGCCTCGTCGGCGGAGAGATCGTGGGCCTCGTTCACCACCTCGGTGGGATCCGGGAGGTAGGCGACGACGCCGTCGAGGAGCTTCTGGACGGCCTTGTTCTTGTAGGCCGAGCCCATGAACACCGGCGTGAGCTTGAGCTCGATGGTGCCCTTGCGGATCGCCGCCTTGATGAGGTCCTCGGTGACCCGCTCCTCGAGGATCGCGTCGGTGAGCTCGTCGGAGAACATCGAGGCCGCGTCCAGCATCTCCTCGCGCGCCTTCGCCGCCGCCTCCTGCATCTCGGCGGGGATCTCCGACTCGGTGATGATCTCGCCGTCCTTGCCGCTGAAGCGGACGGCCTTCATCGTCACGAGGTCGACGACGCCCTCGAACTTGTCCTCGAGGCCGATCGGCAGCTGCATCAGCACCGGGTTGTGCTGGAGCTTCTCGCGGAGCTGGTCCTTCACCCGGAGCGGGTTCGCGCCGGAGCGGTCGCACTTGTTCACGAACGCGAGTCGCGGAACCTTGTAGCGCCGCATCTGGCGGTCGACCGTGAGCGACTGGCTCTGGACGCCGGCGACCGAGCAGAGCACCAGGATCGCGCCGTCGAGCACGCGCAGCGAGCGCTCGACCTCGATCGTGAAGTCGACGTGCCCGGGGGTGTCGATGATGTTGAAGTGGAGCCCCTTCCACTGGCAGTGGGTCGCCGCCGACGCGATCGTGATGCCGCGCTCGCGCTCGAGATCCATCGAGTCCATCGTCGCGCCGACGCCGTCCTTGCCCTTCACCTCGTGAATGGCGTGGATCCGGTTCGTGTAGAACAGGATCCGCTCGGTCAGCGTGGTCTTACCGCTGTCGATGTGGGCCGAGATCCCGATGTTCCGGAGCTTCGAAAAATCCGTGTACACGTGTTGCCTCCACTCGCGCGGCGAGCCGATCACGATGCGGGAAAGATGAGCGGCGGCGCTTGCCCGGCCGTCCGGCGGGCCAACCTCGTCGCTGCTCGTGTCGAACCGGATCGTGGTCGGGTTAATTCCGACCGTGACTTCGCGTTGCTGAAGGCCCGGCGCCGATCCGGAAACGACGCCGAGTTCCAGATAGACGACACGGCCGCCGAGCAGGCGACCGTGTTCGTGTCAGATCGTTTTGCGGCGCGCGTGATACCGGATCCGACCCTTCCCCGTCAACCCCACCTGCGCCCACATCGGCCTTGCGAGCGTCGCCGGGGGATCGAGCGGGCGCTCGTCAGGCCGGCGCCGCCGACTGCTGCTGGGCGGCGCGGCGCTCGTAGAAGCGCCTCGACTTGCCGTCGAGGTCGGCCGCCTCCGCCGCGATGACGCTGGGCCGTGCGAGCATCGCTTCCACCCACGCCGACACCTTCGGAGACGAGGCGAGGAGCCGCGCGTCGGAGGAGCCCCAGCGCTCCGCCATCCGCCACCGGCGGAAGAACGGCGCGTACGACGCGTCGACGAGCGAGAAGTCTCGCCCGAGGAAGAACGGGCCACCGGCGCGCGCGAGCTGGGCCTCCAGCTTGCCGAGGGCGTCCCGGAGCGCACCGAGCCGCTTCGCGACCTCGTCGTCGGACGCGCCACCCGCGATCGCGAGCATGGCCGCACTGCCGGCGGGCATCACGACGTCGTTCGAGTACACGATCCAGCCGCGCGCCTCCGCCCGCGCGACGGGATCTCGCGGGAACATCGCGGGCTCCGGCTCGAGCTCGTTCACGAGCTCGTTGATCACCATCGACTCGAAGACGGGACGATCGTCGACGAGCAGCACCGGGACGCGCCCCATGGGCGAGATCTCGAGGAACCAGGCCGGCTTGTTCGAGAGCTCGATGAACTCGATCTCGTGCGGCAGCCCCTTCTCGAGGAGCACGATCCGGCTCCGTTCCACGTACGGGCAGATGTCGAACGAGACGAGCTTCAGGCGATGAGCCATGGTGAGGCCATAGCCCGACCGCGCCGCGTGCGCAGCGCCGCATCTTCACTGCGTCACGATCGTCTCCGGCCGGACACCCGCCCCGGCGTCGCCGGCGCGGAAGCGGAACTTCACGCGGGCGACGCGGCCGTTCACCTCGATCTGCTGCTCGTACTGGTACTCACCGGGCGGCAGCGGCATCGTGATGCCGTCCCGTCGGGTCGTCGTGAACTCGCGCGCGATCTGCTGGAAGAGCGACGCCACCTGGCTGCTGTCGGGGTTCGAGACGAACTGGCCGTGCCCCGTCGCGGCGATCGCCGAGAGCTCGGACGCCCTGAGGTCGTTCCCGAGACCGATGACGTGGACCTCGAGCTGCGGGAAGGCGCGGAGCTTCTCGAGGAGCCCGTCGAGCGACACGGGCGCGGTCCCCGCGCACGAGAAGTTGCCGCCCGCCGCCGGGTAGCTCACCGCCGGCGCGGCGGAGTTGTCGTACCAGCTGTAGTTGTCCCAGCCGTCGGTGAACACGACCATCGCGAAGTGGTCGGACGACCCGGGTGCGACGATCGCGTCGTACTGCTGCTTCATCCGATCGACCATCCGCGCCGTCGCCGCGAACAGCTTGGTCGCGTCACCGGGGACGGGCGTGGGGATGTCGAGCACGGCCACGTCGGGCATCGACGGCGCTGACTCGCAGACGTAGGCGTCCTGGAACCAGCCGAGGAGCGCCGAGAACGTCCCCGTGTTCCACGCGCTGAACTGGTCGCGGATCGAGCGCTGCGTGTCGAGCGCCGCCTGCGTCATCGGCGCGAACGCGGCCGGCTTCCACTGCGTCATCGAATAGCTCGCGTCGAGCACCATCCCGACGCGCAGGTTCGAGGTCAGCTTCGTGTCGCGGAAGTCGGGGACCGACTCGACGTCGACCTCCCGCCCGTCGACGAGCCGCCGCACCTGCGCCGTCGCTGGATCGACGGGCCGCCCGGCCGCGTCGCGCACCAGGAAGTCGAGCACGACCGAGGTCTTCCCTGTCGACGGCTGGAAGGTCGCGACCGGCGTGCCCTGCAGCTCCACGCGCGGCGGCGGCGCCGGCAGGTCGGGCCCGCCGCACGCAGCGAGGCCGAGGGTGAGCGCGAGGGCCGTCCGGAAGGCGAGATTGTGCGGTTGGAGCATCATCGCCGAGCCGTACCATGCTCAGGGGACGCCGCAAGAAAACGGCGTGGCGGCCCGGCCGCGGACGCGCGACTCCTGTCCTCAGCCCCGGCGGTCGAGCAGCCTCGAGCCGACCCAGTGGTTCGCGAACTGGAAAGCGATGCGGCCGCTGCGGTCGTTCTTCTTGTGCGACCACGCGATGGCAGCGTCCTCTGCCTCGCCGGTCCACTCGAGCTCGACGCCGGTCTTCTCGCACAGCCGCTCGACCCACTGCCGCGCCACGGCGACGTACTCCGCCTGCGAGAAGGCGTGGAACGCCACCCACACGCCGAACCGGCCGGAGACCGAGATCTTCTCCTCCACCGCCTCACCGTGGTGGATCTCGTTGTTGACGCGCATCGCGCCGAGGTTGTCGGTCTCGTACTCGGGTATGAGGTGGCGCCGGTTGGACGTCACGTAGATGAGCGCGTTCTCCGGCGTCGCGTACACGGATCCGTCGAGCGCGCTCTTCAGCATCTTGTAGCTGGACTCCCCCACCTCGAACGAGACGTCGTCCGAGAAGATGATGAAGCGGTACGGCTGATCGCGGATCGCGTCGACGATCGACGGCAGGCAGACGAGATCGTCCTTGTCCACCTGGATGATCCGCAGCCCGCTCGCCGCGTACGCTCGCAGGAGCGCGCGGACGAGCGACGACTTCCCGGTGCCCCGAGTCCCCCAGAGCAGGACGTTGTTCGCAGGGTACCCGGCCAGGAACTGGCGCGTGTTCCGATCGACGACGCGCTTCTGCTCCTCGATCCCGAGCAGGTCGGCGAGGTCGATCGAGTCGACGCTGTGGACCGGCTCCAGATAGCCGGCGAGCGAGTGTCTCCTCCAGTTCGCGGCGTGCGTCGCCGCCCAGTCGATCGGGGAGACGGGGCGCGGGAGCAGCATCTCGAGAGAAGAGAGGACGCGGCGCAGCTGGTCTTGGACGTCGGGGTCGAGGGGCACGCGTCGAGAGTACCACCCGCGCCGCCCGGACCCCGCGCACCGGAGGCGAGCACGCTCACCGGCTCACGCAGCCGGTCGCCTCCGCGACGCGCTCGAGGGCGCTCGCGGCCTCCCGCCGATCTCGCGCGTGATGAACCGCTCGCGCGGGCTGAGCGGCACGAGGAGCGTGACGAGCGCAGCCGCGAAGAGCAGCACCGTGGCGGCGATGGGCGAGCCCACGGCTCCGCCCTGCTGCGCCAAGGCCGGGGCAGCCCAGCCGACACATACGCCGCAAACGAGGAGGCACACCTGACGTGACGGGGACACTGGCGGACCTCCGATCGAACGGTTGGGATCAGTATCCCGTCGCTCGAGGGCGGCAAGGAATCTGCTCCTCGGTCCTCCACTGGAGGGCGCGTGGGCTGGCGTGCGCCGAGCGCTGTGCGAGGGTCACACGCGGCCCTCGTGTGTGCGCCCGGCGCTGTCGAGGCGTTAGGAGCTCATCCGCGTGGTAGACCCCCTTGTGAGTCCCCCGGGTGGGGCTCACCGATTCGAGTAGAGGCACCCCAACATGCGGCTCGTCGCAGAAGGGCAGTGGGGCTCCGCGTGACGGGTGGACCAGGCGAGCGCGCGTGGCGTGGGGTGACGACCGGCCTCGTCGCTCGCGTGATCCTGGCGGTCGCGACTCACGTCGGTCGAGTTCGATCGCTCGTCCTCCGCTACACGAGCGCGCTGCTCGTCACGCTGTGCTCTGCATCGCTCCAGCTCGTGTTCTTCCCCGAGCCGGGGATCGCGCCGTTCGTGTTCTTCTATCCGGGCGTCGCGCTGTCCGCCGGGCTCGGCGGGCGCGGACCTGGACTGCTGTGCATCGCGATCTCTGCGCTCGTGGCGAACCGCCGCTTCATCAGGCCTTACACAGGCTGGAGCACCTCGCAGGATGCGCTCATCGCGACGGCGCTGTTCGTGACGGGCGGCGCGCTCGTCGCGCTCATCTGCGCGTCGTTCAGGACGGCGCTCCTGCGGATGGAGGCCGCCTCGCGCGAGCTGGAGCAATCCGACCGGGCGCTTCGCGAGAGCGAGGAGCGCCTCCGGGCCATCTTCGATCGGGCGGCGCTCGGGATCGCCGAGCTGGACGGGTCTGACCGCTTCCTCGCGGTGAACGATCGTCTCTGCGAGATCCTGGGGTACCGCCGCGAGGAGATGCTGAGCAGGGGCATCAACGACGTGACGGTCCCGAAGGATCGCCACGTCGCCCTCGAGAAGTTCCAGGCGCTCCGCCAGGGCCGCGTCGAAACGTGCGAGTACGAGAAGCGGTGTTTCCGGAGCGACGGCACGGCCCTGTGGGTGCACGTCACGGTGTCGGCGATTCGAGACGGCGCCGGCACGTACCGCGGCGCCGTCGGGACGATCGGCGACATCGGTTCGCGAAGAGCCGCCGAGGCGCAGCGAGACAGGCTGCTCGCCGAGCTGCGCGAGGCGGACCGGCGGAAGAACGAATTCCTCGGAATGCTCTCGCACGAGCTCCGCAACCCGCTCGCTCCGATCCGGAACAGCCTCTACATCCTCGGCAGGGCCGCGCCGGGGGGAGAGCAGGCGCGTCGAGCCCTCGCGGTGATCGATCGGCAGGTGCAGCACACCACGAGGCTCGTCGACGACCTGCTCGACGTCACGCGGATCGCCCGCGGGAAGATCCGGCTGCAGCGGGAGCGCGTCGACCTCTGCGCGCTCGCGCGGCGGACGGTGGAGGATCACCGCGAGGTGTTCGCGAGGAACGGCGTGGATCTCGAGCTGGTCCTACCTGACGAGGAGCTCGTGGTCGACGCGGACGCGACGCGCCTGGGACAGGTCATCGGGAACCTGCTGAACAACGCGGTCAAGTTCACGCCGCGCGGCGGCACGACGAGGCTGACCCTCGATCGGACCGACGGGTTCGCGGAGCTCGCAGTCCGCGACACGGGTGCGGGCATCGCGAGTGACGTGATCCCGCAGCTGTTCGAGCCGTTCATGCAGGTCGAGAATACGCTCGACCGGAGCGCCGGCGGGCTCGGCCTCGGGCTCGCGCTCGTGAAGGGGCTCGTGGAGCTCCACGGCGGCAGCGTGCGCGTCCAGAGCGAAGGCATCGGGAGGGGCACCTCGTTCGTCGTCCGGCTGCCGCTCGAGAGGCGACAACCGCGCCACCTGACGGTCGTGCCGGCGCGTTCAGCCGCGAGGGCCAACCGACGCGTGCTCGTCATCGAGGACAACATCGACGCGGCCGAATCGATGAAGGAGGCGCTGGAGCTGAGCGGCCACCTCGTCGACATCGCGTTGACCGGCCCCGATGGCGTCGAGAAGGCTCACGCGGAGACCCCGGATGTGATCGTCTGCGACATCGGGCTCCCCGGCATGGATGGCTTCCACGTCGCTAAGGCGATCAGAGCGAGCCCTCGGCTCGACCACGTCCCGCTCATCGCGCTGAGCGGGTATGCGCAGCCGGACGACATCGAGAGGTCGAAGGAGGCCGGCTTCGACCTGCACCTCGCGAAGCCGCCGGATCTCGACGCGCTGGAGCGAGCCATCGTCGAGCTGTGCGCGACGGCCGACAGCGCCTCGATCAGCGGGTAGATCCATCGACCGCGCGTACGCAGCGGGCGCGCCGCGATCGACGCTGTGTTACCACGCGCGTTCCCACGCCCGTTCACACGAGACGCCTCCAGTGTTGGCCTCGGCGGCGCTCCTGCCGCCTTGACCACGGAGACGATCATGACCCCCGAGTACACGTACGAAGCGACGCTCGCGACCGCACAGCGCATCGGCTGGAAGGTGGAAGACGTCATCGGCGGCGAGCAGCGGCTCGACTTCTCGCTGCCGTTCCTGCCCGAGTCCCTCGCGCAGGTCGAGCCGCTCGCATTCCTCTCCCGCGACGAGAAGCGAATCCTCAACCAGATTCGCGGCCACGGGTACCTGTCCATCTTCGGCCTCGTGGAGGAGTTCATCGTCCCGTTCGTCCTCGACGGCGCCCGGCCCGGGCTGCACGGCGACGCGATCCGGACCCGCGCGCTGCTGCAGTTCGCCTCCGAGGAGGCCAAGCACATCGACCTCTTCCGCCGGTTCGGCGTCGAGTTCGAGCGCGGCTTCGGCACGCGCTGCGACGTCATCGGCCCGCCGGAGGCGATCGCGAGCGCCGTGCTCGCACACCCTCCCCTCTCCGTCGCGATCCTGATCCTCGGCATCGAGTGGTTCACGCAACAGCACTACACCGACAGTGTGCGTGACGACGGCGCGCTCGACCCGCTCTTCAAGAGCCTGCTCAAGCACCACTGGCTCGAGGAGGCGCAGCACGTGAAGCTCGACACGCTCCTCGTCGAGGAGCTCGCGCGCGGCATGACCGAGCCTGACATCCTCGACGCCGTCGACCATTACTTCCAGATCGGCGGGGTGCTCGACGGCGGCCTGCGCCAGCAGGTCGCGCTCGATGTCGAGGCGCTGCAGCGCGCGACCGGGCGCATCTTCACCCCCGACGAGCGCGCAGCCCTGGAGCGCGTCCAGCACCAGGCGAACCGCTGGACGTTCATCGGCTCCGGGATGACGCACCCGAGCTTCCTCGCGACGATCGGTCGCCTCAGCGCCACGGCGCGGCGGCGGGTCGAAGACATCGCTCCCGCGTTCTGCCTCGCTCCCATGAGCTAGACGACACCGCACCCCGAGATCGTCCGCGGCGCCTTCATCGCGCGGCGGCGCCCGTCCTCACGGCGCCGTCGCGCCGGGCGCGGCCTCGTCCCGAGCGACCGAGGCGAGGAACGCGCGCACCTCGCGGAGGAACGTCGGCCAGGCGGGCTCGTGCTCGAGCAGGATGTGGTTCGTTCCATCCACAGGAACGAAGCGAGCGCCCGGGATCCCGGCCGCGAGCCGGCGTCCCTGCTCGAACGGGATCACGGCGTCCCCGCGCGCGTGCAGGACGAGGGTCGGGACGCGCACGCGTGGCAGGAGCGATGACACGTCGAACTCTCCGACCGCCTCCGAGAGCCGGACGGCATTCTCCGGAGACGCGCTCTCCCTCTGGAGCTCGTTGAACGCCTGCATCTGATCGAGCGTGGCGCCGGGGCAGAACAGTGACGTGAAGAGCTGGCGGAACGCTGCGTTCTCCCGACCCCAGCCGTGCAGCATGAGCTTCACCATCGCGTTTCGCACCTCGACGTCTTGAGGGCGGCCGCGGCGACGCCAACCCAGCACGAACCCGCCGTAGAGGACGAGTCCCGAGACGCGGTCGGGATGGCGGACCGCGTGCGCCACCGCGATCGCGGCGCCCTGCGACACGCCGAGAACCGGGTAGCGCCGAAGTCCCTCCGCCTCCACGACGGCGTCGAGGTCATCGACGAACGCCTCGAGCGACAGGCTCTCAGCCGCCCAGTCGGACAGACCGTTGGCGCGCTGATCGTAGCGTACGAGGCGGTGGTCACGGGTGAGCTCGCTGAGCCAATGGCGCCAGACCGGGCTGCGCCACTCGTACTCGAGGTGGCTGAGCCAGTGCGCAGCCTTGACGAGAGGCAGCCCGCTGCCAGCGGTCGCATAGGCGATGCTCGTGCCATCGCGCGACCGGCAGAACCGCACCTCCTGCCCCACACCGGCTGACGCGTCTGCGTCCGCCGCGTGGGCGGTCCCTCGTGACAGGCCGGCCCACGCCCGCACGAGCTCGGCGCCGGGACGGCCACCATGCGCCTCGAGCCATCGTCGCTGGACGCGGTAGTGCGCATCGGCCTCTCGCAGCCGTCCGGCGGCGGCAAGGAGCGTGACGAGCCTCGCCTGGCTGGCATCGTCGTGCGGATCGAGCCGCGCTCGACGCTGGGCGTATGGCACCGCAGCGTCCGGATCATCATCGCCGAGCCGGTGGATGATGCGGTCGAGCAGCTCGCGCTCGATGCGGCCGAAACGCTCGCGCTCGGCAACGCACCAGCCCTGGAACTCCGGGGCATCCTCG
>DASSQI010000220.1:0-2689 GCA_035702585.1 Anaeromyxobacteraceae bacterium
CTTCGAGCTCGCGCCCTCCGCGAGCCTGCTCGTCGTCGACGCCATCGTCGCCGGCCGCGTGGCGCGCGGGGAGCGCTGGGCGCTCGGCCGCCACGCGACCCGGAACGAGGTGCTCGTGGACGGGCGGCTCGCGGTGGCGGACGCGCTCGTGCTCGAGCCCCGCGCGCCCGGCGAGCTCGCGACGCGGCTCGGCCGCTTCGACGCGCTCGCGGTGGTGCTCGCCGTGGGGCCGTCGTTCGCCCGCTGCGCGAGCGCGCTGACGGCGGCGGCCGAGGAGCTCCCCGCGGCGCCGGGGGCGCCCGTCCGCGCCGCCGCGAGCCCGGTCCCGGGCGGCGTGCTCCTCCGCTGCGCCGCCGCGACGCCGGAGCTCCTCGCCGAGTTCGTCCGCCGCGCGATCGCGCCCGCCGCAGACGCCCTCGGCGCGGGTCCACTCCCTCACCACTGGTGAACTGCCATGCACCTCTCGCCGCGCGAGATCGACAAGCTCACCCTCCACCAGGCCGGCGTCGTCGCGCAGAAGCGGCTCGCGCGCGGGCTCCGCCTGAATCACCCCGAGACGGTGGCGCTCCTCGCGACCCAGCTCCTCGAGCTCATCCGCGACGGACGACGCGTGGCGGACCTCATGGACCTCGGCCGGCGCATGCTCGGCCGGCGGCAGGTGATGCCGGGGGTCGCCGAGCTCGTGAGCGAGGTGCAGGTCGAGGGCACCTTCCCGGACGGAACGAAGCTCGTGACCGTGCATCACCCGATCGCCGAGGAGCACGGAGATCTCTCGCTCGCGCTCTACGGCTCGTTCCTGCCGGTGCCGCCCTTGTCACGGTTCGAGGACGCCACCCCCGCGCCGGCCGGCGCGATGCGGCCGGCCTCGGCCGAGGCGGCGGAGGATGCCGGGGCTCCGGGCGAGGTGCTCCACGCGCCGGGAGAGCTCGAGCTGAACCCCGGGCGAGAGGCGATCGAGCTCCGCGTCACGAACGTCGCCGACCGTCCGATCCAGGTCGGCAGCCACTATCCGTTCGCCGAGACGAACCCGTACCTGCGCTTCGATCGCGCGCGCGCGTACGGCCGGCGGCTCGACGTGCCCGCGGGGATGGCGGTGCGTTTCGAGCCGGGCGAGACGCGCACGGTGCGCCTCGTCGAGATCGCCGGGGCGCGCGTGGTCCGGGGCGGGAACGCGCTCTCGCCCGGCCCGGTGACGGACGAGGGGCGCGCGCGGCTCGTCGAGGCGGCCCGCGCCCGCGGCTTCGAGCACGTCGAGGAGCCCTCGCCGGCGGCGGAGGGCGCCTAGATGTCGCTCCGGCTCTCGCGCGAGCGGTACGCCGCGCTCTACGGCCCGACCACCGGCGATCGCGTCCGGCTCGGGGACACCGGGCTCGTCGCGGAGGTGGAGCGCGATCTCACCTCGTACGGCGACGAGTGCGTGTTCGGCGGCGGCAAGGTCCTCCGGGACGGCATGGGCCAGGCGACCGGCGTGGCCGACGCGGAGGCGCTCGACCTCGTCGTCACCAACGCGCTCGTCCTCGACTGGACCGGCATCTACAAGGCCGACGTGGGCGTGAAGGGCGGCCTCATCCGCGCGATCGGCAAGGCGGGGAACCCGGACGTCATGCCCGGCGTGACGCCGGGGATGATCGTCGGCGCCGGGACGGAGGTCGTCGCCGGCGAGGGGCTCCTCCTCACCGCGGGGGCGATCGACACGCACATCCACCTCATCAGCCCGCAGCAGGCGTTCGAGGCGCTCGCGAGCGGCGTCACGACCTTCGTCGGCGGCGGCACGGGGCCGGCGACCGGCACGAACGCGACCACCTGCACGCCGGGCGCGCGCCACGTGGAGCTCATGCTGCGCGCGCTCGACGGCCTGCCGCTCAACGTCGGGCTGCTGGGCAAGGGGAACGCCTCCGCGCCCCAGGGCCTCGACGAGCAGCTCGAGGCGGGAGCGCTGGGCCTGAAGCTGCACGAGGACTGGGGCACGACGCCGGCGGCGATCGACGCCTGCCTCGACGTCGCCGAGCGGCACGACGTGCAGGTCGCGATCCACACCGACACGCTGAACGAGTCGTCTTGCGCGGAGCACACGATCGCGGCGTTCCGCGGGCGGACCATCCACACCTTCCACACCGAGGGAGCCGGGGGCGGCCACGCGCCCGACATCCTCCGGGTCTGCGGTGAGCCGAACGTGCTCCCCTCGTCCACGAACCCGACGCGCCCGTTCACCGTGAACACGCTCGACGAGCACCTCGACATGCTGATGGTCTGCCACCACCTCGACCCGGCCATCCCGGAGGACGTCGCGTTCGCGGAGAGCCGGATCCGCGGCGAGACCATCGCGGCCGAGGACGTGCTCCACGATCTGGGCGCGATCTCGATGATGAGCTCCGACTCGCAGGCGATGGGGCGCGTGGGCGAGGTGGTGACCCGCACCTGGCAGACCGCTCACAAGATGAAGGCGCAGCGCGGCGCGCTCGACGGCGAGCGGCCCGGCTCCGACAACCTACGGATCCGCCGCTACGTGGCCAAGTACACGGTGAACCCGGCGATCGCGCACGGCCTCGCGCACCTCGTCGGCTCGGTGGAGCCGGGGAAGCTCGCCGACCTGGTGCTGTGGCGTCCGGCGTTCTTCGGCGCGAAGCCCGAGCTGGTGCTGAAGGCGGGGTTCATCGCCTGGGCGCAGATGGGCGACGCGAACGCGTCG
>DASSQI010000221.1:0-6362 GCA_035702585.1 Anaeromyxobacteraceae bacterium
GAGGCGAGCTCGGCGGCGCGCACCGGGGACGCTCGGCCAGTCGCGGCCGCCTCGGGTCCGGCCTCCGGCGCGGAGAACGAGCTCCAGTCGCTCGAGGACGCGCTCGTGGACGCCGGGTTCGAGGAGGTGCGGGTCGGCCGCGACGGCGAGCTCCTCGTCGTCGAGTACGAGAACAACCGCTTCAACCACGCCGAGTCGGACGGCCTCGCGGTCGTGCGGAGCGAGGTCGCCGCGGCGGGGCTCGGGGATGCGCCGGTCGCGGTCGTGCTGAAGCGGAGCGGCATCCGGATGGTCGAGGTGGTGCTCGCGCCGGGCGCGCACGCTGCGGAGCGCTGGACCTGGCACCCGAGAGCGCGCGATGCCGCCTGGGTCTCCGCGTCGCCACGCAACCGGGTCGCGCTGCACTCGGCGCTCGTGCTCGCGCCGGGGCTGCGGACGTTCGTCGCCTGGGACCGCTCGATCCTCGACTACGCGCTGTCGTTCCGGCCGGACCTCATCGTGCAGCTCTGGCCCGGCGCGACCGCCTTCGGCCGCGCGGACGTGCAGCTCCTCCGGTCGGACGACCTCGGCGATGGTCGGCTCCTGAACCGCTACCGCCACGACCCGCGGCTCGAGTTCGCGACGGTCCACCAGGCCGTGCCGCTCGCGCGCGGGCTCATGGCGATGATCGGTGGCGGGCTCTACCGCGCCTCCGAGGCGGGTGTCGTCGCCGAGGCGCTGTGGCTGTCAGGGGACGGGACTCACGCGTTCGGCGTGCAGGGCACTCGGACGTGGGACGACGAGCGCGTGGGCCGCTACGCCGCGACAGTGTCGTGGCGCGGGCGCTACGCACCGCTCGACCTCGTCGCGACGGTGCGCGCCGGCCAGTTCCACGCCGGCGACCGCGGCGCCTCCATCGAGCTCTCGCGCTGGTTCGGGGCGACGGAGCTCGGCTTCTACTACGCGGACACGGATGTGCGACTGGCGGGTGCGTTCATCTCGCTGCCGCTCACGCCGCGACGCGACATGCGCCCAGGCTGGCTCCAGGTGCGCGGCGCCCGCAGGTGGGACCACGAGATCGCGTCCGTCGTCGGCGGCACGCGCAACCCGCTCACGACCGGCGTCGCCGAGCCGCCGCTCGCGCCGTGGAACCTCGAGTCGAGCTATCGCGACTCGGGCCGGCTCTCCGCGGACGGGCTCCTCGGCTCGGCCGATCGCTGACGTTGTCCCTTCTTCCTGTTGCTTGCCCGTGTACCCCGATGTGGTAATCCGAACGAGCTGACGAGCGCCCCGGCGCTCGCCGTACGAACACCACTCGCGGGGAGCTCGCAGACATGCGTGATTTGATTGTGAAGGGTCTGGCGGTTGTCTTGCTGGCCGTCGTCTCGGTCGGGTGCTCCGACTCGGACAAGGCCATTGATTCGCCAACTCCTCCTGCCTCGGTCGACCGCAAGGTCTCGGCGATCTTCCTCGACGCGGCGACGAGCCGCCCGGTCACCGGGACGCTCGACGTCACGGTCCGTGACGAGGCGGGTGCGCTCTCGGCCGTCGCCCAGAACGCAGCTGGCCAGGCGATGAACCACTTCTCGGTCACGAACGGCATCGCCGTCTTCGCGGTGTCGAGGACTGCGCCGCTGCCGTTCACGCTGCAGGTGATCGCGACCGCGGAGGGTTACGACCCCGCGGTCGCGCGCGTCGTCATGTCGGCCGACGGTGAGGTCGAGGTGACGGCCCGCATGGCGAACCGCGCCCTCCCGCCTCCGGGCGCCGTCGCGGTCGTTCGCCCCCTCGGCTCCGCGAACGCCTCGGGGACGACGGCGGACGCCATGACGGCGACCACCCTCGGCTCGGTCAGCGCGCCCGCGGTGAGCCTCACCGTGCCGGCCGCGACGACGCTCCTCGACTCCGCCGGAGCGCCGCTCACCGGCGCGCTGACGGCGCGCCTCAGCTACTACGACACGAACGAGCCCGCCGCCTTTGCGATGCTCCCGGGCAATGGTGAAGCCCTCGTCGCCGGCCAGAGCGGGCAGTTCGTCTCCGCGGGCTTCGCCTCGGTCGAGATCGCCGACGCGAGCGGCCGACGCGCAGCGACGTCGTCGGCCGCGCTGCCGCTCCGCATCAACGTGTCGCCGGTCGCGGACCCGTCCACCGGCGCGGTGGTCGGCAACGGCTCCATGCTGCCGGCGTGGAGCTACAGCGCCGACACGGGCCGCTGGCGCTCCGACGGGACCGCGAACGTCACGCGCGACGCCCAGGATCGTCTCGAGGTGCTCGCCCAGCCGAACCACTTCAGCTTCTTCAACTTCGGCTGGCTCTGCAGCAGCGCCTGCACGGCACCGACCACGGTCCTCGTGAGCGGAAACCCGAACAACCTCCGCCTCACCGCGCTCGCGACGCTGGTGAACGGCGGCTGGGCTCGCCTGTACTCCTCGGCGGACTCGAACCCCAACCAGTTCGTGCTGAAGGACGCCATCCCGCAGCGGGCGACGCGCATCTCCATCCGGCTCGACGGCGTGCAGGTGGGTGAGACCGTCGTCCAGGATCCCTGCGCCGGCGGCCAGGTCACGGTGCCGGTCAACGTGCCTGTCGTGCAGCCCGCGGACCTCGTCGTGCGGGTCGCCCGCGTCTGCGAGGAGGACACGTCGAAGCGCACGAGCGTCGGCAAGTCGGCGACCGTCGTCGTCGCGCCGCTCGGCTCGCTCGTGCTGCCGCTCTTCGACAGCACCGACGCGAACGGCGAGGTCACGTTCCGCGGCCTGCGCGCCGGGCTCACGTACCGCGTCTACACCTACGTGTTCGGCATCGACGAGTACCAGGTCGCGAGCAAGACGCTCGTCCCCGGCCAGAACGTCCTCGACGTCACGCTGCCCACCACCTGCGAGGGCACGGGAGCGACCGGCGCGAGCGGCGGTACGAGGTAGCTCCGGCAATTTGGGGGCAAACGCTTCTTTCGTCCCGCGGGCAAGGGACCGTAGCGCTCGTTCAGGCTACGGTCCTTCTTGCGCCTGCTCGCCAGCATGTTTAGCCCTCGTTCAGGGCCGCTGATGGTGATCGCGCGGCGCTGAACTGCGGGGCTAACGGGTCATGTTCGTGGCGATCGTCGCGTTCGCGGCAGCGGGGGCTTTGAGCCTCGGCCTGACGCCCATTGTCCGCGGCGTCGCGGTCCGGCGGGGTCTCCTCGACCACGCGATCACGGCCCGCAAGATCCACGGCGCGCCGACGCCGCGACTCGGCGGCGTCGCGATCGTCGCCGCGTTCGCGGCGGTGCTCGGCGGGCTCGCGCTGGCGTACGGGCCCGTCGCGACGCTCGCGCGCGAGGAGCACCACACCGTCATCGGCATCCTCGGCGGCGCGCTCCTCATCGCCGCCCTCGGCGTGTACGACGACCTCGTCGGCGCCGACGCGCGCGTGAAGTTCTCGGTGCAGTTCTCGGTCGCTGCGCTCGCCTACGCGGCGGGCCTGCGCATCGACATCCTCTCTCTCCCGCTCCTCGGCACGTTCGACCTCGGCGCGCTCGGCCTGCCGCTCACGCTCCTCTGGATCGTCGGCGTCACGAACGCGATGAACCTCATCGACGGCCTCGACGGCCTGGCGGGCGGCGTCGCGCTGACGGCGAGCGCGGCCCTGTTCATGCTCGCGCTCGGCCACTCCGACGCGCTGCTCATGATCGTGACCGCGACGGTCGGCGGCGCAGTGCTCGGGTTCCTCTTCTTCAACTTCAACCCGGCGTCGATCTTCATGGGCGACACGGGCAGCATGTTCCTCGGGTACGTGCTCGCGACGGCGGCGATCCCGGTGGCGACCCTGGGGCCGAGCGCGACCGCGCTGCTCGTGCCGATCCTCGCGCTCGGGCTGCCGATCTGCGACACGCTGCTCGCGATGGCCCGCCGCGCCGTGCGCGGGCTGCCGATGTTCGCCGCCGATCGCGGCCACATCCACCACCGGCTGCTCGCGCTCGGCTTCACGCAGCGCCAGGCCGCGCTCGCGCTGTACGGCTCGTCGATGTGCCTCGCCGGAACGGCGCTCGTCGTCATTCGCGCGGACGACCGCGAGGCGCTGCTCGCGCTCGCGCTCGTTGCGGCCGGCGCGGTCGCGAGCCTGCGCTGGCTCGGGTTCCTGCAGTGGCGCGAGCTGCCCGGGCTGCTCGCCGAGCGGCGCCAGCGGCTCCTCGCGTCGCGGGCCGCGCCCGGGATCGGCGATCCGGTCGATGTCGGGGCAGCGCTCGACGTGAGGGCACTCGACGCCAGATCCGCGTCCGCGCAGGGCGCCGACGGCCCCACGCGCATCGCGAGCTGAGTCACCTCGCCCGGATCGCGAGGTCCGGCCGCCAGATCGCGCTCACGCTGCCGCGGAAGTTCGTGCGGTTCCCCTCGAAGTAGGCGTTCCAGCGGCGCGAGACGCCGGCTTCCCAGGCGAGGTCCACGCCGCCGCGCGACCAGAGCTCACGCAGCCCTGCCGTGAGCTCGAGGTCGTGACCGTCGATGCGCGAGACCACGTCGTAGAAGTAGCGCTCGTTCCGGACGGTTCGCTCGAAGAAGACGCCGGCGAAGCCCCCGATCGTGAGGAGGTCCACTGCGAGGAACTGCTGCAATGCCTGCGGACCGATCTGCGCTCCGAGGAGCTGCCCGCGGTTCGTGTGGCCCTGGATCTCGAAGAGGTGCGCGTAGAAGATCGCGGCGGCGCGCGGGGCGTTCTGCGCCTGCTTCTCGAAGGTGTTCGCGAGCTCGAAGTGCAGCCGTCCGCGGCGGTTCCCCGACCCGAGCACCTTCTGCAGGCCGACGAGGTACGCCTGCGCGTGCTGCGGCTCCATGAGCCTGTCCAGGAAGTCCACCCACCGGTCGTCGTGACCCCACTCGCCGTACAGCTCGAACCGCGCCGCCGGCATCGCCCAGCGTCCGTACAGCCCGACGAGCCGGTTGCCAGGGGTGAAGCCTTCCGGAAGGACCTCCTGCGGCTGCCGTCGGCGCACGCGGTCGTGCGCGAGCTGCGAGTACCCGACGCTGAGGCCGGGAGCGAACGCGGGCGAGAAGGCCACCGCGAACGCGTTGAAGTGGCGGAGGTCGTTGCCGCCGTCCACGTCGAACCACTTCGACTCGTCGAGGCGCCCGTAGACGTACTGCGCGTCGAGCTTGCCGATCCTGATGTCGAGCGGGCGCGAGGTCGTGACGAAGAGGTGCGGGAAGCCGGGCGCGTTGTTCGAGAGGAGGATCGAGTTCCGGATGCCGGGGCCCCACCAGAGCGGCTCGTTCGATACGCCGGCGCCGAAGCCGAAGAGGTCCACGCGCGCGTACGACGCGCCGAGGTCGGCGCTGGTGAACGCGTCGGGGCCGAAGCGCAGCGGCGCGTCGATGATCCCCGTCATGAACGGGTTCGCGTAGGGGGAGCTGCCGGGGAGCGTCGAGGCCGGGTGGTCGAACGCGCGGTTCTGCTGCCACGCGATCGCGGGC
This sequence comes from Anaeromyxobacteraceae bacterium, assembly GCA_035702585.1. GTDB lineage: Bacteria > Myxococcota > Myxococcia > Myxococcales > Anaeromyxobacteraceae > DASSQI01. Next base: position 5,427 of record DASSQI010000221.1, read on the forward strand.
GAGATCGCGGCGCGGAAGGGGCCGGCCTGGACGCCGACGCCGGCCTCGAGCGACGTCGAGAGGCCGCGGCCCGCCCAGAGGAGGCCGTCGTTCCCGCCGCTCGGATAGGCGGAGTTCGCGACCGCGCGGAGCCGCACCGGCAGGACGTGCGCGGAGAGGAGCGACTCCGGCTCAGCCGCGGGTGACCCCTCGCGCGTGAACGGCCGCGGATCCGAGCCTCGCGCGAGGAGCGACGTCTGCAGCGGCGCCTCGCCGGTGAGCTCGAGGATCCGCCGCAGGTCGCGGCATGGCATCTCGATCGCGGCGGCGTCGTAGCCGGCGTCGCCCTCGCACGGCACCTGGGCCGACCCGGTCGTCGGGGTGGTGAGGGCGGCGAAGAGGACCGCTGCTGTCCAGAACGTCGCGCGCGGCATGCACCCGTATCGCACGAGTCGCCGCGCCCCGGAACGACCCACGCTGCCGCCCGCGCATCGTGGTTCGCCGCTCAGGGGCTCAGGCGACCCTGGCGCGCCGACGTCCCGCTCCGGCCTGCTCCTGATCTCGCCCTGCGTCAAAAAGCCGCTTGCACTCTCGGTGCGCGTGATCACGCGCGATCTGGAATTGCGCGATTGCGTCAATCGCTGCGGCTCTTGCGTGGATCGGTCGGTGCAATCCCCGCGGCCACGCTCGCACGGTGAGGTCTCGCCGCTCGCGCCCGCAGTGAACTCACGCTGACCGCCGCGGGCACGTCGCCCGCGGCGCCCCTTCGACGATCGAACGCGACAGGCGCGGCTCCACGGAGCCCCTGCGCCACAGGAGGACTCCGTCATGAGCTGGAACCGACGCCTTGCGTATCTCTTCACCGCTGCGCTCGCGCTGCTCGCCGCCTGCGGCGGCCACGACCACTCCGGCACCGACATCGGCGCGGTGCGCGCCCGCGTCGCCGCTGCCTCGGGT
>DASSQI010000222.1:0-12019 GCA_035702585.1 Anaeromyxobacteraceae bacterium
CGCCGCGCGCGGGCGCCCAGCGACCACGTCGGCGACGAGGAGCACAGCTGGGCAGCCACCCCGGCTCGCCGACGGTCTCGTGCGCCGCTGGTAGCGCGTGACCGAGATCACCCACCGCTACTTCTCGTTCGCGCTCCAGTCAGACCGATTCGAAATCTGCTGCGCTGCGTGATTCCGGAGTAAGCAGCGCGATGAGTCAGCGTGCCGCACGCTGCTCGAGCTCGGCGCAGATCGCCTCCGCGACACGGAGGCCGTCGACCGCCGACGAGACGATCCCGCCCGCGTAGCCCGCGCCTTCCCCCGCCGGATAGAGCCCGCCGATGCCGGGCGACTGGAAGTCGCCGCCGCGCAGCAGCCGGCACGGCGCGCTCGTGCGCGTCTCCACGCCGACGAGGACCGCGTCGTTCGTGACGAAGCCGCGCATGCGCGCGTCGAACGTCTTCAGGGCGGCGCGGAGCGCCGTCCGGATCTGGCTCGGGAAGAGCGTCGCGAGATCGGCGTGCGTGAGCCCCGGGCGGTAGGACGAGCGCCCTGGAGCCTGGCCGGGACGGTTCGCGAGATAGTCGCCGACGCGCTGCGCTGGCGCCTTGTAGCCGCCGCCGCCGAGCTCGTAGGCACGACCTTCCCACTTCCGCTGCCAGGCGAGCCCGGCCAGCGGGCCCTCGAAGCCCTCCGCCGCGAAGTCCTTCGGCGACACGGCCACGACGAGCCCCGCGTTGGCCAGCGGCGACGAACGGGCCGAGTTCGACATGCCGTTCGTGCACTGGAGCCCCGCCTCGGTCGGCGTCGGGACGACGACGCCCCCGGGGCACATGCAGAACGAGAACACGCCGCGCGCCTCGCCCTCGATGCGCGGGTTGTCGGCGAGCTTGTAGTCGGCGGGCGGCAGCCTGGGGTGCCCGGCGGCCTTCCCGTACTGGATCGAGTCGATGAGCGCCTGCGGGTGCTCGACGCGGAACCCTGCGGCGAACGCCTTCGCCTCGAGCGGCCACCCGCGCGCGGCGAACAGCTCGAACACCTCGCGCGCGCTGTTCCCGGGCGCGAGGACGACTCGGTCGGAGTCGATGCTCCGGCCGTCGGCCAGCCGCACGCCCCGGATGCGGCCACCGGCGACCTCGAGGTCGACCACCCGCGCGCTCCAGTGGAACGTGCAGCCGCCGCGCTCGAGGTCCTCGCGCATCGCCGACACCGCTGCCGGCAGGACGTCCGACCCGACGTGCGGCTTTCCCTCCTCGAGGATGCGCTGGACGCGCCCGTAGTGCGCGAACAGCTCGACGACGGTGCGGACGGCAGGGTGGTGGATACCGGTGCCGAGCTTGCCGTCGGTGTACGCGCCGGCGCCGCCCTCGCCGTAGTTCATGTTCGACTCGGGATCGAGGTCCCCCGAGCGCATGAGCTTCGCGACGTCGCGCCGCCGCGGCGAGACCGGCTTGCCGCGGTCGAGGACGACGGAGCGGACGCCACGCTGCAGGAGCGCCCACGCGCAGAACAGACCGGCCGGCCCGGCGCCGACGATGACGGGCGAGATCGCGGGCGGCCGGACGGGCGCGGGGACCGGCGCCGGGGTCGGCGCGACGGACACGTCGGCAGCCCCCGTCCGGAGCGCGCCCTCGAGCTCGGCCTCGACCTGAAGGAGCCAGCGGGGGTGTCCCTTCTTGCGGGCGTCGAGCGAGCGTCGGAGTACCGCCACGGTGCCGAGGCTCGCGACCTGGACGCCGAGCTTCTCGGCGACGCGCTTGCGCACCGCCCCCTCGGGCTCGTCGAGCCAAAGAGGGATGTTGCTCACTCGATATCGCATCGCTCGGCGGTACCTCTGACTTCCGAAAAAAGTGAAAATACTTGCTGGGATACGACGATCCGACTGCGAATCCAGCTACGCACCCTTTACACCCGCCGGGGAGGTATGTGCGTACCTTCGTTCGCGCTCGAAACGGGTCATGATCCCTACGCGGCGCCGTAAGTCCCTGAAAGGACGAGTGTTGGTCCGAGCGCCCCGCTGTGGAACGTCGGTTGCTATGGGGACAGATATCTTCAGACCGCGTCAGCGCGACTTTTCGTCCGTGTCAGCGGGAGAGATTGGAAACGCCATGATGGTTCCCTCGATGCTGGACAACAAGGCCACGCAGATCCTCGCGAAGTCGCTCTTCAAGGAGCTTCGCGGCAACGGTTACTCCCCCAATCAGATTCTCGGCCTCACGACCGAGCTGATCGACCTCGTCACGCAGGACATCCGCGACGCGAGCCAGACCGCCGCCATGCAGAGGGCGGACGCTGGCGAGGCGCGCGCCTCCGCGTAGGTTCGCGGCGCCGCGACGGCGCCGAACAGTTTCGCGTTTGCAACGGAACGGCGCCGGAAATCGGCGCCGTTCCTCGTCTTTCCGCTCACGGCTTTTCGTTGACGCTCCCCGGCCCGATCAGTAGGTTACGCGCGGGAATTCGACCCCCTTCGCTCACAACCAAATGACCCCGCGGCTTGGCCTGCGGGGCGGGAGGCTCGCATGGCGCGCATCGCAATCAACGGTTTCGGTCGTATCGGGCGCTGCATCGTGCGAGCGGCCGTTGAGCGAGGCGAGAAGGATCTCGAGTTCGTCACGATCAACGACCTGACGGACACGAAGACGCTCGCGCACCTGCTCAAGTACGACTCGGTGCACGGCACGTTCCGCGGCGACGTGAAGGCGACCGAGTCCGGCATCCTGGTGAACGGCAAGGAGATCCGCATCACGGCGGTGAGGAATCCCGCGGAGCTGAAGCACTCGGACAACGGCATCGACCTCGTCCTCGAGTGCACCGGCCTGTTCACCGAGCGCGCGAAGGCGGAGGCCCACCTCCAGGCCGGAGCGAAGCGCGTCCTCCTGTCGGCTCCGGGCAAGGGCGTCGACTTCACGGTCGCGTACGGCATCAACCACGACAAGATCAAGCCGGAGCACAAGATCCTGTCGAACGCGTCCTGCACGACGAACTGCCTGACGCCGGTCGCGAAGGTGCTGCTCGAGAACTTCGGCATCAAGCGCGGCCTCATGACGACGATCCACGCGTACACGAACGACCAGAACTTGCTCGACCTGCCGCACAAGGACCTGCGCCGCGCCCGCGCCGCCGCCCTGTCGATGATCCCGTCGACGACGGGCGCCGCGAAGGCCGTCGCCGAGGTCATCCCGGAGCTCAAGGGCAAGCTGCACGGCACCGCGGTCCGCGTCCCGACGCCGAACGTCTCGCTCGTCGACCTCACGTTCCAGAGCGAGAAGCCGATGACGGCGGAGTCGATCAACGCGGCGTTCAAGAAGGCCGCCGAGGGCAGCCTGAAGGGCGTCCTGCAGTACGCGGACGAGCCGACCGTCTCCATCGACTACAACGACAACCCGCACTCGTCGATCTTCGATGCGACGAACACGATGATGGTCGGCGGCGACGATTTCGCGAAGGTGTTCGCCTGGTACGACAACGAGTGGGGCTTCTCGAACCGCATGGTCGACGTCGCGAAGCTGCTCACGAAGTAGGCCACGGCGCCGTCTCGACGGAGGGGGAGCCATGGCGAACGTGAAGACCCTGGATGCGCTCGACCTCGCGGGCAAGCGCGTCTTCATCCGCGTGGACTTCAACGTCCCGCTCGACGCGAACGGCCGCGTCGCCGACGACCAGCGCATCCGCGCGGCGCTGCCGACGATCGAGCACGCGATCAAGGCGAAGGCGAAGGTGATCCTCGCCTCGCACCTGGGGCGGCCGAAGGGCAAGCCCGAGGACCGCCAGAAGTACACGCTGGAGCCCGCCGGGGCGCGCCTGTCGGAGCTGCTCCGGCAGGACGTGACGCTCGCCGACGACTGCGTCGGCGATGGCGTGAAGAAGCTCGTGAAGGACCTGAAGGAGGGGCAAGTGCTCCTCCTCGAGAACCTCCGCTTCCACCCGGAGGAGGAGGCGAACGACGACGCGTTCGCGCGCGAGCTCGCGAGCCTGTGCGACGTCTGGGTGAACGACGCCTTCGGCACCGCCCACCGCGCGCACGCCTCGACCGCGGGCATGGCGAAGCACGTGAAGGAGAAGGCGGCCGGGTTCCTCATCCAGAAGGAGCTCGACTACCTCGGCAAGGCGCTGCGCTCGCCCGCGAAGCCGTTCGTGGCGGTGCTCGGCGGCGCGAAGGTCTCGGACAAGATCAAGGTCATCCAGAACCTCATGTCGAAGGCCGACTCGATCCTCGTCGGCGGGGCGATGGCCTACACGTTCCTGAAGGCCGAGGGCGTTCCGGTCGGGAAGAGCAGGGTCGAGGAAGACAAGATCGACCTGGCGAAGACGCTCCTCGAGGTCGCGAAGCAGAAGAACGTCGAGCTGCTCCTGCCGGTCGACCACGTCTGCGCCACCGAGGCGACCGAGACGGCGCAGCGCCACGTCGTGAACGATCGCGCCATCCCCGAGAACCTCATCGGCCTCGACGTCGGGCCGAAGACCCTCGACCGCTTCCGGCAGCGGATCCTCGCCGCGAAGACGGTGTTCTGGAACGGGCCGATGGGCCTGTTCGAGCAGAAGCCCTGGGCCGAGGGGACCTACGGTGTCGCGCGCGCGATGTCCGACTCCCAGGCCGTGACCGTCGTCGGCGGAGGCGACAGCGCGGCGGCGGTCGAGGAGGCCGGGCTCGTCTCCAAGATGAGCCACGTGTCCACCGGCGGCGGAGCGAGCCTCGAGTTCGTGGAGGGTCGCACGCTCCCCGGAATCCAGGCGCTCGAGGAGTGACCCGTGGCCCGAACGAAGTTCGTCTGCGGCAACTGGAAGATGCACAAGACGACCGCCGAGGCGCGCGATCTGGTGCGCGCGCTCGCACCGCTCGTCGCTGACGGCGGCGGCGTCCAGGTCGCCGTCGCGCCTCCCTTCACGGCGCTCGCCGCCGTCGCGGAGGCGCTCCGGGGCACCTCGATCGAGCTGGCCGCGCAGGACGTCCACTGGGAGAAGCAGGGCGCGTTCACGGGCGAGGTCTCCGCGCCGATGCTCGCCGACCTCGGCGTGAAGCACGGGATCGTCGGCCACAGCGAGCGCCGGCAGCTCTTCGGCGAGACGGACGAGTCGGTCGCGAAGAAGCTCCGCGCGCTGCTCGAGGTCGGGATCCTGCCGATCGTCTGCGTCGGCGAGACGCTCTACGAGCGCGACGAGGGCAAGACCATCGACGTGGTCGAGCGCCAGATCAAGGGAGCGCTCACCGGCCTGTCCGAGGCCGAGCTGGCCCGGCTGACGGTCGCCTATGAGCCGGTGTGGGCGATCGGGACGGGGAAGACGGCGACGACCGCGCAGGCGCAGGAGGTTCACGCCGCGATTCGAGGTATGCTGCGCGACCTCGGACCCGGCGCGGCCGAACGGGTTCGGATCCAGTACGGAGGCTCGGTGAAGCCCGACAACGCTGCCGACCTCATGTCGCAACCCGACGTGGACGGAGCTCTCGTCGGAGGGGCCAGCCTCAAGGCCGAAGATTTCTCTCGAATCGTGAAAGGCGCATCCCGTTGACCACCCTCGTCACCATCCTCCACGTCCTCGTCTCGTTCGTCCTCATCGTCGTGATCCTGCTGCAGGCCGGTAAGGGCGGCGGCATGGGCGCGGCGTTCGGAGGCGGCGGTTCTGGCAGCGTCTTCGGCGGCCGCGGCGCCACGACCTTCCTCAGCAAGGTCACGAGCGCGTGCGCCCTGATCTTCATGATCACGTCGCTGACGCTGTCGTACCTGGCGACCCGCAGCACGTCGGTCGTCCGCAGCGAGGGCTCGGTGCCCGCGAGCTCGCAGCAGCAGGTCCCGCCGTCGCCGATCGCGCCGCCCGGCCAGGGCGCGCCTGCGCAGGGCACGGCGCCCGCTCAGCAGAACCCCGCGGCTCCTGCGCCGGCGACGCCCGCGAAGTAGTAGAGGCGTCCGCAAGCCAAGAACAGGAAGGGCCCGGCGAGCGTCCGCCGGGCCCTTTTCTACTTTGGGGGCGCACCGAGCCGCGTCGGCGCGGCGAAACTCGGTGCAGCTCTTCTGACGAACCGGTCCGCTGCGGACCGGTTGCGCGTGCTGAAGCACGCGCGGTGATGAATGCCCAGGGCGAGATTCGAACTCGCACGCCTTACGGCGCCACCCCCTCAAGATGGTGTGTCTACCAGTTCCACCACCTGGGCGTTGCGGCGGGGTTTTCTAGCAAAGGGGGCACCGCGACGCAAGCGCCGGCGCGCGTTTCCGGTGGGCGCGCTTGCCAGCGCCGCGATGTGCGTTACGTGTGAGGCATGGAGCTGACCCGAGAGGAGAACCGCCGAGACTTCGATCTGCAGGACGGCTGCGTCGCGTGTGGCGGCACGCTCGCGATCCGCGTCACGCCCGGCGCCGCGCGGGCGGTGTGCCGGTCGTGCCGGACGTTCCAGACGATGCGGATCGTCGCCGGCGAGGACGGCCTCGAGATCGTGAACCGGACGGCGAATTGCTAGAGCGGGAGCTGCGCTCCCGCCCGGTCGCTCACAGGATCAAATCGGCGCGCTTGTCCTCGACGTCCTTGTACTGGTCGGCGTCGGGCAGCGCGTCCTTCTTCTCCGTGATGTTCGGCCACTTCGTGGCGAGGTCGGCGTTCAGCGCGACGTACTCCTTCCACTTCTCCGGCAGGCTCTCTTCCGGGAAGATCGCCTTCGTCGGGCACGCAGGCTCACACGCGCCGCAGTCGATGCACTCGTCGGGGTGGATCACGAGGAAGTTCGCTCCCTCGTAGAAGCAGTCGACGGGGCAGACCTCGACGCAGTCGGTGTACTTGCACTTGATGCAAGGCTCGGCGACGACGTACGGCATGCGCGCACTCCTTTCACCTCACGGCTCGTAGTAGTCGAGCCCGAGGTGAGTGATGAGCTCCTCGCCTGCGAGGTGGCGGAGCGTGTTCTTGAGCTTCGTGAGCTGGATGAAGAGATCGTGCTCCGGATATAGGCCATCCGCGTGCATCGGGCTCTTGAAGTAGAACGAGAGCCACTCTTGGATACCCTTCATGCCCGCGCGCGCCGCGAGGTCCATGAACAGCGCGAGGTCGAGCACGATCGGCGCCGCCAGGATCGAGTCCCGGCAGAGGAAGTTCACCTTGATCTCCATCGGGTAGCCGAGCCACCCGACGATGTCGATCGCGTCCCAGCCTTCCTTGTTGTCGCCGCGCGGCCGGTAGTAGTTGATGCGCACCTGGTGGTCGAAGCTCCCGTACAGGTCGGGGTAGAGCTTCGGCTGGAGGATGTGCTCGAGCACCGAGAGCTTCGAGACCTCCTTGGTCTTGAAGCTGCCCGGATCGTCGAGCACCTCGCCGTCGCGGTTGCCCAGGATGTTGGTCGAGAACCAGCCCCGCAGGCCCAGCATGCGCGCCTTCAGCATCGGCGCGAGCACGGTCTTCATGAGCGTCTGGCCGGTCTTGAAGTCCTTGCCCGCGACCGGGACGCCGTTCTTGCGCGCGAGCTGATCGAGGGCGGGGACGTCGACGGTCAGGTTCGGCGCGCCGTTCGCGTACGGCACGCCCTCCTTCAGCGCCGCCCACGCGTAGATCATCGAGGCGGTGATCGCCGGATCGCTCTCGTCGAGGCCGCGCTCGAACGCCGCGATGTCGCCGTGCACGGCGCTCCGCTCCAGGTAGACCTCGGTGGACGCGCACCAGATCATCACGGCGCGATCGCACTGCTGCTCGCGCATGAACCGCCGGATGTCCTCGCGCAGCTGCTCGCCGAGGTCGCGCTTCGAGGCGCCCGACTTGAGGTGCGTGCCGTGCAGCCGCTTCACGTACTCGGGGAAGAAGACGGCCTCCATCGGCTTCAGCGCGTCGAGCGGCTCGCGGAGCTGGTCGAGGAGCTCGCGGTCGAGCACCTTGGCGTGGATCGCGGACTCGTAGGCGCTGTCGGGGAACACGTCCCACGCGCCGAAGCGGATGTCGTCGAGCCGCGCGAGCGGGAGCAGCTCGCGGACGAGCGGCGAACGGCCCTCGGTGCGCTTCCCGAGGCGCACCGTTCCCATCTGCGTGAGCGACCCGATCGGCTGGGCGATCCCGCGGCGGACGGCCTCCACGCCGGCGATGAACGTCGTCGCGACGGCGCCGAGACCGGGCGTGAGGACCGCGAGGCGGCCGGTCGCTGGCGGGATGGAGACGGGCTTCGGCATGTGGGGTTCCTCCGTCGAGAGTTCGCGCCCGTGAGTTCGCGCCCGTGCATCTTGCCCCCGTTCGGGCGGCACGGCGAGGCCCGTCTCGGGCCCATGTGCGCCGCATTCCCGGGACGTTCGTATTCGGGCGTGGCTCGGCCCGAGGGGGTACACTCGCGTCATGTCAGGGGAGAATCGGCGCGGCCCCCGCGTCGCGATCGGCCTGGGAGTGCGCATCGCCTACGGCTCTGCGAGCCCGACGATCGATCGTCACACCGTGAACGTCTCGCGGGGAGGGATCTTCGTCCGCTCGCGCGAGCCGCAGCCGCCGGGGACGCCGGTCCACCTCGACATCTCGCTGCTGGGCGGGTCGAAGGTGATCCGCGGCACCGGCGTCGTCGTCTGGTCCACCGCTCCGTCCGCGCCCGGTGAGCCGCCGCACGAGCCGGGCATGGGGATCCGCTTCGAGGCGCTCGACCCCGCGAGCCGCGCCGCCGTCGACGAGATCGTCTCGTTGCAGGGATCGGCCGACGCTCCCGGAGAGCCGCCGCAGCCTTACGAAGGACCGCCGCCTGCGGACGAGGGCGCGCAGGTCGAGGTCCAGCCGGTGGCGAGCGGCACCCGTGCCGCGCGGCGACCGCGGCCGCGCCCCTCGAAGATCATCGGCATCGACCTCGGCACCACGAACTCCTGCGTCGCGATCGCCGAGAACGGCAAGGTGCGCGTCCTCGAGTCGAAGGAGGGCTACCGCACGACGCCGTCCGTCGTGGCGTACGACGCCGAGGGGCGCAGGCTCGTGGGCCACGCCGCGAAGGGCCAGATGGTCGTGAACCCGCGCAACACCGTGTACGGCTCGAAACGGCTCGTGGGGCGCCCCTTCAACAGCCCGACCGTGCAGGCGTGCCGCGATCGCTTCCACTACGACATCATCGAGGGGGCGGGCGGCTCCACCGCGGTGCGGTTCGCCGGGCGCGACTTCTCGCTCGAGCAGGTGGCGGCGCTCGTCCTGGGAGAGATCCGCGAGGTGGCCTCGCAGGCGGTCGGCGAGCCGATCTCGCGCGCGGTCGTGACCGTGCCGGCGTACTACAACGACCACCAGCGGAACGCCGTCCGCGAGGCGGGCCGGCTCGCGGGGCTGCAGATCGAGCGCATCGTGAACGAGCCGACCGCCGCCGCGATCGCGTTCGGTTTCGGCAAGACGCTGCAGCGGCGCGTGCTCGTGTACGACCTCGGCGGCGGCACGTTCGACGCCTCCGTGCTGGAGATCGAGGGCGACGTCTACGAGGTCGTGTCTACGGGCGGCGACACGTTCCTCGGCGGCGTCGACTTCGACGCGCAGCTCGTCGATCACCTCGTCTGGAAGTTCACCGAGCGGCACGGGTTCCCTCCGGCCACCGATCGCGCCGGCTGGCAGCGCATCCGGGACGCCGCCGAGGAGCTGAAGGTCGCGCTCTCGGAGCGCGAGAGCGCCGCGGCGCGCGTGCCGTTCATCTGCCAGGCGCCGGACGGGCAGCAGCTCGATCTCGACGTGACCGTCACGCGCGCCGAGCTCGAGCAGCTCACCGGCAGCCTCGTCGAGCGCACCATCGACGTCTGCCGCGAGGTGCTCGCGGCCCGCGGGATCGCGTCCGCCGAGCTGGACGACGTCCTGCTCGTCGGCGGGCAGAGCCGCATGCCGCTCGTGTCGCGGCGCATCCGCGAGGTGTTCGGGAAGGATCCGACGAAGGGCATCCACCCCGACGAGGCGGTCGCCATCGGCGCAGCCGTGCTCGCGGAGTCGGAGACCCGCATCGACTCGGTCGTGCTCATCGACGTGCTCGCGATCGGGATCGGCGTCGGGCTGCCCGGCGGCCGGATGGCGCAGGTCCTGCCGCGCAACACGCGCCTCCCCGCGCGGAAGACGTACGAGATCGCGACGGTGAAGGACGACCAGCCCGAGCTCGACCTGGCCGTGTTCCAGGGCGATTCGCAGAAGGCGTCGGAGTGCGAGTACCTCGGCACGTTGCGGCTGACGGGCCTCGCGCCCGGGCCGAAGGGGAGCGTGCGCTTCTCGGTGGAGTTCGCGCTGGGGCCCGAGGGGATCCTCTCGGTGTCCGCGACGAACGTCGCGACGCAGGAGCGCACCGTCGTGCAGCTCGCGACGCTCGACACGCCGGAGAGCCTGCGCGAGAAGCTGCAGCTCGGAGAGGCGCCGACGCCGCCGAAGGGCTCGCGCCCGTACGACGTCGCCCACGAGACCGGCGCAGACGGCACCTCGAGGACTCCCGCGCCGACGGCTGCGGTGCCCGAGCGAGGTCCGGCCGCCGAGGAGGCGAAGCGCCCCGGCTTCCTCGGGCGTTTCTTCGGGAAGCGGTCGTGAGCGGACCGGTCGTGGTGTTCCTGCGCGACGGCGCCTGGGACGCGCGCTGGACGGCCGTGAGCACGGCGCTCACCGCCGCTGCGCTCGGCGAGGCGGTCCACCTCGCGCTGTTCGGCGACGCGCTGCGAGCGTTCGCGAGCGGGACGTTCGACGACGGCGCGCCGCCGCAGGCCGCGTCGCTCGGGCCCTCGCTCACGGCGTCCCTCGACGAGGCGCGCGCGGCGCTCGGCGTGAAGGTCGTCGCGTGCGAGACCGCCGTGCGCCTCGCCGGCCTCGACCCGGCAGGCGTCGTGCCGCCGCTCGACGCGCTCGTCAGCCTGCCGGCCCTGTGGAGCCTCGCGCGGGACGGGCGGCTGCTCTCCTTCTGACGGCGCGGCCGGCGCAGCGCTCGCACGGACGCGAGGGCATAGCGGCCCGATCCCGGCGGTTCCTCGAGCGCACCCATGCGACAGCTTTCGATCGTCGTCGCGGCCGCGCTCTCGGCCGCAGCGCCAGTGCTCGCCCAGGCGGACCAGCGCGACGCGTGGCAGCGCCCGGCGTGGCGCGTGACCGGCGGGATCCCGCTCACGTGGCGCAGCGCCTCGGCGCATCCCGAGTCGGGGCTCGGACTCCAGTTCCGCACCGACACTCCGTACGCGGGCCTGGATCTCGAGGGGCAGCTCTTCCCGCGGCGCGCGTTCCCGTCGTCGGCGCTGCCTCCCTGGGCGGAGCCGCTCGGCCTGTCCGTCTCGCTCTCTCACCGCGCGCTCACGTCCCGCCTCGGCGCCGAGGAATTCGGATCGCGCGAGCAGCGCGCGGCGCTCGACGTGCTCTACGAGAAGCACCTGCCTGGAAGGAGCACCCGCCTGACCGGGCGCGCCGGCTGGGCGTGGCACCGGTTCGGCGTGGACGAGAGCGCCGTCATCGGCACGGTCACGCACCGGGGACCGCGCCTCGGGATCGACCTCGTCCAGCCGCTGCACCCGCGCGTCGACGCCATCGGCGGCGTCTCGGTGATGCCGTGGGCGATCATCGGAGGGGAGGAGAAGAGGGCGCGCGGCGAGGCGAGCGAGGGATGGGGCACGGAGCTCCTCCTCGGCCTCGGCGGCCAGGTGCCGCAGGTGCGCGGTCTCGGCTGGCGCGTCGTCTACGACTACCTGCGCTTCTCGGACCGCTACGCCGGCACCGGCGTGCTGAGCGCGGGCGGCACCGGGGCGGCCGCTCACCACGCGATCCTCCTCGGCGCGACCTGGCAGCGCTGAACGGCGGAGTTGCCGCGAGCCCCGCGGTTCCTCTATGACACGCGGGCAGCCTCACACGGAGGCGGAGTGCACATGCCCGTTTCACTCTCCGACAAGAGCGCGCTCGTCGTCGGCGCCGGCGGCCTCGGCGGCCCCGCGCTCCTCGTCCTCGGCGCGTCCGGCGTCGGACGCCTCGTCATCGTCGACGACGACGCCGTCGAGACCTCGAACCTCAACCGGCAGCCGCTGTTCGGCGAGTCGGACCTCGGCGCGCGCAAGGTGGACGCCGCCGCGCGCAAGCTCTCGCGCCTCCACCCCTGGCTCAAGATCGACGCGATCGACGG
>DASSQI010000223.1:0-12844 GCA_035702585.1 Anaeromyxobacteraceae bacterium
CGCTGCGGCAGGAACATGGCGTCGAACCTGCGCGGCCAGCGGACCGTCCCGGTGCCGAACGGCCACACCCCGGCGATGGCGCGGAACAGCGTGCTCTTGCCGCAGCCCGAGGCCCCGCAGAGGAGCAGCGAGTCGCCGCCGGCCGCGATCGACAGGTCTATGGGCGCGTACAGCGGCTGTCCATCGGGCCGGTGCACCGAGACGCCTTCCACCACGAGGACGTCCGTCCTCCCGCGGCGCACGGCGATGCCGCGCCGCGCCCGCAGCTCGCGACGCGCTCGCCGCATCGCGCGATCGAACTCGAGGAGACGCTCCGCCGTCGCGCGCCAGCTCGCGAGCCACCCGTAGGCGCCGACGAACCACGAGAGCGATCCCTGCACCTGCCCGAACGCTTGACCGATCTGGACGAGCCCGCCGAGCTGCAGCGACCCGGAGAGGAACCGCGGCACCGAGATGGCGAGCGGGAACACCCACGCGACCTGGCCGTAGCCCGTCGTGAAGATGCTGAGGAGCTTCTGGCGCCTGATCGTGCGCCAGACGTTGTCGACGACGCCGCCGAACCGGTTCGTGAGCTCGGCGAGCTCGCCGCGCTCGCCGCGGTGCAGCGCGACGCCCTCGGCGTGCTGCCGGAAGCGCACGAGTCCGAAGCGGAAGTCCGCCTCGCGCCGCTGCCCCTCGACGCCGAGCGCGACGAGCGGCTTCCCCAGCTTGTGCGTGATCCACGTACCGGCGCCGGCGTAGAGGAAGGCGACCCACACCATGTAGCCCGGCACGTCCACGCCGAGCCCACCGATCCGCACCGGCAGCGATCCCGAGAGGCGCCACAGCTCGCCCACGAACGCGACGAGCGTCGCGAGCGCGGTGAGGAGCCCGAGCGCGATGCCGAGCGTCGCGTCGACGATGAGGTGGAGGTCCTCGGCGATGCGCTGGTCGGGGTTGTCCGTACGGCTGCCGGCGATCTGGAGCTGGTAGTAGGTGCGCGCCCGGAGCCAGTCGCGCAGGAACCGGTCGGTGATCCAGCGGCGCCACTGCAGCTGCAGCTTCTGGCCGAGGAAGAACTGGTAGGTCGCGCACGCCATGTACGCCGCGGACAGGAGTCCGAACTGGAGCAGGCGTCGCATCGCGAGCGCGCCGTCCCGCGCCTCCAGCGCGTTGTAGAACCCGCCGTAACAGCGCTGGAACTGGAGGTTGATGTAGACGGTCGCGAGCGTGAGGCTGACGACGGCGACGAGCAGCGTCCACGCGGTGAGCCTCTCCTCGGAGGCCCAGTACGGCCTCAGCAGGCCGAAGACGTCGCGCCAGAAGCGACGTCCGGTCGCCCTGTCGCCCTCCTGCCGGCGCGCCGCACGCACGGACACCTGACGACGATACGCATCGTGAACCGCAGGCGCGCCTCCGAACGATCGTTTGCGGGCGAGCCCTGACAGGTTGGGTCCGCGCCGCCGATGCGTGGCCGTGACGCCCGCCCGGGGATCTCGTGCCCGCCCGCGCAGACGAGCGCCGATCGCTGCGGGTCCGCCTCTCGACCGATATGGCTGCGGCCGGACCTCACGCACCCGCATGAGCCTCCTCTACGAACTTCTCTACCTGCTCCGCGTGCGCCCCTGGGAGCGCGACGGAATCCCTCCGTCGTTGCGGGAGCTGGTGGAAGGCTCCGGCGCGCTCCCGCCGGGCCGCGCGCTCGACATCGGCTGCGGCACCGGAGGGCCATCGGTTTACCTCGCGGTCCACGACTGGGAGGTCACGGGCGTCGACGTCGTCGCTCGAGCGCTCGCGCAGGCACGAGCGCGCGCGGAGCGCGCCCGCGTCACGCTGCACCTCGTTCACGGGGACATCGCCCGCGCCGCGAACGAGGTCTCCTGCCGCGGTCCGTACCGGCTGCTGCTCGACACGGGGTGCTATCACGGGCTCGCGGACGTGGACCGACCCCTGTACGCGGCCCTCGCCGACCGGGTGGCCGAAGACGGCGCCACCCTGCTCATGTTCGCGCTCACTCCGGGCGGCCCGGCGAGGCCGCGGGCGTTCCGCGGCGCCGCCGAGGACGAGATCCGGGCGCGCTTCGCGGGCGGATGGGACCTCGCCTCGAAGCGGCCGCACGCGGGAAAGCCGGTGTTCGGCGACGCGGGACAGTTCTGGTACCTGCTGCGGCGGCGGGCGCGGGCCGCCTCCAGGCTGCCATGACGGGCCAGTCTCCAGCGCTCGGATGAGGCGTGCCCGGTTTCCGTCTGCTAGCGTTCACGGCGTGACGCCCGCGGCCGACCACCGGCGGCCATCCCTGCTCGAGCGGCTCGGTCTGCAGCGGCCGGAGCTCCGCGCGTGGGCCATGTACGACTGGGCGAACTCCGCCATGGTGGTCGTCATCGTCACGGCGGTCTTTCCGATCTACTTCGCGTCGGTCGCCGCCCGGGACCTCGCGCCTGCCGTCGCGACCGCGCGGTTCGCGACCGCCACGACCATCGCGCTCGTCCTCGTCGCCGTGCTCGCGCCGGTCCTCGGGACGATCGCCGACGTCCTGCCGCTGAAGAAGCGGCTACTGGCCGCGTTCCTCGCCATCGGCGTCGCGGCCGTCGCCGCGATGGGCACGGTGGGCCCGGGCGAGTGGCTGCTCGCGGCGTTCCTGTTCGCCGTCGCGAACGTCGGCGCGAACGGCAGCTTCGTCTTCTACGACTCGCTGCTGCCGCACATCGCGAAGGAGGACGAGCTCGACCGCGTGTCGGCGGCCGGCTACGCGCTCGGCTATCTCGGCGGAGGTCTGCTCCTCGCGCTGAACCTCGCGTGGATCCAGAAGCCGGAGTGGTTCGGGTTCCCACACGGCCCCGGGCTGTCGGCCCGCGACGCGACGCTGCCGGCGCGCGCCGCCTTCCTCTCGGTCGCCGCGTGGTGGGCCGTCTTCTCGATTCCGCTGTTCCGCCGCGTCCGGGAGCCCGCGGTGTTCGAGGCGCGGCCGAAGGGGACGAGCGCGATCCGGCTCTCGCTCCGGCGCCTCGCGGGGACGGCGCGCGCCATCCGCGAATACCCGAACGCCGCGCGCATGCTGCTCGCGTTCCTCGTGTACAACGACGGCATCGGCACCATCATCCGGATGGCGGCCATCTACGGCACCGAGATCGGCATCGGCCGGGGCGCGCTCATCGCGGCGATCCTGCTCGTCCAGTTCATCGGGATCCCGTTCGCCTTCGCGTTCGGCGCGCTCGCGCGGCGGATCGGCGCGAAGCAGGCGATCCTGCTCGGGCTGGCCGTGTACGCCGGGATCGCGATCTTCGGGTATTTCGTCCGCACGACCGCCCACTTCTTCGCGCTGGCGATCGCCGTCGGCGCGGTGCAGGGCGGGACGCAGGCCCTCTCGCGATCGCTCTTCGCGAGGCTCATCCCGCGCGACCGCACCGGTGAGTTCTTCGGCTTCTTCGCGGTGACGGAGAAGTTCGCCGGCATCCTCGGCCCGGCCGTCTTCGCCGCCACCGTCGCCATCACGGGGTCGAGCCGCGGCGCGGTCCTCGGCGTGATCGCCTTCTTCGTGATCGGAGCGGCGCTGCTCTGGAAGGTCGACCCGACGCCGTACGAGAGCCGGGTCGCGGCGTCTCCTCCGATCCTGCACTGAAGCACGCGGCCGCTGTGCAGCCCTCCTCCCATCCTTGCACTGAAGCACGGCGCTGCTCCCGTCCGGGAGCAGCGCTGTGCATCAGTGCGCGTCCGCGATCTGCGCGACGTCCTTCCCCTCGAGCTGCGGCGTGTGCGGCAGGACGAGGTTCAGCAGGATGCCGACGTAGGTCGCGAGGGCCATCTCGCCGAACTCGATCCCGGCGATGTGGATCTTCGCGCCGCCGATCCCGATGACGAGCACGACCGACGCGATGATGAGGTTCCTCTTCTGGGAGAAGTCGATCCCCGCCTCGACGAGCATGCGGATGCCGGCGGACGCGATGATCCCGAACAGGAGGATGCAGATCCCGCCCATGACCTGGACCGGGATCGTGCGGATGAGCGCTCCGACCGTCGGCAGGAACGACATGATGATGGCGAGGACCGCGGCGCCCCCGATGACCCACACGCTGAACACGCGCGTGATCGCCATGACGCCGATGTTCTCGCCGTAGGTCGTGTTGGGCGGTCCGCCCAGCATGCCGGAGATCGCCGTCGCGACGCCGTCGCCGGCGAGCGACCGGTGGAGGCCAGGGTCCTTCACGAGGTCGCGGCCGACGATGTTGTTCGTGACGATGAGGTGCCCGATGTGCTCGGTGATGACGACGAGCGACACCGGCGCGAGGGTCAGGATCGCGGCCGCCGTGAACTTCGGGAACACGAACGGCGGCACCGCGACGGCGCGCGCCTGGTGCACGGCGGCGAAGTCCACCTGCCCCGCGAGGAGCGCGACGAAGTAACCGCCGAGGATCCCGATCAGGATCGGGATCACCCCGAGGAATCCCTTGAAGAACACCGCCGCGACGACCGCGATCGCGAGCGCCGCGAGGGCGACGAGGAAGAAGTCGGAGTGGTACTCGGCGGTGGCGCCGTTCGTCGCCATCCCGACGGCGACGCGGGCGAGGCCGAGCCCGATGACCATCACGACCGAGCCGATCACGACCGGCGGCAGGAGCCGGTCGATCCACGCGGTGCCGAACCGCCCGATGATCACGGCGACCACGAGGTAGCAGAGGCCGACCACCACGCAACCGCCCATCGCGACCGAGATCCGCTCCGCAGGCGCGATCTCGCCGGCCTTCACCGCGAGGAGCCCCGCGAGCCCGGAGATGAACGCGAAGGACGACCCGAGGTACGCGGGGATCTTTCCCTTCGTGATGAAGATGTACGCGAGCGTCCCGACCCCGCTCGTGAAGAGCGTGACGGACGTGTCGAGGCCGACCAGGTACGGCACCAGCACGGTCGCACCGAACATCGCGAACAGGTGCTGAAACGAGAGCGGCAGCGTCTGAAGGAGCGGGAGCCGCTCCTCGATGTCGACCTTCCTCGGTTGCATGCCTCGGTCCTCTCAGATGGCGCCGGCGGGCGCGAAATCGGCGGACGTTACCCGAAAGTGGGTCGCCTCGGAACGCCTGCATAGAGCACCGGCCTGACAGCGCCGTTTCGCCGCAGGGGCGCGGGTTGGGCGCGGGCTCCAGCCGGCGCGAGGCGGCTCGGATGACCCTCCGTTACAGACGACCGCGTGCTTCCAGAGCCAGGCGTCGCCGCCCAGCGGGACCTCGCGCAGTGGGCCGCCGAGACGATCCTCACTGCGTACGACGCCTACAAGGCGGCGTACCGCGCCGTCACGCGGCGAGCGCCGGACCGCTTCCGGGCCAGGGACTGGCACGCCGCGCAGGCGGACGCCGTCGAGCGCCTCTCGCTCCGGGCGGAGTTCCTGGACGGCGTCATCCGCACGCTCCAGGACGGCCTCGGCCCGTCCGCCCGCGACGTCGCGCTGTGGGCGCGCGTCAAGGCGGAGTACTCGCGAGCGATCGCGTCGCGGCCGACGTCGGAGCTCGCGCAGACCTTCTACAGCTCGGTGGCGCGGCGGGTGGTCGACGTCGTCGGCGTACTGCCCGGGATCGAGTTCACCGACTCCGACCCGATCCCGCCCGCGCCGGAAGGCGCGGCGGTGCACCGGACCTATCCGCCGCAGGCGCACACGGAGGACCTGCTCCGGGACCTGCTGCGCGAGGTCCCGTTCGACGTCTCCTGGGCGGACCTGGACCGGGATGCCCGCATCGCGGCCGCCGAGCTCGACAGCCACCTCCGCAGCTCGGACGAGGAGCCGCCGCTCGACGCGATCGAGGTCCTGCGACCGGTCTTCTACCGGAACAAGGGCGCCTACGTCGTAGGGCGGCTCCGCCGCGGCGCGGTCAACTCACCGCTCGTCCTCGCGGTGCTGCACGGCGAGCGCGGGCTCGAGCTCGACGCGATCCTGTTCTCGCAGACGGACGCGAACATCGTCTTCAGCTTCACGCGCTCCTACTTCCACGTGGACACCGACCGGCCGCGCGACATCGTGGCGTTCCTGCACTCGATCATGCCGCAGAAGCGCACGAGCGAGCTGTACATCTCGATCGGCCACCACAAGCACGGCAAGACGCTGCTCTACCGCGAGATCAAGGAACACCTCACGCGGTCCAGCGACCGGTTCCAGGACGCCGCGGGCGATCGCGGGATGGTCATGATCGTCTTCACCCTCCCGGGCCTCGACATCGTGTTCAAGGTGATCCGGGACCGCTTCCAGTTCCCCAAGAGCACGACGCGGATGGAGGTGAAGCAGAAGTACCAGCTCGTGTTCCGCCACGACCGCGCCGGTCGGCTCGTCGACGCGCAGGAGTTCGAGCACCTCGCGTTCGACGCGTCGCGGTTCACGCCGGACCTCCTCGAGGAGCTGCGCACCGAGGCGAGCGAGACGGTCCGGATCGACGGCGGCCGCGTCGTCATCGAGCACCTCTACGCCGAGCGTCGCGTCATCCCGCTGAACCTGTTCATCCGGCAGGCGGACGAGTGGAGCGCGCGGCTCGCGCTCCTCGACTACGGGCAGGCGATCCGCGACCTCGCCGTCACGAACACGTTCCCCGGCGACCTGCTCCTCAAGAACTTCGGCGTGACGCGCTCGGGGCGCGTCGTGTTCTACGACTACGACGAGCTGTGCCTCGTGACCGACGTGAACTTCAGGGACCTCCCTCCTCCTCGACACGAGGAGGAGGAGACGGCCGGCGAGCCGTGGTTCTACGTGGGCGAGGACGACGTCTTCCCGGAGGAGTTCATCCGGTTCCTCGGGCTGCCCGATCGACTGCGCGACGCGTTCGTCGCGCACCACGCGACGGTGCTCACCGCCGAGTTCTGGCGCGGATGTCAGGCGCGGCTTCGCGCCGGCGAGATCTCCGACATCTTCCCGTATCGGGAGAGCCAGCGGCTCTGGCACGGACGGTAGCGCCGAGCGGTTCGCCTCGCACCCTCAGTCGAAATCGACCCGCGGCATGGCGCCGCAATTCCTCGCCTCGCGCCCGGCACGCTTGGTGCGACGCACGCCGCGTGTCGCGGAATCCTCCCTTTCCAAGGAGCGCCCATGAAGCACGCGCTGTGCATCGGCATCAACGACTACCCCGGAACCGACAACGATCTGGCCGGCTGCGTCAACGACGCGGACGACTGGGCCTCCGAGCTCCACGCGCGCGGCTTCGAGGTCGCGAAGCTCGTCGACCGCGCCGCGACGAAGGCCGGCATCACGCGGGCGATGAGCGCCGTCCTGGGCCGCGCGCGCGAAGGCGACGTCGTCGTGTTCACCTACTCCGGCCACGGCACGTGGATCGCAGACCGCGACGGTGACGAGGCGGACGGGCGCGACGAGGCGCTCTGTCCGTGGAACCTCGCCGACGGGCCGCTCGTCGACGACGAGCTGCACGCGATCTTCGCGCGGTGCTCTCCCGGCGTGCGCCTGACGTTCGTGTCCGACTCGTGTCACTCCGGCACCGTCGCGCGCGCCGCGACCAGGCCCGGCCCGCGGGCGCGCTACATGCCGCCGGCGGCGTTCGTGCGCGACGCGGCGCGGCTGCGGGCGCTCGCGCGCGCGGAGGGGCGCCCGCCCGCCGGCAGGCCGCGGTCCGGAGCGCTCCTCCTCGCCGGCTGCCAGGACTCGGAGTACAGCTACGACGCCGTCTTCGGGAAGCGCGCGAACGGCGCGTTCACGCGGGCCGCGCTCGACGCGCTGAAGGACCTGCCGGCCGGGGCGGACTACGCGACGTGGTTCGCGGAGATCAGGAAGTCGCTCCCGAGCCGCGACTATCCGCAGAAGCCGAACCTCCTCGGCACCGCCGCGCAGCGCCGCTGGCCGGTCCTGGCTTGACGGGCTGCCCGCGAGGACGCGTCGCGCGGCGGGTTCTCTCCCGCCTGCGGCGCATCGGGCCCTCCCCGAGCCCACCGTCCCCCCGCGCGCGCAGGGCCCCTGAGGGGGCGATCGACCGGCGGTCCGGCACCCGCCAGTTCCCATGACAGGTATGCCCCCGCGGCGCTCCTTGTGGAGTGCCCCGGGGTGAACACATTGCGGGACGAGTGGAAAAGCGGATCGTCATGGTCGTCGAGGACGACCACCTCATCCGGCAGGTGATCGCCGAGGCCCTCGAGGAAGAGGGCTTCGAGGTCGTCGAGGCCGCGAACGGCAAGGAAGCGCTCGAGGCGCTCCAGCAGGTCCGGCCGTCGCTCATCCTGCTCGACCTCATGATGCCGGTGATGAACGGCTGGGAGTTCCGGCGCGCTCAGCTGGACGACCCGCACATCGCCGACATCCCGGTCGTCGTGCTGTCGGCGCTGAAGGAGCACCAGGTCGAGGCGACGCGGTCCTTCACGAAGCCGTTCGACCTCGAGGACCTGCTCGACACGGTGTGGGACTACGCCGGCGCGCCCTGATACATCGGGCGCGTGAACCTGCTCCTGCTCCGGCCCGACGAGATCTCGGACGACGGCACCGCGCTCCTGCGCGGGCGTCGCGCCGTCCACGCGCGCGAGGTGCTGAAGGCGCACGCGGGGGACACGCTCGTCACCGGAGTCCTCGGCGGCAGGATCGGCACGGGCACCGTGATCTCCTCGAGCGGCGACGCGCTGGCGGTGCGCGTGTCGCTGGACCGCGATGCGCCGCCGCGCTCGCCGGTGGACCTGCTCCTCGCGCTGCCGCGCCCGAAGGTGCTGCGCCGCGTCCTCCAGGCGGCCGCGTCGATGGGGATCGGCAGGATCGCGCTGGTCGGGAGCTGGCGCGTCGAGAAGAGCTACTGGGGCTCACCGGCGCTCGAGCCCGACGCGATCCGCGAGGAGCTCGCGCTCGGCCTCGAGCAGGGCCGCGACACCGTGCCGCCCGACGTGCTGGTCCGCAAACTGTTCAAGCCGTTCGTCGAGGACGAGCTCGACGCCGCGTTCCCGTCCACGCATCGGCTCCTCGCGCACGTCACCGCGACGTCGCGCCTCGACAGCGTCGCTCCGCCCACGGCCAGGGTGGTGCTCGCGATCGGGCCGGAGGGCGGCTGGACGCCGTACGAGGCGCGCCGCCTCGTGGAGCTCGGGTTCCAGGATTTCTCGCTCGGCCCGCGGGCGCTCCGCGTCGACGCGGCGGTCGCGTACGCCGTCGGCCAGGTGGAGCACTGGCTGCGGACGCGTCTCACGCGAGCGTGAGGATCTCCGCCCCGTCCCTCGTCACCATCACGGTGTGCTCGAACTGCGCGGCGCGCTGACCGTCGACGGCGACGGCCGTCCACCCGTCCGGCCACACGACGTGATCCGGCTTCCCGCTCGTGATCATGGGCTCGACCGTGAAGAACATCCCCTCTTCCATGATCGTCGAGGCCTCCGGGTCGAAGTAGTGGAGGACCTGCGGCTCCGCGTGAAAGTTCTCGCCGATGCCGTGGCCGCAGAAGGCGCGCACGACGCCGTAGCCGTACGCCGTCGCGTGCGTCTCGATGGCGCGACCGATGTCCGAGACCGGCCTGCCGGGCTTCACCGCCGCGATGCCGGTCTCCATGCACTCGCGCGTGACGCGCAGCAGCCGGCTCGACGCCTCGTCGACGCGGCCGACCGGGTACGTCGCCGAGCAGTCGCCGTGCATGCCGTCGAGGAAGATCGTCACGTCGAGGTTCACGATATCGCCGTCGCGGAGCGGACGGCTGTCCGGGATGCCGTGCAGGATCACCTCGTTCACCGAGGTGCAGAGCGACTTCGGGAACCCGTGGTAGTTGAGCGGGCTGGGATAGCCGCCGCGCGCGATGCAGGCGTCGTGCACGATCGCGTCGATCTCGTCGGTCGTGATCCCGGGCCGCAGGACCTTCGCGCCCTCGGCGAGGACCTCGGCCGCGGCGCGGCAGGCGCGCCTCATGCGCGCGACGCGCTCCTCCGGGTCGGCGATGGCGGCCACCGTACGCGGGCGGCCGCTCGCTGCGTAGTTCGGGCGCGGGATCTCCGGCGGGACCGCGCGGCGCGGGCTCACGGTGCCCGGGCGTACGGCGTTCGGGCGCGCCGCGGCCGGGGCGCCGCTCTCCGCGTCCGCGTCCCGGTGACACTTCTTGTACTTGGCCCCGCTGCCACACCAGCAGGGCTCGTTCGCTCCAATCGCACGCATTGCCGACGGATTTCTAACGTGCGAGGTCGGCTGCGGCAAACTCGCGGGCTCGGCGCTCCTCGGCCGCCCGATCCCGCCTCCCGCTGGTGCCGCGCCCCGGCCCGAACGGTGAGTCGCCCTTTTCGTGAGCCGCCACGCCCCCGGCGCTCGGGTACGATTGCGCCCCCTCCAGGAGGTCCATCATGGCCACGTCGCCCGTTCCCGAGCTCACTCCCTCGCCCAGGCTGCTCCTCGGGCCCGGCCCCAGCATGGTCCACTCGCGCGTGCTGCGCGCCATGGCGACGCCGCTCGTCGGCCACCTGGATCCCGAGTTCCTCGCGATCATGAACGAGGTGCAGGGGATGCTCCGGACGGCGTTCCGCACCGAGAACCCGTTCACGATCGCGATCTCGGGGACCGGCTCCGCGGGCATGGAGGCCGCGCTCGTGAACCTGCTCGAGCCGGGCGACACCGCCGTCGTCTGCGTCGCGGGCGTGTTCGGCACGCGCATGGCCGACATCGTCGAGCGCACCGGCGCGAAGCTCGTGAAGCTCGAGGTGCCGTGGGGCCAGGTCTTCGACCACGGGCGGATCGAGGAGGCGCTGAAGAAGCACGCGCCGGTGAAGCTCGTGTCGATCGTCCACGCGGAGACGTCCACCGGCGCGCAACAGCCGATCGAGGGCCTCGGCAAGCTCTGCCACGCGAACGGCGCGCTGCTGGTCGTCGACACCGTGACGTCGCTCGGCGGCGTCCCGGTCGAGGTGGACGCCTGGGAGATCGACGCCTGCTACTCCGGCACGCAGAAGTGCCTCTCGTGCCCGCCCGGTCTCGCGCCGCTCACCTTGTCGGCGCGCGCGCTGCAGGCGGTGAAGGCCCGCAAGGAGAAGTGCCGCAGCTGGTACCTCGACCTCGGGATGATCGCGGACTACTGGGCCGAGGGGAAGCGCGCGTACCACCACACCGCGCCGATCACGATGGTGTACGCGATCCGTGAGGCGCTGCGGATCGTGCTCGAGGAGGGGCTGGAGCAGCGATTCGCGCGGCACCGCCGCCACAGCGACGCGCTCATGGCGGGGCTCGCGGCGCTCGGCTGCGAGCCGCAGGCGGCCGCGGGGCACCGGCTGCCGACGCTGAACTGCATCCAGACGCCGGCGGGGGTCGAGGAGGCGCCGGTCCGCAAGGCGCTCCTCACCGAGATGAACATCGAGATCGGCGGCGGGATGGGACCGCTCGCGGGCAAGGTCTGGCGCATCGGCCTCATGGGCGAGTCGGCGCAACAGAACAACGTGCTCTCGGTGCTCGGGGCGCTCGAGATGCTGCTGCGCAGGAGCGGCAGGGACATCCGGGTCGGCGCCGGGACGACGGCGGCGCTGCAGCGATACGACGCGCGCTAGTCCCCCACCGCCGGCAGCCGCAGCGTGAACACGGCGCCGCCCTCCGGGTGGTTCGCGGCCGACAGCGTGCCGCCGTGGCGCTCCACGAGGCCGTAGCTGATCGCGAGCCCGAGGCCGGTGCCCTTCCCCACCGGCTTCGTGGTGAAGAACGGCTCGAAGAGGCGCGGCAGGTGGTCGGCCGAGATCCCCGGCCCGCGATCGCGGACCGTGACCTCGACCCAGTCGCCCCGGAGCGCTCCGACGATCTCCACGCCGGGGTCGCCGCCCGCGACCGTCGCGTCGAGCGCGTTCTGCACGAGGTTCATCATCACCTGCTGCATCTGCGCCGGCGAGCCGATGATCGGCAGCTCGGGCGGGAGCGTGAGCTCGACCTTGAACTTCGCCGGCGCGCCCTTCGCGACCCAGCGGACGGCGCGCTGCACGACGTCCACGATGTCGAAGTATCGGTCCGGCTCGCGGTCGACGGCGGAGAAGCGCTTCAGGCCGTCCACGATCTCGCTCGTGCGCTCCGCCCCCTCGATGGTGCCGGCGATGAGCGGCGTCAGGTCCTCGAGCACGCGGTCGATGCGCAGCTCCTCGCGCCGACGCGACAGCTCGTCGGGCGGGTCGCCGTCGTGCACGGCGTCGAGGTAGATCTGCAGCCGCTCGGCGTAGCGCCGCAGCGCGTGCACGTTGCCGAGGACGAAGCTGATGGGGTTGTTGAGCTCGTGGGCGACGCCCGCGACGAGCCGGCCGAGCGACGCCATCTTCGCCGACTGGAGCAGCTGCTGCTGCGTGCGCTTCAGATCCTCGTGCGCCTTCTGCAACTCCTCGTACGCGGCGCGCAGCGACCGCTGCGACGCCTCGAGCTGCTGGTTCTTCTCCTCGAGCGCCACCTCGTTGCGGATGAGGTCCTCGTAGACCTCGTCCATCTTGCGGATGACCTCGATCCAGACCTCCTCGCCGACGCCTTCGAGCGGCGGGCGCGCGGCGCTCCCGGGACGGCGGCGGGCCCCGGCGTCCGTCGGCCGCGCGTCGTCGCGCGCGCGCGCCGATGGCGGTGCGGCGACGTCCCGCGGCGCCGGACGCTCGTGACGCTGCTCGTCCGCCGGGATCCTCCGCGCCATCAGTGCACCGTGCACACGAGGCAGGGGTCGAACGAGCGTACGACGTGCTGCACCGCGGGGCTCCTCGCGTCGTCTGCGGCGGCGCCGACGAGCGCGCGCTCGAGCGGACCGGGCCGGCCCGCCGCGTCGCGAGGCGAGAAGTTCCACGTCGTCGGCGCGACGATCTGGTAGCGCGCGAGCTTCCCGTCGCGGACCGAGATCCAGTGGCCGAGGGACCCGCGCGCGGCCTCGACGAGCCCGGCGCCGTCGCCGTCCGAGGGGGGGCGCGACTGCGTGAAGAATGGCTCGTCCGG
>DASSQI010000224.1:0-2865 GCA_035702585.1 Anaeromyxobacteraceae bacterium
GCTGTTCGCGGGCCTGCTCGCGCGCGAGCTGTCGCCGGATCCGCGCGCGCCGCTGTACGCGGGCCTCCTCACCGCCGCGTCGCCGATGCTGTACCTCACCGGCGCCATGGCGCTGCCCGACGCGCCGGTCATCGCCGCCTACACCGCCGCGCTGTGGCTCATCGCGCGCACGAGGGGCGGCGGCGGCCGCTGGGTGTGGGCGGGCGTCGCGGTGGGCATCGCGCTCGTGTCGAAGTACACCGCCGCGCTGCTCGCCCCGGCGCTCGTCGGGCTCGCCGTCTGGGACCGCGAGCTGCGACGCGAGCTGCGCACTCCGTGGCCGTGGATCGGCGGCGCCGTCGCGGTGCTCGTGTTCCTGCCCACGTTGCTGTGGGACGCGAGCCGCGGCTTCCCGTCGATCGGGTTCCAGCTCCATCACGGCTTCCGCAGCGGAGCGACGCTGCGGTCCTTCGCGGAGTTCGTCGGCGCTCAGGTCGGAGGCGCCGGCCCCGTCGCCATCGCGCTCGGGATCGCGGTCCTCGTCCGCGCGAGGAGCTCGCCGGAGCGTCGCGTCGCCGCCGCGGCGCTGCTGCCGCTCGCGATCACCGTCTACGCGAACACCCGCGGCTCCGGCGAGGCGAACTGGCCCGCGATCGCGTATCCGGCGCTCGCCGCCGCCGCGGCGTCGCTGCTCGTGAGGCTGCGCCCGGGCCGCGCGCTGGTCTGGGGGTCGGTGGCGCTCATGGTGATCGTCGCCGCGTTCTTCGCCGCCGAGCAGCGCAATCCCCGCCTGCTCGCCGGGACCTCCGCGTACGCCCGGTTCCACGGCTGGCGCGAGCTGGTCGAGAAGACCCGCGCCGAGATCGCGTCCGTCTGCGCGAGCGAGGGTCAGCGCTGCGATCCCGACGACCCGTTCATCTACCCGTCGACGTACCGTTACTCGGGCGAGCTCGCGTATTACGGCCGCTGGCGGCGCATCGGCGCCGCGCACGGCCGCCTCTCCCAGCTCGACGTGTGGGGGCAGACGCCGCAGCCCGACGAGACCTTCTTTCACGTCGGCGACGAGGAGTGGGCACTCGGCGAGTTCCTCCCGCACGTCGCCGCCGAGCGCGCCGGCGACACGCGGCGGGTGACCGTGGAGGACGGCGGACACCTGCTGCGGCAGGCCCTCATCACGCCGTTCCGCGCGTTTGCCGGCGCCGACTTCGGGCGCTAGATCCCGCTGGTGGTACCCGAGGCGCGCTACTACGAACGCGAGCAGGACGGCCGCCTGCACTGCACCCTCTGTCCTCGCGACTGCCGGCTGGGCGAGGGGCAGCACGGCTTCTGCTACGTCCGCCAGAACGTGGGCGGCACCATGCGCGCGCTCGCGTGGGGCCGCTCGACGGGCTTCGCCGTCGATCCGATCGAGAAGAAGCCGCTCAACCACTTCTACCCGGGGACGTCGGTCCTCTCGTTCGGCACCGCCGGCTGCAACCTCGGCTGCCGCTTCTGCCAGAACTGGGACATCTCGAAGGCGCGCGACTCGAACCGGCTCTCGGACGAGCTGACGCCGGAGCAGGTGGTGGACCTCGCCGAGGCGTACGGCGCTCCGTCGCTCGCGTTCACGTACAACGACCCGGTCATCTGGGCGGAGTGGGCGATCGCCGTCGCGCGCGAGGCGCGCTCGCGCGGCAAGAGGACCGTGTTCGTGACCGCCGGGTACGTCGGCGAGGCCGCGCGCGAGGACATCTTCCGGGAGATGGACGCCACGAACGTCGACCTGAAGGCGTTCACCGAGGACTTCTACGGGAAGGTGTCGCTGGCCCGGCTCGCGCCGGTGCTGGAGACGCTCGCGTGGCTCGCGAAGCAGCCGGTCTGGACCGAGGTGACGAACCTCCTCATCCCCGGACTCAACGACGATCCCGCCGAGACCCGCCGGCTCGCCGAGTGGCTCGGCTCGAACATGGGCCCCGACGTGCCGCTGCACTTCTCGGCCTTCCACCCCGACTTCAAGCTGCGCGATCGCCCGCCGACTCCGCCCGCGACGCTCACGCGCGCGCGGCAGATCGCGCTCGAGGTGGGCCTGCGCCACGTCTACACGGGGAACGTGCACGATCCCGCCGGGCAGACGACGTTCTGCCCGAGCTGCGGCGCGGCGGTCGTGGAGCGCGACTGGTTCGAGATCCGGAAGATGCGCCTGCGCGGCAGCGACTGCGCGCGGTGCGGGACCGCCATCCCGGGGAGATTCTAGCAGCGTAGGCGCCGCCGGGCCTGTTCAGAGCGCTTTGCTTCGCGAAGCGCTCAGTAGCTCAGGCCGCAGGCGAGCTTGCCTTCCTCGGTCTCGAGCCGATCGCACATCGCCGGATCGTTGTCCGGGTCGGGGCAGGTCTTGAGCTTCTGCTCGCAGAAGTCCTGTGCGTCGCCGCCGGGCTTCGGCTTTCCCTCGTCGATCTGCTTCTCGACGGCGCGCTCGCAGTTCTCGCGGCTCGTGCCTTCCGTCCGACACTTGCAGATGCGCGTGCCGAGGTCCTGGCAGGGCGAGCCGCACGCGGTGAGCGCGGAGGCGATGACGAGCGCGAGGGCGAGGGTGGTGCGGCGCATGCGAGCGCCGGAACATCGCGCGGAACCGCCGGGGAAATCAAGCGTCGCGGCAGAGGCGGCGGCCGCGGCGACGTGGCGCGCCGGCCCCGGTGAATCCTTGCGCGGGCCCGCCCGTCTGCGAATGTGAACGCCATGCCCTTCGCCTTCGCCCTCCCCATCAGCATCGCGCTCGCGCTCGCCGCGCCTGCCGGCCCCGGCGCAGCGCGCCCGCAGGCGGCTGCGCTCGCGGCCAGGGTGCAGTCGTTCTACGAGAGCACCCGCGACCTCGAGGCGCACTTCACGCAGACCTACACCTACGCCGCG
>DASSQI010000225.1:0-7165 GCA_035702585.1 Anaeromyxobacteraceae bacterium
GCGGCGTCCTTGTTCAGCGGGTTGTCGCCGCGACCGTGGTAGTCGACGTTCTCGGGCAGGCGGACCGGCAAGTCCTCGAACGGGACGGGCACGATGCCATCGCGCTCGCAGTAGATGATCGGGATCGGCGTGCCCCAGTAGCGCTGCCGGGAGACGCCCCAGTCGCGGAGGTGCCACTTCACCGTCGCGCTGCCGAACCCCTTCGCCTCGGCGTCGGCGCTCATCCGCTTGCGCGCGTCGGCGCTGGAGAGGCCGGTGTACGGCCCCGACGCCTCGAGCACCCCGTCCTCCGTGAAGGCCTGCTCCAGGCGATCGCCCGGCGGGATCCGCTCGCCCGCCGCGGGCTGGATCACGGTGCGGATCGGCAGGCCGTACTTGCGCGCGAACTCGAAGTCGCGCTGGTCGTGCGCGGGCACGCTCATGACGGCGCCGGTGCCGTACCCCGCGAGGACGAAGTTCGCGACCCACACCGGAACCTGCTCGCCGGTGTACGGGTTCACGGCGTGCGCGCCCGTGAAGGCGCCCTCCTTCGGCGCGTTCTCGCCGGTACG
The DNA here is from genome assembly GCA_035702585.1 of Anaeromyxobacteraceae bacterium. GTDB lineage: Bacteria > Myxococcota > Myxococcia > Myxococcales > Anaeromyxobacteraceae > DASSQI01. The sequence continues at coordinate 552 of DASSQI010000225.1, forward strand.
CTCGGCCGCGTCGATCTTGCGCATGCGCTCCGCGAACGCGCGCACCTCGTCCCGGCGCTCCGGCGCGGTGATGGTCTCGACGAGCGGGTGATCCGGGGCGAGCACGACGTACGTGCACCCGAAGATCGTGTCCACGCGCGTCGTGAACACGCGGATCTTCTCCGCCGAGCCGGGCAGCGCGAAGTCCACCTCGGCGCCCTCGCTGCGGCCGATCCAGTTCCGCTGCATCATCGTGACGCGCTCGGGCCAGTCGGTCAGCGTGTCGAGGCCGGCGAGCAGCGCGTCGGCGTACGCGGTGGTGCGGAACGCCCACTCCGGGATCAGCCGCTCGACGACGGGCGACCCGCAGCGCTCGCAGCGCTCCTCGACCACCTGCTCGTTCGCGATGACCGTGAGGCAGCCGGTGCACCAGTTCGCCCTGCCGGTGCGCCGGTACACGAGCCCCTTCTCGAGCATCTTGATGAAGAACCACTGGTTCCAGCGGTAGTACTCCGGGTCCGCGGTGACGATCTCGCGGCTCCAGTCGAAGCTCGGCCCGAGGAGCTTCATGTCCTCGCGGAACGTCGCGATGTTCTCGCGCGTGCGAACCGCCGGGTGCTTGCCGTCCTTGATGGCGGCGTTCTCGGCCGGCAGGCCGAGCGCGTCGAATCCGATCGGGTGCAGCACGTCGAAGCCGCGCATCCGGTAGTGCCGGGCCAGCGCGTCGCCGATCACGTACACGCGGGCGTGGCCCATGTGCATCGCGCCCGACGGATACGGGAACATCTCGAGGACGTACTTCTTGGGCGCGTCGGGCCGGCGTCCGGCGCGGAACACGCCCGACTCCTCCCAGCGGCTCCGCCAGCGTGGCTCGATCGACTGCGGCTCGTACCGTTCGTTCATCGACATGGCGCTCATGAGGGCCGCGGATGTTACACCGTCGGCCGCGGTCTTGAATTCCTAACCGCGGGCCGCGCGCGCGGCTTGCCCGGTCAGGTCCCTCGCTGTATGCACGGCTCGCCGACACACGGAGAGTCCAATGCTCCCTTCCGTCTACATCGCCGACATCGCCCAGCACGAGGGGAAGGACGTCACCCTCCACGGCTGGCTCCACAACCGCCGCTCGTCGGGGAAGCTCCACTTCCTGCAGGTCCGGGACGGCACCGGCACGATCCAGTGCGTCGTCTTCAAGGGCAACGTGACGCCGGAGGTGTTCCACGAGGCGGACCACCTGCCGCAGGAGACGAGCCTGGCGGTCACCGGCACGGTGAAGAAGGACGCCCGCTCCCCGATCGGCTTCGAGCTCGACGTGAAGGACCTGCGCGTCTTCGCGCGGCCGGCGCGCGAGTTCCCCCTCGGCCACAAGGAGCACGGCGTCGCGTTCCTCATGGAGCAGCGGCACAACTGGCTCCGGTCGCAGCGCCAGCAGGCGATCATGCGGGTGCGGCACACGGTCATCAGGGCGATCCGCGACTTCTTCGACGACCGCGGCTTCACGCTGGTCGACGCGCCGATCTTCACGCCGAGCGCCTGCGAGGGGACGAGCACTCTGTTCGAGGTCCCCTACTTCGACCTCGGCAAGGCCTATCTCACGCAATCCGGCCAGCTCTACATGGAAGCGGCCGCGATGGCGCTCGGCAAGGTGTACTGCTTCGGCCCCACCTTCCGCGCCGAGAAGTCGAAGACGCGCCGGCATCTCACCGAGTTCTGGATGGTCGAGCCGGAGGTCGCCTACATGGACCTCGACGGCGACATGCAGCTCATGGAGCAGTTCGTGTCGCACGTCGTCCAGACCGCGCTCGCGAAGCACCGCACCGAGCTCGCGACCGTCCTCGAGCGCGACGTCTCGAAGCTCGAGAACGTGAAGCCGCCGTTCCCGCGCATCACGTACAGCGAGGCCGTCGAGGTGATCCAGAAGGCGGGGCACCCGATGACCTGGGGCGACGACATCGGCGGCGACGAGGAGACGGTGGTCGCGAGCCAGTTCGACCGGCCCGTCATGGTCCACCGCTACCCGGCCGAGATGAAGGCCTTCTACTTCAAGAAGGACCCGAACGATCCGCGCGTCGCGCTCGGCTGCGACGTGCTCGCGCCGGAGGGCTACGGCGAGATCATCGGCGGGGGGCAGCGCGAGGACGACCTCTCCGTGCTCGAGGCAGCCATCGAGCACCACCAGCTGCCGAAGGAAGCGTTCGAGTGGTACCTCGACGTGCGGCGCTACGGCTCGGTGCCGCACGCCGGCTTCGGCATGGGCGTCGAGCGCTGCGTCGCGTGGGTCTGCGGCCTGCACCACGTGCGCGAGACGATCCCGTTCGCGCGCATGATGGAGCGGATAACGCCCTAGGCTGAAGTCGGAACTTCAGCCTAGGCCGTCAGCAGCCTCGTCACCGCCGCGGCGAGCTCTTCAGGCGCGAGCGGCTTCCTCAGCACCGCGTTCGCGCCCAGCTCCAGCGCGCGGCGGCAGTCGTCCGGGGTGCCGTCGGCCGTCACGAGGACGATGGGCGTCCGCTGGTGGTCGCCGCGCGAGCGGACGAGCCCGATGAGCTTCAATCCGTCGACGAGCGGCATGTGCAGGTCGCTCACGATGAGCGCGAAGCGCTCGTCGGCGAGCACCCGCCACGCCTCGGCCCCGTCCTGCGCCTCGCGAGCGTCGAGGCCGACGCGGGCGAGCGCGCCGCGGATGAGGCCGCGCATCGCCGCGCTGTCGTCCACGACCAGCGCCGTCCGGCGGCGTCGAGTCACGTCGTCCCTCCTCTCGCGGCGAAGCGCGCGAGGCGCTCGGCGATCCTCTCGAGCGACAGCACCTCGTCGACGTGGCCGCTCTCGACCGCTTCCTTCGGCATGCCGTACACGACGGCGCTCGTCTCCGACTCGGCGATCGTGATCCCGCCCGCGGCCTTCACCGCACGCACGCCCGCGCGGCCGTCGTTTCCCATGCCGGTGAGGACCACGCCGCACACCCTGTCGCCCCAGGCGTCGGCCGCGGACTCGAACAGCAGATCGACGCTGGGGCAGTAGCGCGGGTCGTCCGGCTGCCGCTCGACGACGTTCGCGCGGAGCGCGCCGAGCCCGCGGGGGCCCTGGCGCACGATGCGCAGGTGTCGCCCGCCGGGCGCGATGAGCACGCGCCCCGCCGACAGCGTGTCGCCGTCCTCCGCCTCGCGGACGTGGAAGCCGGTCGTGCGGTCGAGCCGCTCCGCGAACGTGCGCGTGAACTTCTCCGGCATGTGCTGGACCACCGCGACCGCGAGCGGGAGGCCGGCGGGCAGGAGGCCGAGCAGCCGCGTCACGGCGGACGGCCCGCCCGTCGACGCGCCGATGACGGCGAGCTGCAGCGGAGCCGGCGCGGGCGTGGGCGCGGCGGCGGCGCTCTGGCGCCCCCGGGCGGCCTGCGCCTCGAGGTTCTCCATCCGCAGCGCGCGGACCGTGGCGATCTTGGCGAGCAGCTCGCCGCGGATCGGCGTCAGATCGCCGCCGCGCTCGGGCTTCGAGATGAAGTCGAACGCACCGAGCTCGAGCGCCTTGAACACGTCCTGCCGGCGCGTGTTCGACGACACCATGATCACCGGCGTGGGCTGCCGCGCCATGAGCAGCCGCATGAACGTGTACCCGTCCATGCCCGGCATCTCGAGATCGAGGCAGATGGCGTCGGGCCGCTCCAGGAACGCGCGCCGCAGCGCTTCCTCCGCGTCGCCCGTCGAGAGCAACACCTCCACGCCGGGGTCCGACCGCAGGATGCTGGCGATGGCCGCGCGACTCGACTCGGAGTCGTCGACGACCATCACGCGGATGGGGCGCCTCGGGGGACGTGTGTCGGGCGGACGCATCGGGTGTTCTCAGGGCAGCGAGCGAGGCTTGCGGTACACGAGGTCGTTCTTGAGGTGCACGAGCTCGAAGTCGGCGGTGACGTTGAGCAGGGACTCGGAGTGGCCGAGCAGGAGGAACCCGCCGTCGCGGAGCTTCTGGTGGAAGCTCGCGCTCACCTGCCTCCGCGCGGCGAGGTCGAAGTAGATCATCACGTTCCGGCAGAAGATCACGTCGACGCGGCCGACCACCGAGATCGCGTTCACGTCTAGCAGGTTCAGGTGCGCGAACGACACCATCTCGCGGATGGCCGGTCGCACCGTGAGCTTCGCGCCGCCCGCGTGCGTGAACCAGGGCTTCACCGCGGCGCTCTCGGGCGCGCGGAACGCGTGCGGCCCGTAGGTGCCCTCCCGCGCGACGGCGAGGACGCGGCGGGAGATGTCCGAGCCGAGCACGTCGAGGGCCCAGCCACCGAAGAGGCCCGATCGCGACAGCATGATGGCGATCGTGTACGCCTCCTCGCCGGTGGCGCAACCCGCGCTCCAGACGCGCAGCCGCCGCTCGCGCGCGTTCTCCTCCGCCAGCATCGGCAGGATCTCCTCGCCGAACGCCCGGAGCTGCTGCGGCTCGCGCCAGAAGTAGGTCTCGTTCGTCGTCAGCAGCTCCACCGCGGTCTCGAGCTCGGAGCGCCGCGCGAGGTCGTACCTCAGGTGGCGGTAGTACTCGCCGAACGACGCGTGGCCGAGCGACTGGAGCCGCGGCCAGAGCCGGCGCTCGAGCAGGTACGCCGATTCGTCCCTGAACCAGAGTCCGCAGTGATCCTGGATGAGCTCGCGCAGGAGCCGGAACTCCTCGGGCCGCATGACGGGCGTGGAGTGTGGGGCCGGCATCTCGGACCTATGACGCCGCCTCGAGCGCGCGGATCGCCTCGGCGAGCGCCTCGGCGACGAGCGGATCCTCTTCGGCGGCGGCGAGCCGCCGCGCGGGGCCGAGCAGCAGCGGATCGCCGCGTCGCGCGATCGCGTGCGCCACCGCGCGCCGCACGTCCCAGCGTGGATGCGCCGCGCTCGTGAGCAGCAGCGACGCGCCGGCCGCGCCGGGCACCGCGACGGCTGCCGCCACCGCCTCCTTCACGACCTCCGGGTCGGGGTGGCGGGCCGCGCGGTCGAGGACTGCGGGCGGGACCGCGCCGAGCTCCGCGAGCGCGCGCACCGCCGCCGCGGCGACCTCCGCCGGCGTCGCGGCATCTCCGGCGAGCGCCGACAGCGCCGGAGCCTGGTCGCGCGCGTGCGCGCGGCCGAGCGCGACCACGACCGCGGCCTGCACCACCGGCTCCGGGTCGGCGAGCGCCGCGGAGAGCGCGGTCAGCGCCTCCGGCCAGCGCGGCTCGGCGGGAGTGCCGGCCAGGGTGAGCGCCAGCGCCCGCGCCGCGGCGGCGCGGACTGCCGCGAGCGTGTCGACGAGCGCCACGAGCAGCTCGGGAGGTTGGGCGCGCCGCGCCGCACCTCGCGCGGAGAGCGCTCCGACCGCCGAGAGCGCCGCGATGCGCAGCGCCCGATCGTCGGAGAGGATCGCCCGGCGGAGCACCTCGAGATCGGCGGCGTCGCCGATGCGGCCGAGCAACCGGCAACGGGCCGGAGTCAGCCGCGCCGCGGGGCGACACGCGTCGAGCACGGCCGCCTGCGCTTCGGGCCCTGCCTGCGCCACGCTCGCGAGCGCGGAGGCCGCGGCGCCCGAGATGTCGGCGTCGGGGTAGTCGAGCAGGTCGACGAGCGGCGGCACCGACTCGAGCGCGCCGAGCGCGCCGAGGGCGTCCGCGGCGGAAGCTCGCGCCACCTCGTCGCAGGACGCGACGTCGGCGCACAGCTCCCCGACGACGCGCGCGTCGCCCAGCGCGGCCATCGCACCGAGGGCCGCGGCCCGCGGCGCAGGCGGCAGCGTCGGCAGCGCGGGCAGGAGCGCGTCCCCGATCCCGGGTCCGAACGCCGCGAGCGCGTCGCACGCGAGCTCGCGCGCGAGCTCGTGCTCGGCCGCGATCGCCGCGGCCACCGCGTGCCGCACGTCGCCCACGCACTCCAGCACGGCGAGCGCGCCGGCGCACGCCGACGGCCGGCCGGAGGCGAGCGCGGCTTCCGCTGCCCGGAGCACGGACGGGTCCGCGTCCACCGCGGCGCGGAGCGCGCCGGAGACGCGAGCCAGCGCGCCGCGCCCCCGGCGCAGCCGGACGCGCCCGAAGGCGTCGAGCGCGGCGTCGCGGATCCCGCGGGGTCCCTCCCGCAGTCCCTCGACGAGCAGGTCGAGGACCTCCGGCTCGTCGCTGAAGCCCGCCAGCCGCAGGGCGGCGCGGCGCAGCACCTTGTTCGTGGCGATCTGCCGCAGCCGGGCCGCGTCCGGCGGCGCGCCGAGGTGCGCGAGCGCGTCTATCGCCGCGAGCTGGAGCGCCGTGTCGCCGTGCATCTGCGCGGCGAGGCGCAGCGCCGCGACGGCGCCCTCGCCGCCGAGCTTCCCGAGCGCTTCCGCGGCGGCGACGCGCACGTTCGCGTCGGGGTCGGACAGCCGCGACGCGAGCAGCGGGACGGCGCGGCGGTCCCCGATCTGCCCGAGGACCTCGGCGGACGCGGTCCGCGTCTCCGCCGCCGGGCTGGCGAGTCCCTGGGCCACGCCGGGCAGCGCCGGCCCGCCGATCTGCACGAGCGCGCTCGCGGCGGCGCCGCGGCGCGACGCGGGCGCGTCGGGGGCGAGCGCGGCCATGAGCGCGGGCATCGCGGCGGACGGGTCCTGAAGCGTCGCGATCCGCGCGGACGCGGCGGTCTGCACGCGCCAGCTCGGGT
>DASSQI010000226.1:0-5695 GCA_035702585.1 Anaeromyxobacteraceae bacterium
GCGCCTCCGGCGGCCCGCCGAGCAGCGCGCCGACCGCGGCGGCGAGGCCGAGGATCGACGCGACCACCGCGGCGGCGGACCCGGCGAGGAGCGCGAGGCGTGGGCGCGCCGAGGCCGCGAACGCGAAGAGCCCCCCCGTGCAGAGGACGGCCACCGCCCAGACGAGGAGCGTCACGCCCGATCGCTCCTGGCGAGCCCTTCCTCGCGCGCGCGGGCCTGCGCCGCCTCGACCCGCTCGATCTCGCGCAGGATCTCCTCGGCGGACGCGCGCGACTCGAGCTTCGAGCGGACCGCCGCGTCGTGGAGCACCGCGCTGAGGAGCGACAGGAGGTGCAGGTGCATCCGCACCGACGGCGCGACGATGACGAGCAGCGTGTGCACCGGCATCCCGTCGGTCGAGCCGAAGTCGATCGGCTGCGCGAGGAGGCAGACGGTGACGAGCGGCTCGTGCACGTGCATGACGAGCGGCTCGCGCGGATGCGGGATGGCGATGCCGCTGCCCAGCGCGGTCGAGCCGAGCTTCTCGCGCGCGAGGAGCATCTCGAGCAGGAAGTCGGGGTCCGCGTCGGGCACCGGCAACAGCCGCACGACGTTGCGGAGCAAGCTCTCCTTGTCGGTGCCCGGCACTGCGAGGTGGACTCCGCCGGCGCGAATGCACTCGGAGAGGAGCGGGAGGTGGTCGGCGCCGTGGGCTCCGGGCTCGGCGAGGATCTCGGGGGAGACCGTCAGGTGCCGCTGGGCCGCCCACTCGAGGAGGTCCACGCGGTTGAAGCGGTACTGGTCGTTGACGCGCGAGGAGGGGAGCTCGCCGCGTTCCGCCCACTTCTCGAGCGCGTCCTCGGGGACGTCGAGGCATCGAGCGGCCTGCCGAAGCGTGAGTTGCATGTCTCCTTCTTCTGCTGCCAGTCCAGGAGCAGTCCACCGGCACCGTGCTGGCGAGGGCCGCCCCGGCTCGCGCGATCACCGCCGCGGCGGGTTCGCATCGAGTGCCCGAAGGGTACATCCAACAGCGCGAAAGTAAACAAGGCCGAGGGCGGACGGGAGCGCCAGGGAAGCGCCCCCGCCCGACCTGCGGCTCATGGGCGGGTCTCGCCCCGCCGGGCGGGCCGTCAGGCAGACGGCGGAGAGCCGCCGCCGGGCGCGCCGGCCGCGCGCGCCGGCTCGGGCGGAAGGTACGCGGGCAGCGCCGCGCGGACGGGCGGCTCGAGCGGCATCGCGATCCAGAGCGCGAGGTAGACGAGGAGCCCCCAGCCGCCGAGCAGCGAGGACAGCAGGAACAGGAGGCGGATCGCGGCGACGGGGATCCCGAACCTCGCGGACAGGCCGCGGGAGATGCCGGCGATCATCTTGCCCTCGCGAGCGCGGGTCCACTCGCGTACGGGCGGCGGATCGACGAGCCAGCTCGCGCACGCCGCGCACCTCGTGGCGGCAGGGTGGTTCTCGGTCCGGCAGTACGGGCACACCATCGTCAGGGCCTCCTCCTCGACCCTTACGCTGGGCGCCGGCGCTTATTTCGGCTTCGCGAAGAGGGCCACGAGGAAGCGGGCGGCGCCGACCGGCACCTCGAACGCCTTCCGCTCCGCGAGCCCGGCGCGCCGGAACGACGCCCGCAGCTCGGCGGGCTCGACGAGCCGCAGCGAGGCGGCGATCGCGGCCATCGACGGCGGCGCCGAGCCGCGCGGCGGCTCGGGCCGCGTGAGCTGCAGCACGACCGAGCACGCGCCGCCCGGGGCGAGCCAGGAGGCGATGCGCTCGGCGAGCGGCAATGGATCGACGTGCTCGAAGATGAGCGCGGCGTGGACGAGGTCGAGCGCTCCGCTCCGGAGCCGGACCCGCAGCACGTCCTCGCAGTAGAGCTCGAGCGTGGATCCGAGCCGCAGGAAGCGCTGACGCGCGATCGCGAGGTACTGGATGTTCACGTCGACGCCGATCACCTGGCGCGTGACCGCCGGGTCGACGTGCTCGAGCCCGTTGCCGGTCGCGCAGCCGAGCAACGCGACGCGCGCCGGCCGCAGCGCGGAGTACACCTTGCCGAAGATCGCGGACAGGGGGCCGAGCTGGTCGACGCCGCCGGGGCCCATCCAGGCCTCGTAGTCGGCGGCGGGGACGAGCGCCCACGGGTTCGGAGGCGCCATCGCTCAGCGCGTCCGCCGCTCGAGCACGAGCTCCACCGGGTCGTCGGGGTTGCGGCGCCAGGCTGCGTCCACGAAGCCGTACTGCTCGAAGACGTCGCGGTGCTCGCGCGTCTGCAGCCGGAGGGAGTGGGCGTGACGCAGCGTCGGGTGATCGAGCAGGAGGCGGATCACCGCGCGGCCGATGCCGAGCTTGCGCCAGCGCGGCGCGACGATGATGTCGGCGAGGTAGGCGACGCAGCCGTCGGACATCGCCCGCGCGCTCGCGACGAGCTCGCCCTCGGGGCCGCGCGCCCCGACCCACGCCGACGCGAGGAGGTGCGCCCGGACGACGGCGTCGCGGCCGACGCTGCGCAGCCACTCCGCGTCGGCGAGCAGGTCCGCCACCTCGTCGGCCGACTCCGCTGCCAGCGCGCAGCGGAGCGTCACGCCCTGCGGCGACGTGAGGAACGGCGGCTCGGGGACGGCGGGGTTCGCGTCGCGGATGGCGTCCACGGCGGCGGCGTCGCCGGGATCGCCGCGCGCCCACAGCCGCTCGAGCACGTGCTGCAGCTGCGCGGGCGGGCGGTTCTGGCCCAGCTTGTCCTTTCCGTCCACCTGCTCGAGCGGGATCCGGAGCACGAGCGTCTCGTCCACGGACGCCGCGTAGAGCGGGTCGTCCGCGGTCACGCGGACGTGGCGCCCCTCGGGCTGGTACTTCTCCATGAACGCCTGGAGCACGCGCGCCTTCTCCGCGCGATCCGTCACCTCGGCGATGCGCCCGTGCGCCTGCGCGCTGCGGTAGAAGGTGGCCGCCGGGCAGCCGCGCTGCGCGTCGAAGAAGTAGGAGGGGAGCTGCGCGACGACCTCCTCCGCGGACACCACCGCCGGACGGCCGACGGTGGAGGCCTTCTCGCCGAGGTGCGCGCCGTGCACCGCGATCGCGCCGTCGACGAGGACGGCGTTCATGGCGCGCAGCACCGGCAGCCCGTCGGGGCGCGTGGTCGCCACGTGCACGGTCTGCGCTCGGGCGAGGAGCGCGAGCGCGACTTCGCGCGGCGCCCGGAAGTAGCTCTCCTTCCGCATGGCGCTGAGTGTGCCGCGGCGCGCTGCGGCGCGCGACGAACTGGCGGCGCGCCCCCCGTCCGGGTCGCTACGACGCGCCGGCGTCCTCGGCGAGCCCGCGCGCCTCGAGGATGAGCCGCGTCCGCGCGTCGAAGAGACCTCGCTCCAGGCCGACCGGGAAGCGATGCGGGTTCACGAAGCGGCGCACCCCGGGGTGGAAGCGCGCGAGCTCGGCGCCCGTCCGCTGCCGGATCGCGTCGAGCGGCGGCCGCTCGGCGACGACGCGACCGGAGCGCACCGCCGGCACGAGCAGGTCGACGCCGCTCTCCTGCGGAAGGACCTCGCGCCGCCTCGTGAGGTCGAGCGGATCGACGATCAGCGGCCGCTCCGGCGGCGCTCCGAGGAGCTCGTCCCAGATCATGTCCGCCACCACCTCGTCGCCCCGCTGGAAGCGTCGGACCTGCAGCCAGCCGGGGATCGACGCCTTCGCGGTCTGCTCCGAGACCTTCACGCGGTGCTCCCACGCACCGCCGGGCGAGCGCACCGCGCCGAGCTTGTAGACCCCTCCCAGCGCGGCGTCCGGCGCGCCGGTGACGAGGCGCGTCCCCACGCCCCAGACGTTCGCCTTCGCGTCCTGGTCCTTCAGCGACTCGATGATGCGCTCGTCGAGCTCGTTCGTGGCGACGATCGCGGTGTCGCGGAGGCCCGCGGCGTCGAGCATCCGCCGAGCCTCCTGGGAGAGCCACGCGAGGTCCCCGGAGTCGAGGCGTACGCCCGCGAGCCGGCCTCCGTGCTCGCGCAGCCAGAGGCCGACCTCGATCGCGTGGCGCACGCCCGCGAGCGAGTCGAAGGTGTCGACGAGCAGCGTGCAGTTGCCCGGCATCGAGCGCGCGTAGGCCTTGAAGGCCTCCAGCTCGTCGCCGATCAGCATCACCCATGAGTGCGCGTGGGTGCCGCGCGCCGGGATCCCGAGGAGCCGCCCGGCGAGCACGTTCGACGTCGCGGCGCAGCCGCCCACGTACGCCGCCCGCGCGGCGGTGATCGACCCGTCGACCCCCTGCGCGCGGCGCAGGCCGAACTCGAGCACCGGCTCGCCCTGCGCCGCCTGGCAGATGCGCGCCGCCTTCGTCGCGACGAGCGTCTGGAAGTTCACGATCGCGAGCAGCGGCGTCTCGAGCAGCATGCAGGGGACGATCGGCCCGCGCACGCGCACCAGCGGCTCGTACGGGAACACCGGCGTTCCCTCCGGGACCGCGTCCACGTCCACGTCGAGCCGCAGGTCGCGCAGGAACTCGAGGAAGCCGGGCTTCAACAGCGGCGCGCCGAGGTCGTCGCGCAGTCCGGCCAGGTACGCGAGGTCCTCCTCGCTGAAGCGGAACAGCTCGATGTACTCGAGCGCAGTGTCCAGCCCGGCCGCCACCGTGTAGCCGCCTTCGAACGGGTGCTTGCGGAAGGAGAGCGTGAACGCCGCCTCGCGCCCGGTGAGCCCCGAGTCGAACGCCGCCGCAGCCATCGTGAGCTGGTACAGGTCCGTGAGGAGCGCGAGCGAGGTGCCGTACAGCGACTGGAGGAGCGCCATGCGGTGACGGTGTGCGGCACGCAGCCTCGCGTCCAGAGAGAACCGGGGCGCGTACCTCCAACGAGGGACGTGAATCGCGGACCTGGAAACGGGAGCGCCGCCGCCCGCCGGTGTACAAGGCGCGGATGGACGACGTCGTCGTCGGCTCGTCGACGAAGCAGGGGCTCATCGCTCGCGCGCGCGACCTCGCGGGTCACTGGCTGCTGCGCGACGTCCTCCTCCCGTTCGCGCTCGTCCGCGGCGCGCTCCTCTGGCTCGTGTGGTGGGCGCGGCAGTACGCGCCGTCCTGGACCTACGCCGATCCGGTCGCCGCCGCGCGCGGCTGGGCCTACGTGCCGAACCTCTACCTCGACGTCTGGGGCCGGTACGACACGATCTGGTACCTCGACGTCGCCCGGAGCGGCTACGTCGTCCGCGGGCCGCTCGAGACGGTCCAGAGCAACGTCGCCTTCTTCCCGCTCTACCCGCTCCTCGTGCGCGGGCTGCACGAGCTGGTCCCGCCGGCGTGGCAGGGCACCGCCGCGCTCTATCTCTGCGCGCTCGCGATCTCGAACGCCGCGGCCGTCGTCGCGCTCGCGCTCCTGTTCGTGCTCGTGCGCGAGGTCTGGACGGACGGCGAGCTCGCGCGGAAGACGGTGCTCTACACCCTGCTCTTCCCGTCCGGCTTCTTCCTCTCGTGCGCCTACTCGGAGTCGATCTTCCTGCTCCTCAGCGTCGGCGCGTTCCTCGCGGCGCACCGGGGCCGCTGGTGGTGGGCGGGCGTCTGCGCCGCCCTCGCGGCCGCGACGCGCGCGACGGGCATCTTCCTCGCGCCGGCGCTCGCGTGGACGTATCTGGCGCAGCGCGGGTTCAGCCTGCGGCGCGTGCGCGCCGACGCCGCCGCGCTCGCGCTGCCCATCGTGGCGCTCGCGCTGCACGCCGCGAACATCGCCCGCGTGAG
>DASSQI010000227.1:0-10340 GCA_035702585.1 Anaeromyxobacteraceae bacterium
GCCGCCCTCACCTGGCGCTGGCGCCACCCCGATCCGCGGATGGACCGGCTGCAGGCGCGCGTCGCGGCGGAGGTGGAGGCCGCGGCCGCCGCCCACGAGGAGCCGCTCGCGACGATCGCCCGGGTGAAGGTGCTCGCCCTCGCCGAGGCCGGCCTGCCGCACGGCCACGTGCGCACCCTCGCGCCCGACCAGCGGCGGGTGCCGCGCCTCACCGAGAGCTGGTTCTGTTGATCGGAGCCGACCGGGAGCCAGTTGGGTTCCCTGACGAAGTAGGCGCCGCGAGCGCGTGACCCGGCCCACCGCGACGTCGTCGTCCCCCGACGCCGCCACCTAGGCGACCGGCAGCGGCGCCCGGATGTCGAAGGCGAGCCGCCCGTGCGCCTGCCTGAGCGCCGCCTCGACGTCCCGCGGCTCGTCCCCGTGCGCGAACACGAAGCCGAGGTAGCTGTCGCCGTCCGGGAGCGGCACCACCTCGCGCCCGGGCGGCACGGTGATCACCACGTCCACCACCCCCGGCACCGCCCGCGCGGCCTCCAGCCCGGCGACGCCGTGCAGGATCCCGCGGCGCGGGATGGGGAGCATCATCACGCCGGAGGCGCGCGCCTCCCGCCGCAGCGACGCGAGCGGGAGCCCCATGGCGTGCGCGACGAGCAGCTCCTCGAGCGAGAGCCCCGCGCCGAAGCGGAGGGTCCGCGAGCAGAGGCCGCCGATGGAGCGGGCGGCGATCTCGAGCACCACCGGCCCCTCGGGCGAGAGGCGCAGCTCGGCATGGACCGGCCCCTCGGCCAGCCCGAGCGCGCGGCACGCGTCCGCGACCGTGCGGCGCACCGCGTCCTGCAGCGCGGCGGCGTGCCGCGACGGCGTGACGTAGATCGTCTCCTCGAAGTAGGGCCCGTCGAGCGGGTCCGGCTTGTCGAACAGCGCGAGCAGCTCGAGCTCGCCGCCGCGGAGCAGCCCCTCCAGCGCCACCTCCGCCCCGGGGACGAACTCCTCGACCAGGATCGACTCGCGCGCGCTCGCGTCCTTCGGCTTCCGCTCCGACCGCGCCCGCGCGAGCAGCCTCTCGATGCGCCCGAACGCGGCGTGGAACGTCGTGGGATCGTCGGCGCGGATCACGCCCCGGCTGCCGGAGAGGCCCACCGGCTTCAGGACGCAGGGGTACGCGCTCGTGCGCGCCGGGCCGCCGGGTCCGCCGGAGATCGGGTGGAGCGCGAAACCGGGCACCGGTACGCCGACGGCGGCGAGCGTGCGACGCTGCTCGTGCTTGTTGCCGGCGCGGCGCGCGGCCTCGGGCGGGTTTCGTGGCAGCCCCAGGCGCTCGGCGGCGAGCGCGGCGATGATCGCGGTGCCGTCGTCGCCCGGGACGATCCCGGCGATCGGCGTCGCCCGGGCGATCTCCACGATCCGGTCCGCGGCCTTCGACGGGTCGCGGTAGTCCAGCGAGACGCGGTCCGGCTGCGGGCCACCGAAGAGTTCCTCGACGCGGTGACACAGATCGCTGCCGACCAGCACCGGGACGCTCATCCGGCGCGCCGCGTCGACGAAGTCCTGGGTGCGGTAGCTCCGCGTCGGGACGAGCAGCAGGAGCGCGCCGGATCTCATGTCCGATGTATAGCGCGTCGCGGCTCGCGCCTCACCGCCTCGGTAGCCGCGCCGTGAACGTGGTCCCCTCGCCGGCTGCGGAGCTCACCTCGATCGATCCTCCGTGCGCCCGCACGATCTCCCTGACGATGAAGAGGCCGAGCCCCACGCTCGAGCTCGAACCGTCGTCGGCGCGCCGCTCGCCCCGGCGGAACGGCTCGAACATCGCCGGCTGCAGCTCGGGCGGGATCGGCGGCCCGTCGTTGTGGATCGAGATCCGCAGCTCGTCTCGCGTCCCCTCCAGCACGACGTCCACCGGCGCGTCCTCCGCGCCGTGCTGGATGGCGTTGGCCGCGAGGTTCGAGATCACCTGCGCGATCCGCGCGGGGTCGCCCTCGCCGTGCACGTCGCCCGAGACCCGGAGCCGCAGCTCGCGCTGCGGGTGCGCCGACTGCAGCTCGAGCAGCGCGCGCTCGGTGACCTCGCGCAGATCGAGCGGTCCGCTCACCATCGGCATGCCCGCGCCCTGTCGCGCGCGGCTGAAGTCGAGCAGGTCGCGGATGATCCCCGCCATGCGCTGAGACGCCGAGGCGACGCGCGTGAGGGTCTGCGCCTGCTTCTCGTCGAGCCCGCCGCGCCGGAACAGGAGGCTCACGGCCATCGAGATGGCGGAGAGCGGCGTGCGGAGATCGTGGCCGACGACGGCGAGGAGCTGCTCCTGGAGCTTGCCGATGCGCTCCGCCTCCTCGCGGGCTTGCCGCTCGGCCTCGAAGAGCCGCGCGCGGTCGAGGGCCTGCGCGCACTTCCTCGAGATCCACCCGAGGAACGCCCGCTCCTCGAGGTCGAACTCGCGTTCTTCCGCGAACCCGAACCCCATGACGCCCCGGACCTCGCCGTCGGTGACGAGCGGCAGGCACACCCACGCGCCTTCGCCGAGACCGCGGCTCATCGGGCCGAGCGCGGGCCAGCGGCGCCTCACCTCGGCGCTCGCCGACGCTATGATGGGCTGTCCGGTGCGCGCCACGTCCGCCGTCGGGGTCTGCGCGTCGAGGGGCATGACGCGACTCTCGGCGACGGCGTCGTCGGGGTGACCGACCGCGCCGACGAGCTCGAGGTTCGCGCCGCGGAGCAGCATCACGCTGGCGGTCGACGCGGCGACCGCGGCCCGCCCCTTCGCCGCGATCACCTGGAAGACCTGCGCGATCTCGTGCGCCGAGGACAGCTCGGCGGTGAGATCCTGCGAGATCGCGAGGCGCTGCGCGATCCTCCGCGCGGCCGCCTCGGCCCGCTCGGCGCGGGCGCGGGCTTCGCGCTCCGCCTCGAACGCCATGGCGCGCGTCACCGCGACGGCGCAGTGCGCCGCGACGCCGCGAGCGAACGCGAGGTCGTCGGAAGTGGGCGGGGACGACTCCCCGTACTCGTTCAGGAACAGCACGCCGATGCAGCGATCGTTCGCGACGAGCGGCAGCGCGAAGCTGGCGGAGATCGCGTTCCGCTCGAACCACTCCGTCTCGAACCCGCGCGTCTCCGCGCGCGTGAAGTAGACCGGCTCACGCCGGTCCACGGCGCGGGCGACGTTGGCGAGCCCGTCCAGCGGGACCTCCAGCGCGACGCGGCCGAGGGGCCTGCGCTCGGCGGCGCCTCGTATCGTCCTCCGCTCCGGGTCGAGCATGTAGACGGAGCCGTCCTCGGCGTGGAGCATGTCGTGCACGCGGAGCAGCGTCGTCTCGAGCACGGACGGGAGGTCCACCCCCTGGTTCAGGTCGGCGGCGAGGTCGGCGAGGAGCTGGGCGCGCTTCATGGCGCGGGCCGCGGCGTCCGCCGCCTCCTCGGCCGAGCGCCGCGAGCGCACCGAGGACGTCGTCTCGATGATCGAGGCGAGCACTGCGTCCGGGTCCGCGACGCCGCCGGCGATGCGCTGCAGCTCGATCGTGAACCAGGCGTCCTCCGGCGCGAGCCCCGCCGCCCGCCGCAGCGGCAGCCGCAGGTCGGTTCCGAGGTAATGCTCACCCGTCGCCAGCACGTTCCGCAGGATCGGGACGACGGATGGCGCCGCCTCGGGCCAGACCTCCGCGAGCGTCTTGCCGACGAGCGGAGCGGACGAGGCGAGCGCGACGAGGCGCGGGTTCACGAGCTCGAAGACGAGTTCGGGGCCTCGAAGCAGGGCGACGGCTGCCGGGACGGCGTCGAGGACCGCCTCGAACAGATCCGCGCGACGCGCGGGCTCTGCCGAGGGGACGACGTTCTTCGAGCGTTGAAGCAACCGGGTACCTCCGGGCATCCCGGTTCTTAAGCCGCTCGGATGGACGGCGTGTGTCCCGCGGGGGCTCACGAATCGGACGGGCGGGGGCGCGGACGGCCATGAGCCCGGCGCCCCGAGCGTGGCTCTTGCGCGGCGCCTCCGCGGCGGCACGGAGGGCGATCGCGCGGGAGAGCGCCGCAGCGCAGAGATGCGCCGGCGCCGTTCGCCGGCAGCGGCTCGCGCGCAGGGCCTTATGACATCCGGCGATGCGCTCTGCCGTCTTCCGCTTCTATGGCGAGCTGCGCGACTTCCTCCCGCCGCGGCGGCGCGGCGTCACGTTCGAGCAGCAGTTCTTCGGTGCGCCGTCCGTGAAGGACCTCATCGAGGCGCTCGGAGCGCCACACCCGGAGGTCGACCTGGTGCTCGCGGACGGAGAGGCGGTGGACTTCGGCTGGGCGGTCCGGGACGGCGCTCGCGTCGCGGTCTTCCCGGCGTTCGGAGCGATCGACGTCGGCCCCGTCTCGCGCGTGCGGGCGCCTCCCCTCCGCGAGGTCCGCTTCGTCCTCGACGGCCACCTCGGGCGGCTCGCGAGGTACCTGCGCATGGCGGGCTTCGACGCGCTCTGGGAACGGGGCGCACGCGACGAGGACCTCGCGCGCACCTCGGTCCGCGACGGGAGAATCCTCGTCACCCGCGACGTGGGCCTGCTCAAGCGCCGCGAGGTGACCCACGGCTGCTGGGTGCGTTCCACCGATCCGACGCGCCAGCTCGCCGAGCTCGTACGCCGCTTCGATCTCGCGCGCTCGGCCGGGCCCTTCCGGCGCTGCCTTCGCTGCAACGCGCTCCTCGAGCGCGTCGCGAAGGTGGACGTGGCCGCGAGGCTGCCGCCGCGCGTCCGCGAGCGGCACGACGAGTTCACGCGGTGCCCCTCGTGCGAGCGGATCTACTGGTCGGGGACGCACCGCCAGCGCATGGAGCGAACGCTCGCGGCGGCCGCTCGGCTCAACTCGGCAGCGCATCGCACGTCGGCGTAGCGCCGGACGCGCGGACGCCGCAGCGCTCGAGCAGCTCCACCAGCGTGTCGATCGAGAACGGCTTCTCGACGACGAGCGCCGACGGATCGAGATCCTGGGGCAGCTCTGGCCACGCGCTCGCGACGATGACGCACAGGTCCTCGAGCCCCGGCATGGCGCGGAGGTGAGCGATCACCTCGACGCCGCTCATCTGCGGCATCCGGTAGTCCACGAGCACCGCGGCCGGCCTGCGGCGCCGGACCAGCTCGAGCGCCTCCGGTCCGCTGCGCGCGGCGGCTACCTCGAAGCCGGAGAGCTCGAGCGCCTCCGACAGCGACTCGAGCGTCGCGGCGTCGTCATCGACGATCAGGACGGTGGCCATGTCGTGCTGGGACTACCAGCGCCCGCGCGTTTTCGCCGTGGCGCTTTGGGGGCGTATCGAGGCGTCAAGGCGCTCCGCGCGCGGCGCCGGCGGCTCGCTGCGCGGTGTCCCGCCGTGCGATGACACCGTGCAGCGCGAGCACTCGGCGCGCCTCCTCGACGTGCAGCGCCTCCACGAGCCGGCCGCCGACGACGGTGACGCCCTGCCCCGCTGCGGACGCGGCTGCGTACGCGTCGACGATGGCGCCCGCCGCCTCGACCTCGCCAGTCGTGGGCGCGAAGGCGCGGTTCGCGGCCTCGATCTGCCGCGGATGGATGAGGGTCTTGCCGTCGAAGCCGAGGTCGCGTCCCTGCCGGCACGCGGCCTCGAGGCCAGCGTCGTCGTCGAGGTCGAGGTGCACGCCGTCGAGCGCGCCGACGCGCGCCGCTCGCGCCGACAGCACGACCCAGGAGAGCGCGGCGAGCACCTCGGACCGCTCGCGCGTGTGCTTGGCGCGCAGATCCTTCACGAGGTCCGAGGTGCCGGCGACCAGCACCGCCACCCGCGGGGAGGCCGTCGCGATCTCGGGCGCCGCGAGCACGCCACGGGGCGTCTCGATCATGCACCACAGCGCGAGATCGTCGGGGGCGCCGGCAGCGCGGAGCGCTTCGTTCGCGGCGCCCACCTCGTCCGGAGACTCCACCTTGGGGAGCAGCACGGCGTGGAGGCGCGATCGCGCGACGGCGCGCAGATCCTCCTCGCCCCAGGGGGTCGACCCGGCGTTGGCGCGGACCACCAGCTCGCGGTCGCCGAAGCCGCCCTCCGCGAGGGCAGCGACGACGAGCGTGCGCGCCTGCTCCTTCGCGCTCGGCGCGACGGCGTCCTCGAGGTCGAGGATGATCGCGTCGGCCGGCAGCACCCTCGCCTTCGCGATCGCGCGAGCGTTGGAACCCGGGAGGTACAGCGCGCTCCGGCGCGGGCGGTCGTTCGTCATGGCTCGCGCAGACTACGCGGTGCGGGCTCTATTCCGCCAACGCCTGATCGAGATCGGCGATGAGGTCCGCGGCGTCCTCGACTCCGATCGCGAACCGCACGAGGTTGTCCTTGATCCCGAGCTCGAGCCGCTCTTCCGTCGTCTTCTCGAAGTACGACATGAGCGCGGGCTGCTCGATGAGGCTGTCGACCCCGCCGAGGCTCGGCGCGATGTATGGGATCTCCATCCGATCGACGAACCGGCTCGCGTGCTCGAGCGTACCTCGCACCTCGAAGCTCACGACGCCGCCGAACCCGCTCATCTGCCGCCGTGCGATCTCGTGGTCCGGATGCGACGCGAGGCCTGGGTACCAGACGCGCTCGATCCGCGGGTGCGCCTCGAGGTGGCGGGCGGCCGCCAGCGCGGTCTCGTTCTGCTGGCGGACCCTGAGCGCGAGCGTCTTGAGGCCGCGCTCGAGGAGGTACGCGGCCTGCGGATCGACGATGCCGCCGAGGACGCCGCGCGCGTCACGGAGCGCTGCGACACGCCCCTTGCTTCCGGCGACGACGCCGGCGAGGAGGTCGTGGTGGCCCCCCATGTACTTCGTCGCGCTGTGCACGACGTAGTCGATCCCGTGCTCGAGCGGGCGCTGGTTGATCGGGGTCCCGAACGTGCTGTCGATGATCGTCTGCACGCGGTGCCGCTTCGCAATCTCCGCGAGCAGTTTCAGGTCCACGCAGCGCAGGTAAGGGTTCGTCGGGCTCTCGGAGACGACGAATCTGGTCCTGCGCGGCTGGATCGCCGCCTCGAGCGCGGCGTAGTCGCCCATCGGAACGACGGTGGTCTCGATGCCGAGCCTCTTCAGGAACACGAGGCAGAACTGGCGCGTCCGCCGGTAGCAGTCGTCCGTCATGACGAGGTGCGCGCCTGCCGGGAGGCTCGCGAGCAGCAGCGTCGTCATCGCCGCCATGCCCGAGGAGAAGAGCACGGCGTCATCCGCCCGCTCGAGGGCGGCGACCTTCCGTTCCACGGACTGGACGGTGGGGTTTCCGTACCGGCCGTAGTCCTCCCGCCCGTGGATGTTCGCCCCCGTGCTCCGCTGCTGCATGAAGTCGACGAGGTCGGCAGTGTCGGCGAACGCGTACGTCGCGGTCTGGATGATCGGCATCGGGATGGCCTGGTGCGCGCGCGCCCGGATGTCCCCGCCGTGTACCGACAGCGTGTTCGCACCTGGCGTGATGCCTTCGGCTGCCGCCACACCCTCGTGCTCCGTCTGTCCGTGACTCATTCGCTTTCACCCGCGCGCGCCGCACGACGCAGCTCGACCGGCTCCTCCAGGAAGTCTCCGTCCATCCACCTGTACAGCTTCGCCTCGGTGACGCGCCCCGCCGCGACCCCCAGCACGAGGTACTCGGCGCCGGGGACCTGCTGGATCCCGTCGACGACCGCGTCCTTCCGGTCCTTCGCCGAGAAGTAGGCGCCGACCTCGACGTGCGAGTGCCAGACGGCGACGATCTCGCCGCCGCTCTCCGCCAGCTCGCGGTGCACCCGGAGCTGCGCCTTCGCGTCCATGAGGTAGCTGTCGCGGCTCGTGCGCGGGAAGTGGAGCGGATCGAGCGCGTGGTACCGATCGGCGACGTTCGCGACCTCGCGCACCTCGAGCGCGCCGCCCGTCCGGACGACGAAGCCGCACACCTCGCGCAGCGGGTCGGCCTCGCAGCGCGCGACGAGCTCTCGCAAGATCTCCTGCGGGTACGACGCGCTCACCACGAGATCCTCCGTTCCCACCGGCGCGGCTCGAAGTAGCGGTCCGCGCGGTCGGGCAGCACCGTGATCACGTTCCCCTCCTCGCCAGCCGCGGACATGCGGCGCGCGACGACGAGCGCACCCGCCACTGCCGCGCCGGCGGAATGGCCGATGCGCAGCCCCTCCTCGCGGCCGAGCCGCTCGGCCATGGCCCAGCCGTCCGCCGTCGGCGTGGAGAGCACTCCGTCCAGGATGGAGGGTTCCCAGATTGGCGGCACGATCGACGAGCCCATGTGCTTCAGACCCTCGAGGCCATGGAGCGGCTCTGCCGGCTCGACCGCGAAGCAGCGGACTCCGGGCACGAGCGCGCGCAACCCTCGCGTCGTGCCGATCACGGTTCCGCTCGTGCCGATGCCGGCGACGAACGCCGATACGCGTCCATCGAGCGCCTCGGCGATCTCGACGGCGGTGCCCAGCTCGTGCGCGCGAGGGTTGTCTGGATTGCCATACTGGTCCGGGTAGAACCAGCGGTCAGGATCCGCGGCGATGAGCTCGCGCACCTTGCGAATGGCGCCGTCGGATCCTTCGAGCGGATCGGAGAAGATGATCTCGGCGCCGAACGCGCGCGCGATGCGTTTGCGGGCGGCGCTCACGTTCCGCGGCATGACCAGCGCGCAGCGCAGCCCGAGCGCGGCGCAGATCCAGGCGTAAGCGACGCCGGTGTTGCCGCTGGTCGAGTCGATCAGCGTCCGCTGCGGTCCCAGTCGTCCATCGGCGACCGCCGTCTCGATCATCCGCAGCGCGGCGCGGTCCTTCACGGAGCCGCCGGGATTCATGAACTCGCACTTCGCGTAGATGCGAATGCCCGGGAGATCCGCCCCGATGCGGCGCAACCGGACGAGCGGAGTGTTGCCGACGGCGCGGGCGAGGGACTCGACGGCAGCGGCGCTGCGCATCCGGCCGGTCACGGCGCCGACCCTGCGCGCGGGGAGAACCACTCGGCGACGGAGAAGTATCGCTCACCGCTGTCGGGGAAGACGGTGGCGATCACCTTGCCAGGTCCGAGCTCCGCCGCGAGCTGCGCAGAGACCAGAGCCGCAGCTCCGCTGGAGACGCCCGCGAGGATGCCTTCCTCCCGCGAGAGCCGCTCCTTCATCTCCCAGGCGGCTTCGTCGGCGACCGTGACGACGCGGTCGTACGCGCGGCGATCGAGCACCTCCGGGAAGAATCCCGCGCCCAGGCCCTGGATGCGGGTCGGTCCCGCAGCCCCGCCGGACAGGACCGCACACTTCTCCGGCTCGACGGCGACCACCAGCAGGTGTGGGTGCCGCGCGCGCAGCGCCTGCGCTGCCCCGGTCATCGTTCCGCCGGTACCGACGCCGGCGACGAGCGCATCCGGGACTAGTCCGATGGCGCCGAGCGCGTCCGCCAGCTCGGGGCCGGTCGCGTCGCGGTGCGCCGCGGGGTTTGCCGAATTCGCGAACTGGTCGAGCAGCAGGGCACCCGTGTCGCGCGCGATCTCCCGCGCGCGCGCGACGGTGGGGGCAAAGCCGTGCTCGGCGGCTGTGAGCACGATCTCGGCGCCGTACGCCTCGAGCGCCTGCCGGTGCTCGATCGAGGTCGAGTCCGGCATCACCAGCGTGAGCCGGTAGCCCTTCACCGCGCACGCGAGCGCCAGCGCCACCCCGGTGTTGCCGCTCGTCGGCTCGACCAGGTGTCCTCCCGGAGCGATCCTGCCCTCGCGCTCGGCAGCGTCGATCATCGCTACGGCGATGCGGTCCTTCACGGAGCCGCCGGGGTTCATCGATTCGAGCTTTGCGTATACCGCGGCGGCATCGCACGGAATCACCCGGCGCATGCGCACCAGGGGCGTTCCGCCGATGGCGTCCAGGATCGTCTCGACGGGTGGCGCAGCGCGCACGATCAGTACCGCGGCACGGTCGGGTCGACTTCCTCGCTCCAGCGGAGGATCCCGCCGGCGAGGTTCCAGACGCGGCGGTACCCCGCTGCCTGCAGCTGACGGACCGCCTTCGCGCTGCGGACGCCGCTCTTGCAGTACACGACCACGTCCCGCGCGCTGTCGATCGTGCTCAGGGCCTCGGCGAACGACGAGAGCGGCGCGAGCCGCGCGCCGTCGATGCGGCCGATCTCCCACTCGTGCGTCTCGCGGACGTCGAGCAGGTCGAGGTCGTCGCCGCGCGCACGTCGCTCGTCGAGCTCCACCGGCGTGATCGTGGGGACACCCTCCGTCTCGTCGGGGAGGCCGCGGATTCCGCAGAACTGCTCGTAGTCGATGAGCTGCGTGATCTCGCGCGTGCCGCACGCAGGGCACCGCGGGTTCCTGCGGATCTTCAACGTCTTGAAATGCATGCGCAGGGCGTCCACGAGCAGCAGCCGTCCGATGAGCGGCTCACCTGCGCCCGT
>DASSQI010000228.1:0-8005 GCA_035702585.1 Anaeromyxobacteraceae bacterium
AGCCGGAGGACCCTTCGGCTCGACGCAGCCGCGCCCGGCGCGGCCTCCTGCGCACGGTCGCGCTCGCGGCTGCGCTGGGGCTCGCGCTCCTCGGCATCTCGAGCGTCGTGTCGTCCCGGCGCGCGCGCGCCGAGGAGCAGCGGCAGCTCGTGGCCGAGGCGCGGCGGCTCCTCGACAAGGACTCGTGGGCGGCGTACCGGGACGCGCAGGCGACGTGCGAGCGGGCCGCCGAGCTGGGCGGCGACGGGGCCGCGCAGGCCCACGGGTGCGCCGCGTGGGCGGCGGCCGTCCGCTGGGCCGAGCACGGCGACGGCGAGCCGATGCGGGCGAAGGCGGTGGAGCACCTCTCGAGCGCGGGCGCCGACGCCGACCGCCCCCGCGACGCGGTGCTCGCCGCGGCGTGGCTCAAGCTCCACGGCGGAGACGCGAAGGGCGCGGTGGACCTCCTGCGCGCGCGCAGCGCCGCCGACCCCAGCGCGCCGGTGCGGGCCGCACTGGGAGCCGCCCTCGGCGAGAGCGGAGACGCGGACGGCGCGCGCGACGAGCTCCTCGCGGCGCAGCAGCTCGCGCCGGGCAGCCCGCGGATCGCGCAGCAGCTCGCGGATCAGCTGCGTCGGCGCGGCGGCGACGGCCCGGAGCACGCCGCGATGCTCTACGAGATCGTCCTGCAGAAGCTCGCGCACGAGCACGTGCCGTCGCTCATCGGCAAGGCGCGCCTGCTCGTCGACGCGAAGAGCGGCCCCGCGGCGCTCGTGGTCGCCCATCGCGTGTCGGAGCTGAAGGAGCAGGCGTCACCGCGACAGCGCGCGCGGGCGCTCGCGCTCGAGTCCCGCGCCCTCGCGCTCGAGGGCAGGAAGGCCGAGGCCGAGGCCGCCGAGCGCGACGCGCGGGCGCTGGACGCCGGCGCGCCGGAGCTGCGCGAGCCGCTCGCTCAGGCGCGCTGAGCAGCGCGCCTGAGCGAGAGAGGCTTCGCCGCTGTCGCGATGAGGTATCAACGCCGCGCCACCGCGTCGGACAGGCCTGCGCCGCTCTCGACGAGCGCGCGAGCGTCGCGGGCGACGCGCTCGACCACGTCGGCGGTGCTCGTGTCGTAGTAGCCGCGGATGCGGCCCACGCCGTCCACGAGCACGAGGTGGCTGCCGTGGAAGATGGCGTCGGGATCGCCGTCGGCGCCCCTCTCCATCACGATCTTGAGCCCGTCCACGACCGTGTCGCGCATCACCTGGTAGTCGCCGGTGAGGAACACCCAGCGGTCGTCGTCGGCCCCGCGCTGCTTCGCGTAGGCGCGGAGCACCTCCGGCGTGTCGAACTGCGGGTCCACGCTGAACGACACGAGCCTGAGGGCGGGTCCGAGATCGGCGGTGCGGGTCATCACGCCGTGCATCTTCGCGACGATGGCGGGGCACACGGTCTCGCAGCGCGTGAAGATGAAGCTCGCGACCCACACCTGGCCTCGCAGCTCGGCGAGGCCGTACGGACGCGCCTCCTGGTCCGTGAGCCGGAACGCCGGCAGCTCGGCGAGGACCGGCAGCGGCGGCGGCGGCTTCGGCCGGAACGCGAGGAAGGCGCCGCCCGCGACGAGGATCGCGAGTGAGGCGCCGAGGAGGATGCCGGGCCAGCGGGGCGGCCGGCGCGGAGCTGAGTGGGGCGTGTTCATCGATTCCCTCGGGGGGGCAAGCATGTCGAGCGCCCCCGGCCGGAGTCCAGTTCACGAAGGGGCTGCGTCGTCACGTCGGGGGGAGCGGCAGCTGGCTCGAGCGCGGATCGAGTCCGGCGAGCACCGCGGCACCGTGCACGCCGGCCCGCGCGCACGCGTCGCGTACGCTCGACCCCGCGGCGACGTACCACGTGAGCGCGGCGGCGAAGGTGTCGCCCGCACCGTACGCGGCGCCGAGCACCGGCGGGGAAGGCGGCGCGGCGAAGCGTACGACGCCGGCTGCGGTCTCGATCCGGCCGCCCTGCGCCCCCTCCGTGAGGACGAGAGCGCCGGGCGGGACCGGGTAGTCCGCGAGCGCGCTCGCCTCGCGCGGATCGCGCGCGCTGCCCACCACCACGTCGGCGCGCACGCCGGAGCGGACGAGCGCGGCGCGCCGCCGCGCGGTCACGACGAGCACGCGGGCCGCGCGGGCCGCCCGCAGCGTGTCCGGATCCTCGCCCGTGAAGTAGGCGCAGTCGCAGCCCGCGAGCAGCTCCCAGGGCAGGGCGTCGGACGCGTGCGGGTGGAGCGGAGCGCCCACGACGAGGATGGTCCGCTCGCCGTCGGGCGTCACGAGCACGACCGAGCGCGGGTGCGGCACGTCGCGCCTCGCCGCGTGGACGCGGCCGGCGCGGCCGATCTCGCGCGCCGCCTCGTCGCCGGCGTCGCCGGTGCCGAACGCGGTGAACAGGTGCGCCTCCGCCGCCGATCGCGCGAGCTGCGCGTAGGCCACGCCTCCGCCGCCGCCCGGGAACGTGATCGGCTGGTCGATGTGCACGATGTCGCCCGGCGCCGGCAGCGCCGGGACGCGCGCGAGCGAGACGTGCTCGACGTGACCGACCACGGCGACCCGGCGCGGCGGAGTCATGCGCTACGGGCGCTGCATGGGCGCGAGGTGGTACAGCATGACGTACACGAGCACGCCCGTCACGGAGACGTACATCCACGCCGGGAAGGTCCAGCGCGCGATGCGGCGATGCTCGGGGAAGCGCGCGCCGAGCGAGAGCCACAGCGTGCGGATCACCAGCGGCGCGGTGACCGCCGCGAGCACGGTGTGGCTCCCCAGCACGAGGAGGTAGGCCGTCTTGAGCGCGCCGTCGCCGGGGAAGCGGTGCGTCCCGGTGAGCGCGACCCGCGTCAGGTAGCTCGCGAGGAACAGGACCGAGCTCGCGCACGCGGAGATCATGAACGTCCGGTGGCGCTCGCGCTGGCCGCTCCGGATCGCGCGCCAGCCGAGGAACAGGAACAGCGCGCTCGTCGCGTTGAGCAGCGCGTTCAGCGTGGGGAGGAACGCCTCGAGCGTCACGCGCGCCTCCGCGAGGCGAGCAGCGCGAGCGCGAGCGCGCCCGCCGTGAAGAACGCGAGCACGGCGAGGTCGCCGGCGGCGGAGCCGGGCAGGGCGCCCGGCGCGTCGGCGCCTGCGAGCGCGCGGCGCGCCGCGGAGACGCCGTACGCCACCGGGTTGAGGCGCATCACCACCTCGAGCCAGGGCCGGGCGGGGTCCGACGGGAACATCGCCCCCGAGACGACCCACAGCGGCGTGATGAACGTCATCTGGATCGCGTGGTAGCCCTGCACGCTCGACACCGACCACGCGACGGCGAAGCCGATCGCCGCGAGCGCGATCGCCGACAGCGCCAGCGCCGCGAGGAGGAGCGGCCAGTGGATCGCGCCCCAGCGGAAGCCCGCGAGCGGCGCGAGGATGAGGAACAGGCTCGCCTGCGTGAGCGCGACCGACGCCGAGCCGAGCACCTTGCCCACGACGAGCGCGGCGCG
The DNA here is from genome assembly GCA_035702585.1 of Anaeromyxobacteraceae bacterium. GTDB lineage: Bacteria > Myxococcota > Myxococcia > Myxococcales > Anaeromyxobacteraceae > DASSQI01. The sequence continues at coordinate 3,473 of DASSQI010000228.1, forward strand.
CGAGCCGGGGCCCGCCATCACCGCCTGCAGGAACCCCTGGCGGCGGTCCTCGATGACCGAGACGGTGGTGAAGATCGCGGCGAACAGCACGACCATCAGGACGACGCCCGGGTAGAAGAACTCGAGGTAGCCGACCCCGCTCCCGGGCATCCGGAACGTCGACGCGAGCCCGCTGCCGATGACGAGCCAGAAGATGACCGGCTGCCCGAGCGCGCCGGCGAGGCGCGACGGCTGCCGGAAGAACCGCAGCAGATCGCGGTACCAGAGGACGCGCGCGGTGGCGACGTCCCACGCGACGGCGCTCGCCGGCGTCACGCGTCCTCCTCGCGATCGAGCGCCTCGCCCGTGATGGCGAGGAAGGCGTCCGAGAGCGCCGGCGGCCGCAGCGACACGCTGCGCAGGCGACCCGCGGGGAACGCCTCCACGAGGCGCGGCACGAGCTCGTGGCCGCGAGAGCGCTCCAGGGCGACCCCGCGCTCCGTCACGCGCGCCGGGACGCCGAACCGGCGCGAGATCTCGACCGCCACGGCGGCGGGCTCCTCCGCCTCGATCTCGATGACGTCGCCCGAGACGCGGGCGCGCAGCGCGTCGGGCGCGTCGCAGGCGACGATCCGTCCGCGCGCGAGCACCGCGAGGCGATCGCAGCGCTCGGCCTCGTCGGGCCGGTGCGTCGCGAGGATGACCGTGAGCCCGTCGTCGCGCCGCGCCGCCTCGACCGCGGCCCACCAGGCGCGGAACGCCGCCGCGTCGAGTCCGCTCGTGGGCTCGTCGACGAGCAGCACCGAGGGGCGGTGGACGAGCGCGCGCGCGAGCTCGAGTCGCCGCCGCAGTCCGCCGGAGAGCCGCTCCGCAGGGTCGCGGGCGCGCTCCGCGAGGCCGGCCGCCGCGAGCAGCGCCTCGCACCGGCGCCGCGACTCGGCCCGCGGGACGCGGTGGAGCTGCGCCGCGAGCCTCAGGTTCTCCTCGCAGGTGAGCTTCGGGTCGAGGCTCGGGTCCTGGAACGCGACCCCGAGCCGGGCGCGCAGCTCGCGGCTCCCGGGGCGAAGGATCTCGCCGTCGAGCGACAGGGTGCCGGCGCCGGGCCGCCGCAGGCCCGCGAGGATCGCGAAGAGCGTGCTCTTGCCCGCGCCGTTCGGGCCGAGGATGCCGAAGATCTCGCCGGCGGCCACCGTGAACGACACGTCCTCGAGGACCCGCCGCTCACCGTAGCGGAACGCGATCCCGCGCGACTCGAGGCGCGCCGCGCGCGGCTCCGGCGCGTCCGCCATCGGCCGCAGGGCCGTCACCGACGCGGGGGTGGTCGCGCGGGCAGCCACGGCTCACCGCGCCGAGAAGAAGAGAGCGCCGAACAGGAGCGTCAGGTACGCGAGCGTCCCGAGGAAGAAGTTGCGGGCCCACCGCTGCGTGGGCGCTTCGCGCCCGAGGCCCGAGAGCGACCACCCGAACAGCCCGAGGCCGAGCGCCAGCGCGACGCCGCCGTACACGGGGCCCGCCACGCCGAGCGGCACGAGCAGGAGCGACGTCGGGACGAGCACCGCGCTCGTCACCGCCGAGGCGATCTGCGTCGCCCGGGCGCCGTGCACGAGCGCGAACACCCGCAGCCCGCCGCGCGCGTAGTCGTCGCTGAGGTAGAGCGAGATCGCGAGGAAGTGCGGCAGCTGCCACACGAACAGGATCGCGAACAGCGCGAGCCCACCCGGGTCGAGGCTGCCGGTCACCGCCGTCCAGCCCATGAGCGGCGGGATCGCGCCGGGCACCGCGCCGACGAACAGGGCGAGCGAGCTCGTCCGCTTCATCGGCGTGTAGACGCACGCGTACGACGTGAGCGCGAGCGCGGCGAGCGAGGCGGTGAGGTTGTTCGTGTACCAGGCGATCGCGGGCAGCGCGATCGCGGGCAGCCCGAGCCCCATCGCGAGCGCGACCCACGGCTCCAGCCGCCCCGCCGGGAGCGGCCGGTTGCGGGTGCGCCGCATGAGCCGGTCGCTGTCGCGCTCGACGTAGTTGTTGAGGGCGTTCGCCGCCGAGACCACCGCGGCGGTCCCGAGCAGGAGCGCCACGGCCGAGGCGGTGTCCCGCGGTCCCGGCGCGAGGTACATGCCGCCGGCCGCCGTCGAGAGCACGAGCGCGGAGAGGCGTGGCTTGCCGAGCGCGACCAGGTCGAGCGCGATCTGCACGGCGGACGACCGGGCCGGGGCGGGTATCGTGCTGGCTACGGCGCGCATCATGACGTCGGCGGTTGGACGAGCATGGGAGAGGGGTCTGGCGCAGCGGCGGTGATGCGCATGTGTCCGCGCCTCATATAGGGAGCGGTCGAGAGGGCGGCAACGCGGCGCGGCGTCCGGGTTGGGGCCCGTCCCGCGCGGGCAATCACCGATGGTGAAGTGCCGCGTTGCCGGCGTGCGCGAGCGGTGCTAGAGGCGCCTCATGCGCACCCTCGTCCTCGTCGCCGTCCTCTGCGTCGCCCCGGCCGTGAGCGCCGGCGAGGTGAAGGGCGTCGTCCGCTACACCGGCCCGGTGCCGGACGCGGCGCCGCTCCGCGCGACGAAGGACCAGCCGACCTGCGGCGAGGCCGTGCCGGACGACTCCCTCCTCGTCTCGGGCGGGCTGCTCGCGAACGCCGTCGTCAGCGTCGGCGCGATCCCCGGTGTGCAGCCGGCGCCGCTCACGGTGGTGCTCGATCAGCGGAGGTGCCGGTTCGTGCCGCGCGTCCTCACCGCGCCGGTCGGCAGCACCGTCGACGTGGTGAACAGCGACCCGATCCTGCACAACGCGCACGGCTGGAACGGCAAGGCGACGGTGTTCAACGTCCCGATGCCGACCGAGGGGCAGCGCGCGCCGAAGCCGCTGCGCAAGCCCGGCCTCGTGAAGGTCGGCTGCGACGTGCACGGCTGGATGGGCGCGTGGATCTTCGTCGCCGAGGGGCCGGCGGCGGTGAGCGCGGCGGACGGCTCGTACCGGCTCGCCGGCGTGCCGGCCGGCACCTACACCGTCAAGGTGTGGCACGAGCGGCTGGGGGAGCAGACGGCGCAGGTCACCGTCCCGGCCGCGGGCGAGGCGACCCTGGACTTCGCGTTCTCGGCGCGCTGACCGCTACGACTCGTCGTCGGCGTCGTCGGCCGGCTCCTCGTCGGCCTCGTCGAGCTCCTCGTCGAGCTCCGCCTCCTCGACGACCTCCGGGGCCTCCGCCGGGACCGGCTTCGCGCGCTTCCTCTCGGCCGCGCTCGGCGCCTTGACGACGGGAGCTTGCCGCGGATCCGCGCCGCACTTCGGGCACGCCGGTGAGGGCTTCTTCAGGTCGTAGTACTTCGTGCCGCACTTCCAGCACGTGTGCTTGGTGCCGAGATCCTTTGCGGGCATGCGCTCCTCTGCTCGAAAATCCGGGCGCGCGCTTGATACCAGCAACGTCGCCTGGGTCAAAGGAAAAGCGGGGAGGCGGTGTTATACCTCCGCACGCATGGCGGATGCAGCGAAGCTCGAGAAAAAGCTCCTCAAGGCGACCGCGAACGCGATCGCCGACTTCCAGCTGGTGGAGGACGGGGACAAGATCCTCGTCGCCATCTCGGGGGGGAAGGACAGCCTCACGCTGCTGCACCTCCTGCAGCGGCTCCAGGAGCGGGCCCCCATCGACTTCGATCTCGTCGCGGTGAACCTCGACCAGGGGCAGCCGGGTTTCCCGGCGCACGTCATCCGCGAGCACCTGGAGCGCGTCGGGGTCGAGCACCGCATGATCCAGAAGGACACCTACTCGGTCGTGCGCCGGCTGGTGCCGGACGGCAAGACGACGTGCCCGGTCTGCTCGAGGCTGCGCCGCGGGATCCTCTACAACGCGGCCGTGGAGCTCGGCTGCACCAAGATCGCGCTCGGACACCACCGCGACGACCTCGTCGAGACGCTGCTCCTCAGCGCGCTCTACTCCGGCTCGCTGAAGAGCATGCCGCCCAAGCTCCGCTCGGACGACGGACGCAACGTCGTGATCCGGCCCATGTGCTACGCCGCGGAGGACGACATCGCGGCGTTCGCCGAGGCGATGCGGTTCCCGATCGTGCCGTGCGATCTGTGCGGATCGCAGCCGAACCTGCGCCGCAAGCGGGTGAAGCAGCTCCTCGCCGACCTCTCCGCCGAGCACCCGGCGGTGAAGGGGAACCTGCTCAACGCGCTCGGGAAGGTCGTCCCGACGCACCTCCTCGATCGCGGCCTCCTCGCGCGGCTCGGCACCGCGCACGGCGCCGAGCCGTGGGTCGACGAGGAGGAGCAGGACGACGCCTGCGGCGACGAGCTGTCGAACCTGGTGGGGCTCGGCGCGCGCCGCGCCTGAGGGAGGGGAGGGGAAGTGCGCTTCGCCTGCGATGAGTGTGGCCGCAGCTACGTCGCGAGCGACGACGTCGCCGGACGCGCGTTCCGCATGCGGTGCAAGCAGTGCGGCAGCGACATCGTGGTGCGGCCGCCGCTCGCGGCCCCGACCCCGCTCCCGCCGCCCCCCGCCTCGAACGGCGAGCCTCGCCGGGAGCCGCGGCGCAGCTCCTTCGAGCCGTT
>DASSQI010000229.1:0-4262 GCA_035702585.1 Anaeromyxobacteraceae bacterium
GGGGTACCTGGCCTTGGTCTCCAGGTACTGGCGCATCATCGGCGTGAGCGGCGTGGCTGTGGCGATCTCGGGCGGCATGCGGACCGCGCGAATCTACGCGCCGGATCTGACAGCCGAATTCCCACCCGGCTCGGACGTCGCTCGGACGTGCTCGCCTGCAGCGAGTACCGGTTCATCGGGGTGAGCCGGTCGTATCCATCACACCTCGGTTCAACCGATTGAAGCGACCATCGACCGCGATCACACCTCGGTTCAACCGGTTGAAGCGACCATCGACCGCGATCACACCTCGGTTCAACCGGTTGAACCAGCGATTGACTGCGATCACGCAGTTCACACACGGCCATCGCGGAACGCGGACGGGCGCCGCCATGCTACGGCGGCACGACCGGCCCGGTGACCACCACCTGGCCGACGCCCTTCACCTGGTCCTCGATCTGGCTGCGATCGCCGACCACGACCACCGTCATCCTCGAGGCGTCGAGCCAGGATCGCGCCATCTCCTGCACCTCGGCCGGCGTCACCACCCGCACGTTCTGGATGTAGCTCTCGAGCCAGGTGTCGGGCAGCCCGTGCAGGTCGACGAACCGCAGCCGGTCGATGAGGCCCTGTCGCCGCGAGACCTGGAGCACGAACTGGCCGGCGAGGTACGACTGCACCGCCCGGACCTCCGCCTCCGACGGCGGCTCGGCGCGCAGCCGATCGATCTCCTTGAACACCTCGGCGAGCGATGCGCCGGTGGCGGCGGTCGTCACGTCGGCGATCTCGGCCCAGTACCCGGGCGCCCCGCCCCGCACCGCGAGCACCGAGACCGGCGAGTAGGTGTAGCCCTTCGCCTCGCGGAGGTTCGCGGTCATGCGCGACGAGAAGTACCCGCCGAGCAGCGTGTTCGCGACGACGAGCTTCAGGTAGTCGGGGTTCCGCGGGTCGAGCACCGGCAGCCCGACGTAGATCGACGACTGCACCGCGCCGGGGCGCTCGACGAGGTACACCGCCCGCTTCGAAGAGGGCTTCGCGGGGCTGCCCGCGTGCGGCGTGCCCGGCTTCCAGCCCGAGAACGCCTCGCGCACCGCCTTCTCGGTGGCGCCCGCGTCGAAGCGGCCGGCGACGTACAGGTGCGCCCGCTTCGCGCCCCAGCTCGCCGCGTAGAACTCCCGCACCTGCTCCGGCTTGTAGCCCTGCAGCGCCTTCACGGACGGGAGGAGCCGTCCGTATCCGTGATCCGGGTAGGTGAGCGCGAGGAAGCGCTCCTGCGCGAGCGTCTGCGGGGTCGTCCGCGCGATCGTCACCTCGCGGATGCGGTCCTGCCGAACCCGCTCGAGCTCCTTGTCCGGGAACGCGGGGTTCTGCGCGACGTCGGCGACGAGCCGGACGAGTTCCGGCGTGAACTCCGACAGCACCGTGCCGCCGACGACCGACTCGTCCGACGTGACGGCGGTCTCGACCGCGCCGCCCCAGCGCGCCGCCTGCGCGGCGATCTCGCCGGCGCTCTTCGTCGTCGTTCCCTCGACGAGCATGTCGGCGACGAACCGCGCGAGGCCGGTCTGATCCGCGCTCTCGTCGCCCGATCCGACGCGCACCGACAGCGCCACGGTGGCCTTCGGGATGCTGCCCACCGGCACGAGCGTGACCTCGAGCCCGTTCTCGAGCGTGAGCTTCCGCAGCGACGGCAGCTCGAACTTCGGCGCAGGTCCAGGAGGCGGCGGCGACTCGCGCGGCGCGGTCGCCGCGGGGTTCTCGGGAGCGGGGGCGCCGGCCTTCTCCGCAGGCGGCTTCGAAGGCGCGGCCTGCGTCAGCGACACGGCCAGGAGCAGCGTGAGCGCGGTCATCGGAGGTCCCTAGCTCTTCGTCTTCACGACGAGGACGGTTCTGTTCGTGCTGCGCAGCCACTCCTTCGCGGTCTTCTGGAGCAGCTCGGGCGTCACCCGCTCGAGGTCGGCCGGGATTCGCGCGACCGCCGCGGGATCGCCCTCGAAGAGCGCGAACGACGCGAGCAGGTCCGCGAGGCCGAATCCGTTGAACGACTCCACCTCGTCGTAGAACGACGAGCGGGCCTTCACCTTCGCGCGCGCCAGCGCCTCGGCCGAGACGAGCTGCGCGACGAACGGCGCGATCGCCTCGTCCATCGCCGCGAGGATCTCGTCCGGCGACCGCTCCTTGTCGTGGAAGAGGTACGCCATGCCCAGCATCGGGCCCTGGTAGTTCCAGGGGTTCCCGAGCAGGTTCACGCCCCCGGAGACCTCACCGGTGTACCCCTTCTCCTGCACGAGCTTCTGGTGGAGCGCGGAGTCGCGCCCCTGGACGATCAGCTGATCGAGCAGCACGAACGCGGCGTGCTCGGGCGTGCCGCGCGGAGGCACGTGCCACGCGACCGCCAGCGCCGGCCGCTCGGCGAGCGGGTCCACCTTCTCGTGCCGCTTCTCGCGTTCCTGGCGCGGCTCGGAGAGGTCTGGCCGCGGCGGCTGCTGCGCGGACGGGATGTCGCCGAAGTGCTGCTCGACCCATTTCAGCGCCTGCGCCGGATCGAAGTCGCCTACGAGCGCGAGTGCGGCGTTGTTGGGCGCGTAGTAGGTCTTGAAGAACGCCTGGACGTCGGTGAGCGTCGCCGCCTGCAGGTCGGCGAGATCGCCGTAGAAGTTGTGCGCGTTGTACCAGTTCTCGTTCGCGACCTGCGGCATGTCGAGCCAGGGGAACCCGCCGTACGGCCGGTTCAGCACGTTCACCTTCACCTCGTTCGTGACCACGCCCTTCTGGTTCGTGAGGTTCTCCTGGTTCACCGCGAGGCCGCGCATCCGGTCGGCCTCGGCCCAGAGGACCGTCTCGAGCACGTTCGAGGGCACGACCTCGTAGTAGTTCGTGAAGTCGAAGCGCGTGGAGCCGTTCAGCGTCCCACCGTTCGCCTGGACGAGCTTGATGAACTCCATCTTCCCGAGGTTCTTCGACCCCTGGAACATCATGTGCTCGAACAGGTGCGCGAACCCGGTGCGGTCCTTCGGCTCCACCCGGAAGCCGATGCCGTAGTAGACGCCGACCGCGACCTTGGGTGCGGTGCGGTCCTGCGAGAGCACCACGCGCAGACCGTTCGCGAGCGTGCGGTACTGCACCGGGATGTCGAGGGCGTCCTTCGCGGACTTGCCGGTCGCCCCCGCTCCGCTGGAGCGCGGACCGGCGCAGGCGAGCGCGAGCGCGGCGAGGCACGCGGCGGCGGTTCTCATGGGCGGATCCTCTCCTGTGGTCGATCGCGGCTGCCGCCCGCAGGCGGCCGGCCGTCGTCGCGACACTGATTAAGTGGCACCCGGCCGCCGCGTAAACGTTCCGTCGGGGGCGACGACGCGATCCGTGCGGGTAAGCACCGCGAATGCTAGCCTCGCGGCGTGCTGCAGGCGTTCCAGGACCTGAACCGACTCCGCCAGATCGCCCAGATCGTGGCGCGCCACGGCTTCGGCGCGTACCTCGACTCGACGCGGCTCGGCGACCTGCTCGGGAAGCGCGAGGCCGAGGTGGTCCGCGCGGCCGCGCACGAGGCGGTGCCCGGCGCGGGCGAGCCCCCCGCTCCCGAGCCGGATCGCAAGACCGCCGCGCGGTTCCGCCGCATGCTCCTCGAGCTGGGGCCGACGTTCATCAAGCTCGGGCAGCTCCTGTCGGCCCGCCCCGACATCCTCCCGGCGCACTGGGTGGACGAGCTGTCGGAGCTGCAGGATGCCGTCCCGCCGATCCCCCTCGCCGCCGTGCGCGCCGAGATCGAGCGCGGGCTCGGGCGGCCCGTGGAGGACTGCTTCGCCGAGCTCGACCCGGAGCCGCTGGCGTCGGCGTCGATCGCGCAGGTGCACCGCGCGCGGACCCACGACGGCGTCGTGGTCGCGGTGAAGGTCCAGCGACCCGGGACGCGCGAGCGGATCGAGGCCGACCTCGGGGTGCTCTACGACCTCGCGGCCATCGTGGAGGCGGTGGTCGAGGAGACCGGCGTCTACACGCCGACCGACGTCGTCGAGGAGTTCGACCGCGCGATCCACGAGGAGCTCGACTTCTCGAACGAGGCGCGGAACGCGAAGGCGATCGGCGCGTCGTCCGCGGGGCGGCCGTACCTCGTCATCCCGCGCGTCCACGACGCGCTCTCCTCCGCGACGGTGCTGACGCTCGACTTCGTCGACGGCGTCAAGGTGTCGGAGGTGACGGCCGACGGCGGGTTCGACGTCGAGCGCGTCGCGCGCAACATCATCGAGGCGGCGTTCCGCCAGCTGTTCGAGGACGGGCTCTTCCAC
>DASSQI010000230.1:0-10289 GCA_035702585.1 Anaeromyxobacteraceae bacterium
GTCGCGGGCGTCTGCTTCATCCTCCCGGCGGCGGTGTCGGTGACGTTGATCGCCTCGGTCTACCAGCGCGCCGGGCGACTTCCGGCAGTCGAGGCGCTGCTGTACGGCGTGAAGCCCGTCGTCGTCGCGATCGTCGCGCGCGCGCTGATCGGCTTCGTCCCGACCGCCGTCCGCGGCGCGGTCCTCGGGGCGATCGCGGCGCTCGCCGCGCTCGCGGTCGTGCTCGGCGCGGGAGAGATCACCGTGCTCGCCGCGGCGGGCCTCGCCTCGTGGCTCGCCCGGCGCCGTCCGCCGCCCGCGAACGGCGGCGCGCCGGGCACTCCCGGATCGGCGGGTCTCCCGCCACCGGACGCGACGACCGCCGCGCTCGCGCTCCCGATCCCCGCCGTCCTGGCGGCGACGGGCGCCGCGCCGGTCGGGCTCGTCCCGCTCTTCCTCACGTTCCTGAAGATCGGCTCGGTGCTGTTCGGCAGCGGCTACGTCCTGCTCGCGTTCCTCAGGGCGGATCTCGTCCAGCGCCTCGGCTGGATCACCGAGGCCCAGCTGCTCGACGCCGTGGCGGTGGGCCAGATCACGCCGGGACCGCTGTTCACCTCCGCCACGTTCATCGGCTTCCTCGTGGCAGGCATCCCCGGCGCGGCCGTCGCGACGGTCGCGATCTTCCTGCCCGCGTTCGTGTTCGTCGGGCTCTCCGGGCCGATCCTGCCCCGCCTGCGCCGCTCGCCTTCCGCCGCCGCCGTGCTCGACGGGATCAACGCCGCCTCCGTCGCGCTCATGGCGGTCGTCGCCGTGCAGCTCGCGCGCGCGGCGATCGTGGACCTGCCTGCAGCGCTCCTCGCGGCGGCCGCGTTCGCCGTCCTGAACTTCACGAAGGCGAGCTCGGTCTGGCTCATGGCGGCGGGCGCCGCCGTGGGTCTCGCCTTACGCTGAACTGATGAGCCGGTCCACCCGAACGCGCTGGGCGCTGTTCTGCCTCGGGTGGATCTTCTTCGCCCTCGGAGTCGTCGGCGCGGTGCTGCCGGTCGTGCCGACGACGCCGTTCATGCTGCTCGCGCTGTGGGCGTTCTCGAGGAGCTCCGAACGATTCCACCACTGGCTTCGACACCACCGGATCTTCGGCCCGCCGCTGCAGCGTTGGGACCGCGAGCGCGTCGTACCTCTCTGGGCCAAGGTGGTCGCGATCGGCTCGATGCTCGCGAGCCTCTGCTGGGTGGCCTTCGGCATGCGCGCGCGGTGGTACGCCGTCGCCGCGACCGCGGCGGTGATGCTCACCGGCGCCGCGTACGTCCTCCGCTTCCCGTCGCGCTCGTCCCGGAGCGCTTTGCCGGAGGGAGAGGTCGAGGCGCCGTAGAGAGGTCGAGCCGCGGCAGCGCGGACGAGGCGCGGTGCTTCCCGCCGTGCCTCAGCCGCGGACGACTCGTCGCGGCACGACGATCGACCGCTCCGGCCCCGCGGCGTCGTCCCGCCCGCGCCGCCGCACGCCGAGCGTGATGGTCGAGTTCTCCGGGCCGCGGATGAGCTGGACCGCGCCCTCGAGGTCGAGCTCTCCGGCGGGACGTCCGTCGATCCGCACGATGTCGTCGCCGGGGAGCAGCCCGACCTCGGCCGCGCCGCCGCCCGGCACCACGCGTGCGATCCGGAACCCGTCGTCGCCCATCGTGAGCACGGCGCCGATGCCCACGAGCTCGACCGACGGCTCGTCCCCGGGCGCGACGCGAGACAGCTCGACGTCGACGGGCCCCGCGGTCTCGCCCTCGCGGACGTGGACCCCCGACAGGACGCGCCCGTGGTGGTCGCGCGCCGCGACGAGGAGCGACAGCGGCCGATCCGGCAGCCCCGAGATGCTGAACCGGCCCTCGGCGTCGGTGCGCGCGAGCGACCGGACGGGCAGCGCGGAGGCGCCGACGTCGAGCTGCCCCTCGACCGCGATCTCCGCCTCCGCGATCGGCGCGCCGCTCCCGCGCGTGCGGACGCGCCCCTGGACCGTACCGCCCGCAGACAGCACCACCTCGATCCGCGCGGGCTCCGCGCCTGGCTCGGGGATCGTCACCGCGATCGGCGCGGACGGCGCGCGACCCGGCGCCGCGACGACGACGCTCGCCGGACCGCTCGGGAGCCCGTCGAGATCGAAGCGCCCCGCGGGATCGACCACCGAGAGCGTCTGCAGCGGCTCGCCCCAGCGCTGCCGCCGCGCCCGCACGGCGACCGTGAACGGGTGGACCGGCTCGCCGGACGCCGTCCGGACGACCCCCGACAGGCGGCCGCCCCGCTCGAGCCGCACGACGACGTCGTTCGCGCCGGCTTCGACGTCGACGCGGCCGGGCGCGACGCCGGGGTAGCTCGCGCGAACGCGGTAGCGCCCCGGCTGAAGGCCAGCCACGGCGAAGCGGCCGTCGGAGTCGGCGGTCGCGTCTCGCGGCGGCTCCTCCGCACCGCGCCGCCGTGGCCACACCGTCACGAGCGCGCCGCCGGCGCTCTGCCCGTCGGACAGCTCCACGCGGCCGGAGATCGAGGCGAGGCTCACGTCGTCGCTCGATGGATCTTCGAAGCGAAGCTCGACGCTCCGGCTCACCCAGGCCGCGAAGTCCACCGTCGCTCGCGCAGGCGCGTACCCGTCGCGCGTCGCCTCGAGCACCGCCTCGCGCGGCGCCACGAACGCGAAGCGGCCGTCGGGGCCGGATACGTACCGCTCGCGCAGCGGGACGAGCGCGGTCTCGCCGGCCGCCGCGCCGAGGATCCGCACCGGGATCCCCGCGAGCGGCTTCCGGTCCCGATCGACGACGATGGCGCGGTACTCCTCGGCGGGCTGGAGCGTGACGACGATGCCGCGCACCTGGGCGCCGGGGCGCGCGTCGAGCAGCACCGCGCTGTGGCCCCACTCCGGCGCGAACGGGAAGTGGCCGGGAGCCGTGACGACCGCGAGGGTCCATCGACCGGCCGCGCGTGGAGAGAACGCGAACTCGCCGCCCGGGCCCGCGACGACCGTCACCGCCTCGCCGCTGCTCGAGAACGTGAGCTCGGCGCCGGCGATGCCCTGACCGCTGGCGGCCGACACGACGACGCCCTCGAACGAGCCGGGCGACCCCCGATCGATCTGGGCCGGGGCCGCTGGTACGCGTACCGGCACCGCCGGCTCGAGCGCGCGCCACGGCGCGCCGGGCCGCTGCTCGTCCTGCGGTTCGTCGGCGCCGGACGCGGCGGCGGCGCCGGACGCTGCACCGCCGGCCGCGGACGAGGCGTCCCGGCAGATCATCCACAGGAAGAGCGACGCGACCGCCGCGAGCAGCGCGAGCGCGATGGCCAGGGCTCCTGCTCTCCTCCGCGCCATGCGCGTGTCGAATACTGCCGCGACGGCCTGCGACGCCAGCGGCGCGCAACGGACCTGACGCGGGCACGACCTCGACGGGCGGCGCCGCCTGCCTGGATGGTGACGCGCGGCTACCTGGACTGCCGTCGCGCCGAGCGCCGCCCCGTTTCGTCATCGTTGCCGTGCAGGGCCGCCGTCCGGACATTCTCCGGGAGGGCCTCCCGATCCGCCGCGACTTCTTCCAGCTGGTGGCCGTGTCCGCTGTCGTGATGGGCCTCGCCCAGACGATCGCGAAGGAGAAGATCTTCGCGCCCGTCCGCGAGCGCCTCGGCGGCAAGGACACGTGGCTCGGGTACCTCGTCTCGTGTCCCTACTGCGCGTCGCACTGGCTCGCGTTCGCGCTGGTGCCGCTCACGGGCACGTACTTCGTCCAGGTGGCCATCGACGTGCCGATCCTCGCGCCGGCGCTGCGCTGGTTCCTGTCCTCGATCCTCGTCGTCGTGATCGCCGCGTTCCTGCGGGTCGGGTTCTGGTTCGTGGACGAGTCGCAGGGGCTCGTGCGGCGCCGCCAGCGCACCGAGGAGGAGCGCGCCGGCGTGGAGCGCGCGACGCGCGAGCGGCTCGAGGACTCCGACGAGGCGCAGCTGCAGTGACCGCGCGGTGCCACCGCCGCTGACGGCGCGACGCGTCGCGGCGGGCGAAGCGCCAGCAGGAGGACGGCCCACGCGAGCATTGCGGCACGATCGCGAAGACCGCATGACGGGCGCCGCAATCCCGACCCAGGAGGAGGCTGCACATGCGCAAATCCATCTTCGCCGTCGCGGCGGTCGTCGCTCTCGCCGTTCCCCTCTCCGCCCTCCCCGCGGAGCCCGCGGCCGGCTCCGATCCGATGCAGGGCTGGCGTCCGCCGAAGGTCAAGAACGAGAAGCAGGACCGCGCCGAGATCACGAAGCTGTTCAAGACGATGGAGGCGGCCGGCAAGAAGGGCGACATCGAGGCCGCCGCTGCCCTCGTCGACTTCCCGGTGCTCATGCTGACCGATGACTCGAAGGGCGAGGCCCACGGCGGCGGGTGGTCGAGGGAGCAGTGGGTCAAGATGATGGAGCCGTTCTACAAGCCCATGCCGGACATGAAGGTGAAGGAGAAGCCGACGGTGTTCCTCATCAGCGACTCGCTCGCGGCGGTGACGAACATCGCGACGATCACGATGGGCAAGAAGCCGCCGATGACCACTCGCAACGCGATGCTGCTCGCGCGCGTCGGCGGCGAGTGGAAGGTGAAGGCGATGGTGGAGGGAGGCTGGGGCGACTCGATGGCCGGCGCGCCGGAGGGCGCCGCCAAGACCGGCCAGGCGACCCCACCCGCGGGTGCGAGCGAGACGAGCCCGTCGAGCACGACAGGCGAGACGGCGCCGCGACCTTCGGGCACCGCAGGCGAGACGGCGCCGCCCTCGAGCACCGGCCAGACCACCCCGCCGGCCGCCGAGCCTCCTCAGTCCACGACGAAGTGAGGTAGCCCCGACCCGCCCGCGCCGCGGACCATGGTCCGCGACGCGGCCCACCGCTCCGCGCCGATCCGAACTCTGGGTTCGGCGATTCCGAACTCTGGGTTCGGTGCGGCGCCTGCGGCGCCGGACTCTCGGTTCGGTTCGGCGTGGCGCAAAGCTCGGGGATTCTGTAGGGATCTCGCATGACCGCCCGCCAGCGCGCCGCGTATCAGCTCGCCCTGCAGCGGCTCCGCTCGCGCCTGGTGCAGAGCGGCCCCGCTCGCATCGAGCCGAACCGGCAGGACCCGACGACGACGGGGGTGTCGGACGAGGACGCGCAGGCGCTGTCGGAGATGCTGCAGGTCCTCGCCTCCCAGCGGAACAAGGGCCAGGCCGAGCTGCTCGGGCGGATCGACCGCGCGCTCCGCAAGCTCGAGCAGGCGCCGGAAGACTTCGGGTTGTGCGAGGAGTGCGAGGAGGAGATCGCGCCCAGGCGCCTCGCGCTCATGCCGTACGCTGCGCTCTGCCCCGAGTGCCAGACGCGGACCGAGCCGAAGCGCGGCGCGCCACGCCGCAAGATCACCGACTACCGCTGAGCCCGCGGGAGACGAGCGCTTCTCGCGAGCAGAAGTCTCTGCCGCGGCAGCTGGCGATGTACCTGCGCCGCTACCAGACGGCCCAGTGGTCCTCGACGACGCCCGGCAATCCCTGCACCGCGACCGGCATCCCGTCGCGCCCCGGGATCGTACCTTCGAACGCACCCGCGATCTGCGTGAACCGGGTGCGGAGCACTCCGAGGTTCCGCCGCTCGCGATGCGACGCGAGGCGCCTGAACGTGAGGTCCACGCTGCCGTCGTCGCTGGCGATGCGCCACTCGGAGTCGCCGGGCCGGATCGCCACCGGCGGCAGCCGGTAGGGCGCCCCGCGCTCGAACCCCGCGTTCTCGCCGGGGTCGCCGGACGGCACCCCGAAGCCCTCGCAGAGGTTGAAGCCGAACGGCCCGCCCGCTGCGCGCCCGGTCCCGAACGCCCAGCGCCACGCGGTCTCGCGGGCGAGAATCCCGGCGGTCACGTCGACGCCGCCTGATCCACCGGCGAGCGAGAGCGTCCGCTCGCCCACGCGCACGCGCCCCGACGCGGCGAGGCCCGCCGACTTCTCGGTCGCGCGGAGGCCGCCGCGCGGCACCGCCGCCACGAACGTGAACGGCGCGAACGCTCGCTCCACCTCGAGCGCGAGCTCGATCGCACCGGCCCTGGAGTCCACCTCGAGGAGCCATCCGCGGACGTCGCGATCGATGCGAACGGTCACCCCGCTGCCGGAGAAACGCGCGGCCGCTCCCGGGCGGCCGTGATCGCTCAAGCGCGCGTTGATCCACGGCAGGCCTGGCGCGGACGCCTCCATGAGGATCGCCCCGCTCACGCGGTCGGCCGCCCACGCGAAGGCGCCGCCGAACCAGCCGCCCTCCACGACCGCCGCCGCGGCGAGGACCTCGTCCGACGCTGCGACCACGTACATCCAGCGCTTCCGTCGAGCGCGCGAAGGCGAGAGCCACCGCGTCCCCGCGGGCTCGAGCCGCTCGAGCGCACCCGCGTAGGCGCCGGTGAGGGCTGCGCTGGGGAACCGTGGGGCGGCAGGGAGGGACGCGGCGGAGCTCACGGCGCGACTGTACGAGAACGAGCCGCGACCCGGGGCGCAGCAAGTGGGCGCGCCCCGACCGGAGCGCTACGGACCACCGGCCAGATCCGAGGCATCGAGGACTCTCGCCCGCTCCGCCCGTTTCCGCGATCGCTCGACGCCGATGGCGTCGAGGCCGTGCGCGTTCGCCACGGCGAGCATGGTCCCCACCCCGCAGAACGGATCCACGACGGTCTCGCAGGCGGTGTGCGCGACCAGGAACGACGCGATCGCCTCGCACGCTTCGCGCCCCATCGCGCGCGCCCAGCTCATGTCGCCGAGCCGCGGCAGCACGTCCGCGCTCGACCGCCCCGGCGCGAGCCGGAGCTCGCGGCTGACGCACAGCAGGTGCGCGTAAGCGGGCCGTCCGAACGTGGTCGTCCCCGCCGGCACCCGGCACACGATGCGGTGCCACAGGAGCGAGCTCCCCGCGCGCTCGGCGCCGAGCTGGACGAGGAACGCCTTGTCGATCCACCTGCCGTCGCGCTTCACGTCGGTCTGGTAGAAGATCGCGACGCCGTCGTCGGCCGCCGCGCGGCACACCAGCTCGGCGGTCTCGATGAACCACCTGCGCCAGCCGTCGAACCCGAGCTCCGGCAGCTCGGACGCGTCCGGCAGCGACGTCACGATCGCGTGCTCGCTCGCGAGGCGAGCGGCGCGCAGCCACGCGATGCCGTCGTCGCAGTGGATGGTGCGGAGGGGCGCGGTGGGGCGCCCGTGCCTCTGCGGGTGCCTCGCAGCTGGTCGTGCGGCGTCGCTCACGTGGCGAGGGTAGCGCGGAGCGGCGCGGCGGAGCAGTTCTGGTTGCGGGTGAGCTGCGCGCTCCTGCAAGCAGGAGCTTGCGGATGACTGCGCGCTCCTGCAAGCAGGAGCTTGCGGATAACTGCGCGCTCCTGCAGCAGGAGCTTGCGGTGGGGAGAGCTTGCTAGATGAGAGACCGGTGTCTGCGCTGCCTGCGCCCCACGACGTTCTGCTGCTGCCGCGAGCTCGCGCCCATCCCGTCCCAAACTCGCGTCGTCATCCTGCAGCACCCGCGCGAGGCGAGGCTCGCGATCTGCAGCGCCTGGCTCGCCCATGTCGCGCTGCCCAGCTCCGAGATCCACCAGGGCGTGAGCTTCGAGCGGAACGAGCGCGTCCTCGCCCTCGCTGCGACGACCGGAGCCGCGCTCCTCTACCCGGGGCCGGACGCGACGCCGGCCGCGACGGCCGAGCCGCCCCCGCTGCTCTTCGTCGTCGACGGGACCTGGCCTCAGGCAGTGAAGATGCTCCGTGACAGCCCGACGCTCTCCGCGCTGCCGCGGATCTCGGTCGCGCCGACCGGGCCCGGCGCCTACGGCGACCTTCGGCGCGAGCCAGGCCCGGAGCACCTCTCGACCATCGAGGCGATCGCGCTCGCCCTCGGAACGCTCGAGCGGGCCCCGGAGCGGTTCGCGCCGATGTGCGCAGCGTTCCGGCGCAGCGTCGCGCTGCAGCTCGAGTGCGCGCGCGGGGAATCGCGCAACCCGCGCCATCGCCCAGCGCGCGGCCGGCGCCCCCGCGACGCGTCCGGCAACACTCGCTGAGGTGCGCGCTCGGCTGCCCGGCGTACGAGCGTCCGCCTTTGTTCCGCGGTCCGCGCGACCACAGATTTGCCTCGGGCTGCCGTGGCCGGCGTCCTGTGGAGGCGAGCGTGGACGCGACACCGTCGACCGGATCGGGGTGGCAGGGCATCGCGGCGAACGCCGCGCGCGGCTTCGCGAACGGCTCGCTCGCGACGCTGCCGATGAGCGCCTTCATGCTGGCCGCGCAACGACTGGGCTTCATGGGCCGGCAGCCGCCGCGGCAGATCGGGGAGGCCTGGTTGCATGCGGTCGGCCTGGGTCATGCGCCCTCCCCGGCGAAGAAGGCCTTCGGCGCCGCGCTCCACCTCGCGTTCGGCGGCGCCGCCGGCGTCCTCTACGCCCTCGTCGCGCGGCGACGGCCCCGCGTCGGGTACGCCGGGGCGACGCGCCCCAGCCGCGCCCGCGCGGCGCTGACCGGCATGGCGTTCGGCTCGCTCGTGTGGGCCGCGAGCTACAAGGGGTGGGTCCCGGCGCTCGGCATCATGCCGCCGCCTTCGCGCGATCGTCCAGGCAGGCCCGCGTCGATGCTCGCGGCTCACTGGATCTACGGCGCGACGCTCGGCGCCCGCACCGCGTCCGGCCGCCTGAGGACGCGATGAGGCCAGCGCCGGCGGCCGAGGACCTGGGGCGTCACGTCGAGCTCGCGGGAGCGCGCGCGGCGGCGAGCCCGCTCGTGCGCCGGCTCGCGCGGTTCGGGTTCTTCTGCAAGGCGTTCGTCTACACGATCCTGAGCGCGCTCGCCCTCATGGCGGCGGCCGGCCTCGGAGGCCGCGCGACCGACTCGCGCGGCGCCATCACGACCATCGCGCGCGAGCCCTACGGCCGCGCGCTCGTCGGCGTCCTCGCGATCGGGATGGCGGCGCTCGGGGCGTGGTTCGTCATCGCGGCGCTCGCGGATCGCGGCGGTCGCGGTCGCGGCTGGACGCACCTCGTCGTGCGGTTCGCGAAGGCGGCCGGCGGGCTCATGTACGTCGGCCTCGCCTGGTGGGCCGCGACGCTCGCGCTGGGCGGAGCCCCCGGGCCGTCGAGCAACGCGATCACGCGGAGCCTCACCGCGCGCGCGCTCGATCTGCCGGGCGGGAGGCTCGCCGTGGCCATCGCGGGCGCGGTGCTGCTCGTCATCGCGTTCCACCAGGCGCGGAACGGCTGGCGCACGTTCAGGCACCCCGAGAAGCAGCTCGCGCTGCACCGCGTCGGCGCGTCGCTGCGGGCGTGGGCGCCGCGGCTGTCCCTCGTCGGCTACGCCGCGCAGGCGCTGGTGTTCGCCCTCATGGGTGCGTTCCTCCTCCAGGCCGCGGTCGAGCGCGATCCGCACGAGGCCACCGGGTTCGACGGCGCGCTCGCGACGGTCGCGAAGCAGCCCTACGGGATGGCGCTGCTCGGGGTCGTCGCGCTCGGCCTGCTCACGTACGCCCTCACGGCGGCGGTCGAGGCGCGCTGCAAGCGACTGTAGCTGGTGCGCGACGCGCCCGGCCGCTATCCCCCCGCGCATGCGCGCGATCCGCTACCACGGTCCGAGGAGGCCGCTCTCGCTCGAGGAGGTCGCGGCGCCGGAGCCGGGGCCCGACGAGGTGCTCGTCCGCGTGACCGCGGCCGGCGTCTGCCACACGGATCTCCACTTCGTCTCGGGGCTGCTCGACCTCGGCGTCGCGCCGCTGACGCTCGGCCACGAGATCGTCGGCCGCGTCGAGCGGGTCGGCGCGGCCGTGCCGCCGGGCCGCGTCGGCGAGCGCGTCCAGGCTGGCGGCCATCGTCTCGCGGGTCGCGACGAGCTCGAAGACGACGTCGGCGCCGCGGCCGCCTGTGAGCTCGCGGACGCGTGACGCGACGTCCTCGGCGCCGGCGCGGATCGCGTGGGTCGCGCCGAGCTGGATCGCCCTCTCGAGCTTGGCTGGCGTGCGCCCGACCGCGATCACGCGCGCGCCGCGCAGCCGCGCGACCTGCACGAGGCCGAAGCCGACGCCGCCCACGCCGTAGACGACGACCCAGTCGCCGAGCGAGACGTCCGCGAGCGACGCAGCGTGCAGCGCCGTCGTGACGCCGCACCCGATCGGCGCGGCGGCGACGTCCGACACCGTGGCGGGGAGGGGGACGGCGTTGCGCGCGGGCGCGCGGACGAGATCGGCGAACCCGCCGTCGTGGAAGAAGCCGTACTCCGCGCGCGGCGCGCCGCAGAGGTTCTCGTCGCCGCGGAGGCAGTGCGCGCAGCGGCCGCAGCCCG
>DASSQI010000231.1:0-5161 GCA_035702585.1 Anaeromyxobacteraceae bacterium
CCGGGTCCACGAAAAACCCGAAGACGTCGCGGCGCGTGCGCCTGACGAGCTGTGACCGCTCGAGCACGTGCTGCCTAGGGGCCATGCCGGAGTCCTAAGCGTCCGCGTGCGCCAATCCTGCGGGAGCCGTCGCGCGGCGCCTCCGTGGCGCGAGGATCGCCAGCCCGACTCCCGAGACGCCCACCAGCGCGTAGACGGCGCGGCTCGCCGCGCTGGCCGGAGTCGCGGCTTCGTTCCCCCGGATCGCGCGGACGAGGTCCCAGTTGAAGATTCCGACAAGCCCCCAGTTCATCGCTCCGATGACGGACAGCCACTGGACGATCTGGGTTGCGAGGTTGGTTCCGCTGCGGTTCGAACTGGACATGTCGTCGGCCTCCGTTAGTGGTGGAGACACCAACATCTGTACTGGACGTGTCCAGGACAAGACCACATGCTCCTTCATGAAGTGGCGCAGGAGCGCACGTGGGCTCGCCGAACCGCTACTCGATCGGAACGACGGCACGCCTGACGGGGCTGTCCGTCGAGACGCTGCGCGCGTGGGAGCGGCGCTACCACGTCGTCGAGCCGGCGCGGGAGGGCCGCGCCCGAACCTACGGAGACGCCGACGTGGCGAAGCTCCGGGCGCTCGCCCGCCTGGTCGCGGCGGGGCACTCCATCGGTCAGCTCGCGCGCGCCGGACCATCGGACCTGCACGCGCTCCTTGCGTCGGCCGAGCCTCGTGTGGGCGCGCGGCATGCCCACGGGGATGGGGCGCTCGACGCGGCGTGGCGTGCGCTCGATCGCTTCGACGTGGAGGCGCTGCAATCGCACCTCGAACAGGCCGCTTCTTTCCTTCCGGCGGAGGCGGTTTGCTTCGAGCTTGTGTTACCGCTCATGAGGGAGGTGGGCGACGCGTGGGCGAAGGGGCGTATCGGGATCGCACAGGAGCACCTCGTCTCGGCGGCGTTGCGGACGCTCCTCGGTTCGATTCTCCGGCTGACCCGCGCGACCGAACGCCACCGGGTCGTCTTCGCGACGCTCGAGGGGGAGTTGCACGAGTTCGGACTGCTCTGTGCCGCACTTCTCGGGGCCGTGGCGCGAATATCGCCCGTCTACCTCGGCCCGAACATCCCGGTCGCGGACGTCCTCGACGCGGTCCGCCGGACCAGCGCGGTCGCGGTCGTAATCGCGGTGGTCACCGAACGCACCGACGCCGATGCCATCGAGGGCATCGCGGAGATAGTGCGCGGCGCCGGCTCGCGTGTCGAGGTCCTCGTCGGCGGCGCGCGAGGGCGGCCGTTCGTCGTGCGGGCGGCGGCCGTGGGGGCGCGTTGGGTGGACAGCCTCGCGGAGTTCGCGGCGGAGTGCCGGCGCATGGCGGCCGCGCGTTGAAGGTCAAGAGACCGAGAATCGAAATTTCGTGGAGGCGATGCGTTCCCCGCAGTGAATCGCCGACGCCAGAGGTGTCGACGTAGGCCGCAGAGGAAGTGGCCCGGCAAGACACCTGTCGAGGGGTCCGCCGCGGATATCGAGACCGCTGACCGAACAGCCCCGCCCCCGACGCCTGCGCGGGAAGGGCAGAGCGGCGTAGCGTCGCGAAGGCGACCGGCCTGTCGGTGACCGGCTCGTTATGCTGCATGGAGCCGTCGAGGCCGCAGGACTTCACATCGTCGACGTGCGCCTCGTTCGCGTGTTCGGGGAGGAGGAGCAGGTTCCCGGTGCGACGAAGGTAGGCGCTTTACCGTTACGTCGTCGACCGATTCCCTGAGAACATGAGCCAGGTGACCACGCCGGGGGACGATCGCAGTGGGCGCGGAGGCGGGCGCAGAGGCCGAGCCCCACGGTGGACGCCGGCAGCGCATTACACCCGCGTCCGTCGGCCGGGATCAGATGCGGTGGATCTGCCCGACCGCGCTGGGGACAGGATGTCTCGCCTCATCGACGTACTCCGGCGAGCCGCCGTGCGAACTCCGCCCAGCGGCCGGTGAGTCGCGCCCCGAGGGCGAGCCCCTCGTCCGCGGAGGGACCATCGGGAACCGCACTCGCCGCGGAGTCGAGCAGGAGCCGTTCCAGCGCCAGGTCCTCGATGAGGCGCGCGGCGTCCGCGCCGTCGAGCCCACTCTCCGCCAAGAAGGTGCCGCGCCTGGCGGGAGGCACGCCTCGCTCCGCGAAGAATGCCTGCGCGGCCTCCTCGCGGTCGGTGGCCGTGGCCACCATCCCGAGCGACCGTGCGAACCCGGCCAGGAGCGCGCGGCGGAGCCCACCATCCCGGAGCGCCACCGCATCGGGCTCCGCCCGGAGCCGCGCGAGCACGTCGGAGGACGGCACCGCGCGCCCGATCGCGAACGAGCCTCCCTCCCCGAGCTTGCGGAGGCGGACGAGCGAGGAAGGTCGGCGCGGTGGCGAGGACCGGACCGCTGGGGCGCGTGCGCCCGCCGACGTCCCCGCGGTGGCGGCGACGAAGGCAGCAGCGGCCTCGATGGTCGCCCGGGCGTCCTCGGCCTTGAGATTCGGCGGGCCGCCAGGGAAGATCGCGCGCAGCTTCGAGGCGAGCGCCGGCCGGAGTCCGGGCGCGCCGGGTGCCAGGAGTCCCTTCCAGGTCCGCTGCTGGTAGAAGATCGCCGCGCCTGCCGCGAGGAGCGCGCGCCCTTCACGAGGGGTGATCGATCCCGCCTCCACCGCTAGTTCGGCGGCGCGGCGCAAGTTCACGAGGGGCAGCGTGAGGGGGCGGTAACCGAGCTCGGCCCCGGCGTGGAGGAGCGCCACCTCGTCGTCCCCTCGCACGACGCCGTCACGGTACCAGCCGAAGATGCGGCCCACGCCCACCATGCCGTGCCGGGAGAGCTCGGCGGCGCGCAGGGCTCCCATGCTGGCGCCCCCAAACACGGCCACGCCCGAGTCGAGCGCGTCGAGGATCTCGTGGTGCCAGACCGACGGCGTGCTCTCGAAGAGGCCGTCCACGAGCGCGATGGCGCGGGGGCGGAGCGCGAGCGCGCGCCACACGTCGCCCTGGCGCGCCGGCGGGAGCACCGTGCAGTGCGCGATGTGCCGTGCCTCGGGCGCTGGCAGAGATGGGCCGAGGAACACGACGAGGGGAGCGCTTCTCATGCTCAGAGGAGGCTCGAGAGGAGGAGTCCAGGGACGAGGACCTTCGCCACGTGCACGCCCAGGCCGGCCGGTGCCAGATCCGTGGCCACGGCGCGGGCGTGACCGGTCCTCGCGAGGCGAGCCAGGACAGCTCGTACGCATTGCGATGCCGAGCCTGACGAGGCAAGGTCGAGCGAGCCAGGGACCTCCTCTCCAGGGGGAGCCTTCCGCCGACCGGGGAGCGCGGCGTGTCTCCTCGCGCGATCGCATGCGCGCCTCAGCCTTTCGACCCCGCGGGGGTCCGCAGACGCCACGTCCTCCCTCGCGCCGTGGATGTCGGTGAGCCGGGATTGCGCGGCCTCGAGGAGCGCCGCCTCGAGCGCCGAGGCGCGCCGGAGCCGGCACGCGTACCCGGCGGTGAGCGGCACCGGCCCGTGCTGCCGGTCGAAGAGCAGCGCTCCCGCGACGGGCAAGCCAACGCCCTCCTCCGGCGCGAGGTCGAACAGATGAACATCGAACCCGCCGCGCTCGACGCGCTCCGCGAGGGAGCACACCGGCGGACCTCCGCGCGGTGCTCTTGCGACGATGCGCCGAGCGATCTCATCCTCGGTCCATCCTTCCGGCAGCGCTCGGGCCACCTGATCGCGCTCCACCGCCTCCAATAACGCGTGCAACAGGGCGGAGGGCCACGAAGGGTGCGCGCCCATGCCGTTCGAGGTCCAGCGCACTCCTGCAAGACCGAGGGCCGGTGCCCCCTGCGCCGGCACGTGCAGTGCGGCCGCGGGCACCAGCACTGGTTCGGCCGAGGAGAGGTCCCGCGCCTCGCGCCACGCGAGCCGCGCCTCGCCGCTGCCCTCGCCACCGAGATCCGCGGACCCGAGGTGAGAGACTCCCCGCGTGCACAGCTCGCGCTCTGATGCCCAGGCCAGCTCCGACGCGTCCACCCGCTCCGCGCAGGCCAACTCCGCAGCCTCCATCAGCGCGCCCGCCGCGGCCTCGCGGAAGGCGAGCCCCTTGCCCTGGGTGACCTGAAGCACGTGGCCACCTGGTCGTACGGCGCACGCCACCTCGATCCCGGTGCGATCGAGGCCCGTGATGCGGGCGATCCGCGTCACACCGAGCGCCCGAGCGAGTCGCCTCCACGACCTCCTCGCACTTCCGTTCTGCCGCATGACGCGAGGAGAGGTCCGGCGCATGCGGGACGTATACACTCCGGCAGGAAGAGTCTGAACAGGAGAATGTCGCCATGACCCAGGCTGCCGTCGCGGACCGCGCCACGATGGTTGCCCGCGAGCTCTCGCTTTCGCCCGCCGCCGTGTCAGGTACTCCCGATCCACCTTCGGGACACACCACATGTTTTTCCCGCCACGGCTTCAGCTCGTGGCGCGCCAACATCCTGCGAATCGTCTCTCTGCCTGCCTTGGCAACGATCTTCCTGCGGGTTGCCTCTTCCGCGATCAGCAGCGCCGTCCATCGCGAGCGCCCCGGCGGCGGCGGAGCGCAGACCATCGCCACGATCGCCGCCTCCGTCCGCGTGTCCAGGAGCCGCGGTGACGTTGGCCGGGCATCCTCGCCAAGAGCCTCGGCGAGCCCGCCCTTCAGGAAACGCCACCCGTGAAAGCTCGAGCCCCGGAAACTCCTTGGCCGTCTTCTTTCGTGAGCTCACCCATGGCTGTAGATCAAATCAATCGCCCCCGCGCGAGTTCCCTGATCGCCTCCGCTGGGGCGGAGCACTAGGCGCTCGTGACCTGGCCAGGCATGGCAGGAGCGATCACCGGCATGGCTCCGGGACGGTTTAGCATCACCGTGAACTTCGTCACGCACGCCGAGGACAGCAGCCGCACTGGTCTGGTCGCACGCGCCGTAGCCGGCTTCTGGCCCGTCGCGTGGGCTGTTCGACGCGCATTCGACGAATGCAAGACCTTCAAGAGCGCGGCGAAGTTCCTGAAGAGCCAGTACCTGCTCGCGCCGGTCCTGCTGACGGTCGTCGGCACGAAGAACAGCGAGCGCGTCGTCATCGAGTGCGGCTGCGAGGACTACTGGATCCGCGAGCCCGAAGGAACCGAGCCGCTCCTCACGACCAACCACTACGCCC
>DASSQI010000232.1:0-11689 GCA_035702585.1 Anaeromyxobacteraceae bacterium
GACCGCGCCGCGCGCCAGCGCGACGGCGGTGCTGGTGAGCAGGACGAGACCGAGGACGACCGTCATGGCGGGCGCGAGCACGCCCTCGACGCCGCTCGCACGTCCCGCCCCGCGCACCGTGAGCCCGAGCGTGATCATCGCGACGGCGAGCGCCACCGCTGCGATGACTCGCGCGCTGCTGCCACCGCCGAGCAGCGCGATCGCGGGCGGCGCCGCCCCGACGAGCAGCAACGCAGCCCCGGCGACGATCGCCGCGACCGGCCGGTACTCGACCGCGGCGAAGGCGTTCTTCAGCAGGCCCGCCACGGAGCGGACGAACCCGGGCTGCCACCGAACGAACGCGAGCTCGCTCGCCCCGGCGAATCCCTGCGGCACGCCGCTGCGGCGCAGGAGGAGGCCGAGCTTCACGTCGTCCAGCACCTCCAGCGCGAGCCGCTCGTGGCCACCCACCGACTGGTACGCGTCACGCCGGACGAGGTTGAACGCTCCCACCCCGACGAACGCGCGCGTGCCGGCGCGGTCGAGCTCCCACACCCGGAACCCGGCGGACGCGAAGACGGTGAAGGTGCCGACGAAGGCCCGCTCGAGCATCCCCGCGGCGACGAAGCGCGGTGCGGCCGCGAGGTGGCCCAGGCCGCGCGAACGCGCGAACGCGACCGCGCGCCGCACGGCGCCGGGGTCGAACGCGACGTCGCCGTCCGTGAACAGGATCCACTCGCCGGTCGCGGCGCGCGCCCCGACCGCGCACGCGTGGTTCTTTCCGAGCCATCCAGCGGGGAGCTCGTTCACGTGGACGACCGTGAGGCGCTCGTCCAGCGCGGCGAGCCGGTCGAGGATCTCGCCGGTGCCGTCCGTCGAGCGATCGTCGACCGCGACGACCTGCAGCTCCGGCAGGTCCTGCGCGAGCAGCGAGCGAACGGCGCGCTCGACCTCGCGCGCCTCGTCGCGGCAGGGCACGACCACCGACACCGCCGGTGGAGACGGATCCGGCGGGACCGACGAGAGCTGGACGACGGCCCGCTGCGTGAGGCGGCACCAGCGGGCCAGCAGCGCCCACGCGAGGAGCGTGGCGACCGCCGTCACGAGCGCGATCGATTGCACGTCGTCCGACCGTCGAAGGGCATTCGTGCAACCCCTGATGGGCCTCGGCGATTGATTGATGCGACAACGCGCCGCGCGCCATGGCTCGTTCGTTGGTTCGTAATACCCGACGGAGTGTCGGTTGTCGCGCGACGCCAGACGGAGTGTCGCTCGTCGCGCGACACCGGCTGGGTAGCTCTCGTTGGGGGGACACACGAACATGCATCTCTCGATCGCGAAGCGTCCGGCGACGCTGCTGGTCGCCGGACTTCTGGCGTTGTGCGCATGCAGCGGCTCGGACGGCTCGAACGGGGCGACGGGGCCACAGGGTCCAGCCGGTCCAGCGGGGCCCGCCGGGCCTGGAGGATCGACCGGCCCGACGGGGCCGACGGGGCCGGTGGGGCCGGCGGGTGAAGCCGCCCCGATTCCCGCGGGCGGTGGGCTCGAGATCGCATTCCAATCCGTGACCTTCGCCGCCGACAACACGCCAATCGCCACGATCAAGTTCACCGACGCGGCGGGCAAGCCGCTCGACTTCCTGGCGGAGCTCGCGGCCGGCACCTTCGGCGCCCGCGGCCCCCGCTACACGATCGCCCGGCTCGAGGCCGACGGCACGTACAAGTCGCCGTACGAGAGCTCCTCGCACTCCGCGTCCTCCTATCCGGCGTCGGTGAGCGGCGAGAGCGCTGCCCAGACGCTCGCGCGCGTCGCGGCGATGTACACGAAGGTCGGCGACGGCGTGTACAAGTTCAAGTGGCCGGCGCCGCTGGCGGCCGCTCCGACCGCGACGGCGACGTACACCGTCGGTACGTGGGCGTCTCGCTCGTACGCCGGCATCGGCTACCCGGAGAGCGCGACCTTCGACTTCGTCCCCGCGGGAGGGACGCCGACGAACCGCGAGGTCGTCTCGGACGCCGCGTGCAACGCCTGCCACAAGAACCTGCAGGCGCACGGCTCTCGCCGCACGGTGAAGCTCTGCGCGACCTGCCACTACCCGGGATGGAAGGACGCGACCACCGGCGCCGTCATCGACTGGCGCGTGATGGTCCACCAGATCCACGGCTCCGACGCCGCGGCGGGCAGCTCCGGCATGAGGGGCATGGGCGGCACGTATCCGGGGTTCGAGCACGTCGTGTTCGCGCCGCGCGACAACGAGGTCGCGAAGTGCGAGTCGTGCCACCAGGGCGCGATGGCGGCCAACTGGAAGAACCCCGTCGCCGCCGCCTGCTACTCGTGCCACCGGAACCCCGCGGCGTTCACCCCGTCGCACGCCGGGTTCGGCGACGCGGCGTGCGTGCTCTGCCACGGGCCGACGGCCCAGCTGCCGGTCGAGACGGTGCACGCCCTCACGTGGGATGAGGCGAGCAACACGGTCGAGTTCACGCCCATGAACATCGACGTGGCGATCAAGTCGGTCGACGCCACGAACGCCGCCGCGGTGAAGGCCACGTTCACCATCAAGGTCGACGGCGCCCCGTACGACCTGAAGAACGGCAATCCGCCGGTTCCGGCGCTGAACCGGATCGCGAGCCTGCGCCTCGTCGCGGGCGGCCCGGTCGGTCCTGACACGGACTTCGCCGGTCCGGGCACGCCGAACGTCGCCGGCGGCAACCCGCTCGCCTCCGGGTACGGCTACGTGCAGTCGCCAGCGCTGACGACCCCCGCGAACCTCACCGAGGTCGCGGTCGGCGAGTACACGGTCACGTTCCCGGCGCTCCCCGCCGCCAGCGTCGGCACGACCATCGCCGTCGGCGCCGAGGGCTATGCCGGCGAGGAGGACATCGTCGAGTGGGCGATCAACCGGCCCGAGATCGTCTACGCGAAGGTCGGCGGCGGAGAGCCCACGCCGCGCCGCGCGATCGCCGACGACGCGAAGTGCAACGCGTGCCACCTGAACCTCGGCTTCCACGGCGGCAACGGCCGCAAGGGCGTCGTCTACTGCAGCGTGTGCCACAACTCGAAGAACGTGAACGACGAGCGCGTCTCGCGCTTCGAGGTCGATCCGGCGAACCCCGCCCAGCACTGGAAGGTCCAGCCGCAGAGCGTCTGGCTGCCGGTGATGGTCCACCGGCTGCACCGCGGCGGTGACCTGGCGAACCTGTACACGCTCGGCGGCAACCCCGGCCCGAGCGCCACCAATCCCGCCGGCTCCGTGCACGAGTTCTCCGGCTCGTTCCCGCAGCCCGGCGCGATGCTGAACTGCCTCTCCTGCCACAAGGCCGGCACGTTCGGCCTGCCCGGACCGGCCGTCCAGCCGATGGTCGTCGCGACGTACGAGTGCCTCGAGGATCCCGGCGCCGACCTCGACAATCTCTGCAACGGTACGAACGCCGACACGCTGCCGAACTGGCGCGCCACCACGAAGCTCGTGCCGCCGCAGCAGGCGATCTGCACGAGCTGCCACGACGACGACGCGACCGCCGCGCACGTGGAGCTCAACACCACGGCGGGCGGCCTCGAGGCCTGCGGCGCGTGTCACGGCGCGAACCGCGACTGGGACGCGGCCACCGTCCACGTCGCCCCGCAATAGACGCGCTGCGGACCTGATTCGCTGCTGAGATTCCCCGCGGCTCCACGGCGCCTCCGCGCGCCGGCGGGGCCGCGGTCTTCTTGGGCTGCCGCGACGTCGCACGGCCGCGCGCTCTTTGCTAAGAGCTCCGCATGTCCATTCTCGAACGGCTGGGACTCCGGCGCGCGGCTCCGGCCGAGGACGGCGACGCCGTCCACCGCATCGCCAGCGAGCTCGAGGCGATGGAGCCCGCGGCCGCGCGGCACCTCGCCCTCTTCGCGTTCCTGCTCGCGCGCGTCGCGAACGTGGACCAGGAGATCTCCGACGCCGAGACCCGGCAGATGGAGCGGATCGTCGAGCTGTTCGGCGGGCTGTCGCCCTCGCAGGCGGCGCTCGTGGTCACGATCGCGAAGGCGCAGAACCGGCTGTTCGGCGAGACGCAGAACTTCCTCGCGGCGCGGGAGTTCCGCGACACCGCGTCCGAGCAGCAGAAGCACGAGCTGCTGCACTGCCTCTTCGCGGTGTCCGCCGCCGACGACACGATCACGGTCGCGGAGGAGGAGACGATCCGCGTCATCTCGCGCGAGCTGCTGCTCACGAACGACGAGTACCTCGCGATCCGCTCCGAGTACCGGGACAAGCGCGCGGTGTTCAAGGCGTGAGGAGCGGGTCGGCGTGCAGCGCGAGCACTGAAGCGCCGTGAGGAGCGGGTCGCCGCCCAGCCCCGGCCCTCACGGGCCGTGCGCGGCCCATCGCGCCGGCCAGCCGTCGAGCGTCGACAGCAGCGCGCGCGCGCCGAGCGCGTCGCACCAACGCTCGAACCGCTCCCGCGGGACGCCTTCCCAGCGGAGGTCCTGCAGGTCCTCGCGCAGCGGGACGTCGGTCACCAGCGTGGCGAGCCGCCGGTAGAGGAGCGCGGCGCTGCGCTCCTCCTGGAGCGTGGACGCGAGCTGCGCCCGTCCGCGGATCGTCGCCGGCCAGCTCGCCGTGTCGGTCGGGATGTCCTCGATGTGGCCGAAGCGCGCGAGCAGCGCCGACGCCGTCTTCGCGCCGAACCCCGGAAGGCCCGGGAGCCCGTCCGCGGCGTCCCCGACGAGCGCGAGGTAGTCGGGCACGCTCTCCGGCCTGATCCCTCGGCGGGCGAGGAGCGCCTCCTCGTCGATCTCGCGCTTGCGGATCCGGTCCACCTGCACGACGTGGCGGCCCGCGAGGCACTGGCCGAGGTCCTTGTCGGGAGTGAGGATGCGCACCTGCTCGACGGCGCCGCGGAAGCGGGCGGCGCCGGTCGCGAGCGCGTCGTCGGCCTCGAAGTCGCGCATCGACCAGACCGTGACGCCGAGCGCTCGCGTCGCCTCCTCGGCTGCGTCGAACTGCGACAGAAGCTCGGGAGGCACCCCCTCCTCGGTCTTGTAGCCGTGGAAGAGCGCGTTCCGGAAAGATCGGATCGGGTTGTCGAAGGCGACCGCGACGTGGGTCACGGCTTCGGTTGGGTCGTGCAGGAGCCCGAGCAACGACATCGCGAGTCCGACGGTCGCCTTGGCGTCCCAGCCCGCGGGCGCGACGTGCCCCGGCCGTTTCGTGTAGTGCGCCCGGAAGAGCTCGAACGTGCCGTCGACGAGGTGGAGCCGCATCGCGCGGAAGTATAGCCGGGGGGTGCGAGGTCCCAACGGGGCCGCGAGCCCCGGCGAGGCATGTCGTCGCGCGGGCGCTCTGACAGGATGCGGCATCGTCCGCCGACTAAGAACCTGATCTGATCCGACCCGGCGCGACGCGCCCCCGCGGCACCCGTCGTCGCCATCGAGTGCAGGAGAGAGACACACCCGCCGTCGCCATCGAGTGCAGGAGAGAGACATGGAGTTCCAGAAGGAAGTCGACGAGCTCCGACGCTGGTTCGCGAGCCCGCGGTTCAAGGGCATCAAGCGGGTCTACTCGGCGCGCGAGGTGGTCGAGCAGCGCGGCACGATCCGCCCGGACTACGCCGTCGCGCGCACCGCCGCCGAGGCGTTTTACGCCCGGCTGCGGCAGCTGTTCGAGGAGAAGAAGTGCATCACGACGTTCGGCCCGTACTCGCCCGGGCAAGCGGTCGCGATGAAGAAGATGGGCATCGAGGGCATCTATCTCGGCGGCTGGGCCACGTCGGCGAAGGGCTCCGCCCAGGAGGACCCTGGCCCCGATCTCGCGGCGTACCCGCTGAGCCAGGTGCCCGACGAGGCGGCGCCGATCATCCGCGCCCTGCTCACGGCGGACAGGAACCAGTTCCACACCCGCGCCCGCATGACCGAGGAGCAGCGCCGGGCGACGCCGGCCGTCGACTTCCGCCCGTTCATCGTCGCGGACGCCGACACCGGCCACGGCGGCGACGCGCACGTGCGTAACCTCATCCGGCGCTTCGTCGAGGTGGGCGTGCCGGGCTACCACATCGAGGACCAGAAGCCGGGCGTGAAGAAGTGCGGGCACCAGGGCGGGAAGGTGCTCGTCTCCGAGGACGAGCAGCTGAAGCGCCTCTCGGCGGCGCGCTTCCAGCTCGACATCATGGGCGTCCCCGGGATCATCGTCGCGCGGACCGACGCCGAGTCGGCCACCCTGCTCGACGGCCGCGGCGACGATCGGGATCAGCCGTTCATCCTCGGCGCTACCCACCTCGGGCTTCCGACGTTCAAGGCCGCGTTCCTCGCGATGCTGCGGCAGTTCCAGAGGGCGGGCGTCGAGGAGCTGAGCGGCCACGAGCTCTACGCGCTCTGCGAGGAGGAGTACGCCGCGGCGGACGCCTGGCTCGCGAGGACCGGCTTCTCCGGCGCGATCGCCGCGGCCGCCGCCGAGCACGCGAGCGGCGCCATCGGCGTCGACCGCGCGCTCGACAAGGTGTTCGACAGGTTCGTGGACACCTGGCAGCACGAGGCCGGCATCTCGACGTACGCGGAGGCCGTCGCGGAGGTGCTCGCGTTCCGCCAGAGCCAGGGCGAGCTCCCGTCGATGGGCAAGGACGAGTGGCTCGCGTTCGCGCAGCGCGCGCCGTTCTACAAGGCGCGGGAGAAGGCGCGCTCCCTCGGCGTGGACATCAGCTGGGACTGCGAGCACGCGAAGACGCCGGACGGCTACTACCAGGTGCGCGGCGGCATCGAGTACGCGATCGTGAAGTCGCTCGCGGCCGCGCCGTTCGCGGACCTGCTCTGGATGGAGACGAAGACCGCGAACCTTGCAGACGCGAAGAGGTTCGCCGACGCGATCCACGCCGCCTACCCGGACAAGATGCTCGCCTACAACCTGTCCCCCTCGTTCAACTGGGACACGACCGGCATGGGCGACGAGGAGATGCGGAGCTTCCCGCAGCAGCTCGGGAAGATGGGGTTCGTCTTCAACTTCATCACGTACGGCGGCCACCAGATCGACGGGCTCGCCTCCGAGGAGTTCGCCACCGCGCTGCAGCAGGACGGCATGCTCGCGCTCGCGCGGCTCCAGCGAAAATTCCGGCTGCTCGAGTCGGGCTACCGGACGCCGCAGACGCTCGTCGGCGGGCCGCGGCTCGACGCCGCGCTCATGTCGATCTCGGGTCGCACCTCGACCACCAAGGCGATGGGCCAGGGCTCCACGCAGCACCAGCACCTCGTGCAGACGGAGGTGCCGCCCAAGGTGCTCGAGGAGTGGCTCGACCTCTGGCGGAAGCACCACGGCATCCCCGGCAAGCTCAAGGTCTCGCTGAAGCCGATCACGGCCGGCTCGGACCTCCTCGAGCTCGCGATCCTCTCCGCCGACGGCGAGCGGAAGGTGGACGTGACCTTCGCGAGCATCCAGGACCGGCGCGGGCGCAGCATCCTCTCGGTGCGCGACCAGAACAACTTCGACCTGGGGCTCCGCAAGAAGCGGCTCATGACGCTCGTGCAGCTGTTCCTGTTCCACCGCTACAAGGTGGACTCGGCGCACTACGTGACCCCGACCGAGGACAACCAGCGCCAGGCCGAGGGCATGAAGGCGCTCGGGCTCTTCAGCACCGTCGCGCAGGAGGTCGGCAAGATCATCGTCGCCGACGTCGACAAGGCGCGCGTGAAGGAGCTCGTCGCGCCCGACCGCGCCGCGCTGCAGGCGTTGATCGAGCGGAAGTAGCGGCGAGGCCGACCTCGGCGTGCCGCTGGCGGACCACGGGCCGACCTGATAAAGGCGGCCCGTGAGTCGCTGCGCCACGGGTACCCTGGGGCGCGCGGCTCGCGCCGACCCGCCGATGAACGCCTCCCTGCCCGCAGCGTCCCTCGAGACCGCCCCCGAGCGACCGCCGTCGCCGGGGCTCGCCGCGCCCGCCACGGCGCTGTTCGATCGGCTCGAGCACGTCTTCCACGGACGGACCGCCCGGCGCGCGGTCGCCTGGATCCTCATCGGCGCGTTCTTCGCCTCGCTCGCGCTGATCGAGCTGGCCCGCCACGGACTCGGCGGCCCGCGCCTCGCCGCGGCGCTGCCCCGTACCCACTTCCACGCGATCGAGCTGGTGTTCTACCTGCTGCTCTCGTACGAGGTCGTCGGCCTCGTGTTCGCGATCGCGCAGTCGGTCGCGAACGCCGCGGGCAAGCAGTTCGAGATCTTCTCGCTCATCCTGCTCCGGCGATCGTTCGAGGCCTTCGCGGGGCTCGACGAGCCGCTGCGGTGGACACAGGTGCACGGCGCCCTCGAGCACATGCTCTCGGACGCGCTCGGGGCGCTGCTCATCTTCGTCGCGCTCGGCTTCTACTACGCGCAGCAGAAGCACCGGCCGCTCTCGGGGAACGTGTCCGATCGCGCGAGCTTCATCGCCGCGAAGAAGGTCATCGCGCTCGCGCTGCTCGTCGTGCTCTTCGTCATGGGCGCGCGCAGCCTGTGGGGGCTCCTGGTCCTCCTCGAGCCGCACCCGTTCTTCGAGGCGTTCTACACGCTGCTCATCTTCGCGGACGTGCTCGTGGTGCTCATCTCGCTGCGGTACAGCTCGAGCTACCACGTCGTCTTCCGCAACTCCGGCCTCGCGGTCGCGACGGTCCTGCTGCGCGTGGCCCTCGCGGCGCCGCCGCCGTGGAGCGCGGTCCTCGGGCTCGTCGCCGTCGTGTTCGCGCTCGCGCTGACGCTCGCCTACAACCGCTTCGCGCCAGCGACCTGAAGGTCAGTCGATCGGCAGGCTGCGGCCGTCGAACGGCTGAACCGGAACGGCAGCGAGGTCCACGCCGTCGAGGCAGCGGACGTTCACCGCGACCATCGGGCTGCCGTCCGGCATCGCGCCCCGCGCGAAGGATCGCACGCCGCAGCGGCTGCAGAAGTGGTGGTGAATCCGCTTCTTGCCGAACTGGTAATCGCCGAGCACGTCGGCGCCGCTCACGAGCTCGAACTGGGCGGCCGGCGCGAACGCCAGCACCGTGCCGGTCTTCGAGCAGATGGAGCAGTTGCAGGTGATCGCGCGGTCGAGCTTCATCGAGACCCGGTAGCGGACCGCACCGCAGTGGCAGCCGCCGGTGTAAGTCGTCGTGTCGGCCATGTGTTGCCGGTTCCTCGTCGAAGGGGGACCGCGAGGATCTAGCGCGCTCCCTCGCGCGTGGCAGCGCGACGAGGTGGGGCCGCTCGACGCGGACGTGCGGCACCCGGCGGAAGGCCACCCGCCGAGCGCCGCACGACGATCCGTCGCGAGACGGCTACCGGACCCGGCGGAGCCCCGCCGGCATCGCCAGGTCCGCGGCGCTGACGTCCGTCGAGATGCTGACCACCTCGTCCGTCATCGTGAAGATGGTCGCGTTCACGGAGTCGTCAGCCGGCTTGTCGAACCGCTCCTCCACCTTCTTCTCGACGGCCTGCGTGACGATGCCGCCGAGCATTCCGCCGAGCCCCTTCTTCGGGTTCGGCCTGGAGCGCTCGCGCCGCGCCTGCGCCTCCGCCGCCTGCTGCTTGCGGAGCTCGGCGACCTGCTCCGCCGAGGGGACGAGCTCGACCTTCGTCGTGGTGAGGATCGGCGTGCCTTCCATCTTCTCGCCCTCGGTCCGCATCCGGACGAGCACGTCCTGCAGCATCGGGTTCGCTGCGGCCGCGGCGGACGAAGCGGCGGCGGAGTCGGTGGACGACGACGCTCCCGCGAAGACGACGCCCGCGAGCTTTCTCGCGAAGCGCTGATCGAACGCGTCGACCTCCTTCAGCGCCGCGATCTTCTTCGCCGTCCACATCGTCGACGTGAGCGCGAGCCCACCGCTCTTCTCCAGCGTCGACCCGCGCTCGTGAGCTGCGATGCGCATGACCACCTCGCGCGTGGCGAAGCCGTTGATGGTGCGGGTCCGCCCCGTGCTGTTCACGTCCACGGTGATCTCGAGATTTCGGAGGAGGTCGTCCTGCGCCGGATCGCCCGGCTTCTTCCCGGCGCGAGGCTCCGGGTTCGCCTGCGCCCCCTCTGCCGCCGCCCTGCGGCGCGCCGCCGCGACCTGCTCGCGCAGCGCGTCGAACGTCATCTTCGTGTAGGTCCCGCTCTTCAGATCGAGGTGGTAGACGGCGCCTTCGTCGAGATCGACGATCTCTCCGGTCGAGCGGGACATCGACACCTTGCGGCTCGCCGTCGCGGCCACGGTCGTCGTCTCCGGCTTGGGCTCTCCGCCCGTGAAGAAGTTCGCGACCTTGCCCAGCGCACCCTCGAGCTTCATCTCGTTCCGGCTCTCGATGCGGACGGCAGCGCTCGCGGTGGACGGGAGCGTCGCGGCGAGCGCGACGGCTCCGAGCAGCGTGATGCCAATCTTCATTTCGGTCTCCCCTTGGGGGGAGTCGGCGACACGCCGACCGTCCCCGATCGCTTGACGACGCGACCGGGGAAACCTGACCGAAGGAGCCGAACTCAGTCGTCGTCGCGGTCGTGATGGTCGTCGTCGCGCCCGTCGTGCCCGTCGCGGCCGCCGCCGTCGAACCCGAGGATGCGAGCGGGAAGGATCGCGACGGTGTAGCGGGTGATCATCGCGCACCACTGCGAGTCGACCGTCTGGAACGCCGGGTTGAACAGCCTGAGATCGAGCGAGAGGTTCGTGACGAGCAGCCGGTCCCCGAAGAACCGCAGGCTCGCCGGGAACAGCAGCCCGCGCGGCTTCCCGTGCCTGACGCCGTCGAAGTCGCCGAGCTTCGAGATGGCCTTCCCGGTCGGATCGATCACGACGATCTCGTCGGCCTGGTTCGCGACCACCCACAGGTTGTCGTCGCGGTCGATGATGAGACCGTCGGCGCCGTTCACCGAGTTCACGAAGATCTCGGCGTCGCCCGGCGCGCCGGTCGTCGCGGGCGAGCCGCCGGTGACCGGGATCTTCACGATCGTGTCGTTCCCGGTGTTCGCGACGAAGAGCGCGGTTTCCCCGTGGTTGAAGCGGAGCCCGTTCGCGCCGAACGGAGGGACTCCGGTGGTCTGCAGCAGCGGCTCGTTCTCGACCCACGCGGTCGCCGTGCCGCCGTCCTTGCCGGTCCTCCAGATCGTCCCCTGGGCCGAGTCCGACACGTAGACGTTGCCGGCCTTGTCGAACGTGATGTCGTTCGGGCTCGAGCTCGCGTCCGCGGGCAGCGGGAACGTCATGAACGTCGTCGACGCGCCGGTGAGCGGGTTCACCTCCAGCACCTTCCGCCCGCCGTTGTCGACGACGAGGAGGGTCTCGGTCGACGCGCGCCAGCGCAGCCCGAGGAGCTGTGCGGTCGAGCCCGCGACGGTGACCTCGCGCAGGAGCTTGCCCTTGCGATCGAACACGAAGATGCGGCCGGAGCCGGTGAGCGGCCCCTGCGAGGTGATGCCGAACGAGCCGACGTAGACGTTGCCCCGGTGATCGATCTCCAGGCCCTCGGGTCCGCCCGAGCCCTCGGGCAGGACCGCGAACGTGTCGAC
This sequence comes from Anaeromyxobacteraceae bacterium, assembly GCA_035702585.1. Lineage (GTDB taxonomy): Bacteria > Myxococcota > Myxococcia > Myxococcales > Anaeromyxobacteraceae > DASSQI01. The sequence continues at coordinate 11,433 of DASSQI010000232.1, forward strand.
GCGACCGCGATCCCACGCGCTCACGACCCGAGGCACCGCGCAGACCGAGAGGAGCACCGAAGCCGTCAGCAGGACTCGAGTCTTCATCACGCCCTCCGCCGAACGAGCGGGCGCTCAGGACAGCGCGCCGCTCGGGCAGGATGCGTGATGGTCACGGGGCGATGCGTCAGTCGCCCGTATGGGCCGAGCCCCCGAAGTCTCGGCGCACGGGCTCGCGGCCGCGTCCCGCGCGAGCGCCCTCACGCGCACCGCGTGAG
>DASSQI010000233.1:0-6745 GCA_035702585.1 Anaeromyxobacteraceae bacterium
CCACGGCCGCACGCCGCAACAGCTCCGCACGGGCGGCGACGAGGCGCTGCTCCGCGTCCGCGAGCACGACGAGCGTCGTCTCCTCCCGTCGCTCGCGGATCCACACCAGCCGGTCGAGTCGAGTTCCTGGCGCCATGTCGCCGGCGTGACGCTGCACCTTTCGCGCCGCCCTGCCTTCGCCGGCGCACCGCATCGGGTCCGCCTGATCTCGCCGGGTTGCGCGACGGCGTGCGGATCCGCGCGGCAGCGCATCCTCGCCCCGGGTACGCGAGAACCTCGCCACGGCGTGTGGTCCTCGCGCTGGCCCCGGCCTTGCTGAGAGTCGCCGCGGAAGGAGCGGAGCGCCATATGGCTGACGGACTGTACGTCACGATGAACGGTGCGGCGGCGCGCGCGGCGCAGCTCGAGGCCATCGCCGACAACCTCGCGAACGCGCAGACGCCCGGGTTCAAGGCGGCGCGTCCCGCGTTCGAGACGTTCCTGCCGGCGAGCGGCGCCGACGACAAGGCGTACACGGCGGCGGTGGCGACCGGCTTCGACCTGCAGCCCGGCCCGACCTCCCCCACCGACAACCCGCTCGACGTGCTCCCCGAGGGAGACGCGTTCCTCGGCGTGCAGCTGCCGGGCGGCGCCATCGCGTACACGCGCGACGGCCGGCTGTCGCTCGACTCCGAGAGGCGGCTCACCTCGAGCGGCCGCCCGGTCATCGACGCGAGCGGTGACACCATCTCGATCCCGCCCGGCGTGGAGCCGCGCGTGGACGCGAGCGGCGCCGTGTACGCGGGTGCCGTCGAGGTCGGGCGCCTCGGCCTGTTCCGGCTCGGCGGCGCCGTGGATCGCGTCGGCGCATCCGCGCTCGTACCGGCGGCCGGCGGCGTCGCGGAGCCGGTGGAGGACGGCCGCGTCCGCACCGGCGTCGTCGAGCTCGGGAACGCGGGGGCGCTCGAGGCGACCGTCGATCTCATCGCCGCCCAGCGCTCGTTCGATGCTTCGATGCAGGCGCTGCAGACCTACAAACGGATGGACGAGCGCGTCGCAGACGTGGCGCGCGTCCGCTGACCGAGGACGACATGCTCCGATCTCTCTACACGGCCGCGACGGGGATGGAAGCGCAGCAGCTCCGGATGGACGTCATCTCCCACAACCTCGCGAACGCCAGCACCGCCGGGTTCAAGAAGGTCCGCCCCGAGTTCGAGGACCTGCTCTCGGAGACGCTCCGCGGCAGCGGCGCGCCGGACCCGCGCGGCGGGACGATGCCGGCGCCGGTGCAGGTCGGCCTGGGCGTCCGCACCGGCGCGAGCACCCGCTCGTTCTCGCAGGGCGACATGCTCGTCACGAACAACCCGCTCGACCTCGCGATCGAGGGCGCCGGCTTCTTCCGCGTGCAGCGCCCGAACGGCGAGGCCGCGTACACGCGCGCCGGCAACTTCCGGCTCGACGCCACGGGGCGCCTCGTCACGCAGCACGGCGAGCTGGTGGAGCCGGGCATCACGGTGCCGCCCGAGACGACCGAGATCTCGATCGAACCCACCGGCACCGTGCTCGCCAAGGTGTCGGGCCGCGAGGAGGCGATCGAGATCGGGCAGATCGAGCTGCACACCTTCACGAACCCAGGTGGGCTGAGCGCGCTGGGCGGCAACCTCTTCGCGCAGACGCCCGCGAGCGGTGAGCCGCAGGCCGCGCGCCCCGGCGAGCAGGGCACCGGCACGATCGGACAGGGCTTCCTCGAGGGCGCCAACGTGAAGGCCGTCGAGGAGATGATCGACATGATCACGACCCAGCGCGCCTACGAGCTGAACTCCAAGGTCATCCAGTCGGCCGACCAGATGCTGCAGAAGCTGACGAACCTCAGGTGATCCGTGGAGACGCTCGCCCTCGCCGCCCTCACCGCAGCCCTCTCCGTTCCCGGCGCGCGCGCCGAGCTCGTGACGCTGCGCCCGTCGTTGCCCGCCGGCTGCGCCGCGGTCACGCTCGAGGCGCCGCGCCCGATCGCCTCGTCCGGTGACGTGCCGCTGCGTGCGCGCGGCGTGCAGCCCGCGGGGGCGCCGTGCGAAGGCTGGGCGTGGGCGCGGGTGCGCGTCGTCGCTCCGGTCCCGGTCTCGACCCGTGCGCTCGCCGAGGGCGAGCCGATCGACGCGAACGCCTGGCGCCTCGCCGAGCGTGAGATCGCCGCCGGGCGCGCGCCGCTCGCCGCCATCCCCGCAGGCTCGACCGCCTCGCGGCGCATCCCCGCGGGCGCGCCGCTCGACGAGGTGGACCTCCGGCTCGGCCCTCCGCCGGGAGAGCCCGTGACGGTGCTGGTGCGAGCCGGCGCGCTGTCGGTGGAGCAGCCCGCGCGCGCGATCGCGTGTCACCGGGGGCGCGCCTGCGCGCTGCTCCCTTCCGGCCGCCGCGTCGAGGGGACGTTCGACGGCGCGCGGCTCGTCGTGGAGGCGCCGTGAAGAGCGTGATGGATCGCACGCCCGCCGGGATCCGTTGGTGCTGCTCCGCCGCCGTCCTCGCGCTCGCGCTCGTCCTGCCCGCGTGCGGAGGCGGACCGGGCCACGTCGGCAAGTACACGCCGAAGCAGCGCGACTACCAGGTGCCGCCCGCCTCGGAGCGCGAGGCCGCGGCGCCGTCCGCCGGGAGCCTGTGGCGCGACGGCCGCTCCGCGGCCCTCTACACCGACGCGCGCGCGTTCCGCGAGAACGACCTCGTCGTCGTGAAGGTGGAGGAGATCGCGGACGCCAGGCGGAGCGCCGACACCGACACGCTGCACGACTCCGACGTCTCCGCGATCGCCGCGTTCCTCCAGTCGTCCTTGCCCGCGGCGGGGACCGGCACGCAGCTCGAGCTGAAGGGCGGGCAGGAGCGGCGCTTCAAGGGCGCAGGCTCCACCGCGCGCACGGAGCGGCTCACCGCGACGGTGCCGGCCCTCGTCCGCAAGGTGCTCCCGAACGGGAACCTGTTCGTCGAGGGGCACCGGGTCGTGCTCGTGAACGCGGAGGAGCAGCACTTCTACATCTCCGGCGTCGTCCGCCCGATCGACATCGACCAGGAGAACTCGGTGAAGAGCTCCGCGATCGCCGACGCGGAGATCGAGTTCACCGGCGCGGGCGTGCTCACCGAGAACCAGCGCCAGGGCTGGGCGAACAAGTGGCTCGGCCGCATCTGGCCGTTCTGAGGATCGAGATGAACAGCGCGCGCTGCCGCTCCGTCGCCGTCGCCGTCGCCGCGTTGCTCGCATCGTGGCCTTCGCTCGCGCGACCCGCGTCGCGCGTGAAGGACCTCGCGCAGGTGCAGGGCGTCCGCGACAACGAGCTCTTCGGCTATGGCCTCGTCGTCGGCCTCGCCGGGACGGGGGACAGCGAGCGGGTGCTGTTCACGTCGCAGTCGGTGGCCGGCATGCTGGGCCGGCTCGGCATCCGGGTCGACGCGCGCGACGTGCGCGCCCGCAACGTCGCCGCGGTCATGGTCACGGCGCGGCTCCCGCCGTTCGCGCGGCCGGGCACGAAGCTCGACGTGTCGGTGGCGTCGCTCGGCAACGCGCGCTCGCTCGTCGGCGGCGTGCTCCTCATCACGCCGCTCAACGCGGCGGACGGCCAGGTGTACGCGGTGGCGCAGGGCCCGCTGCAGGTCGGCGGGTACGAGGCGTCCGGATCGGGGTCCAGCGTCAGGAAGAACACCCCGACCGCGGGTCGCGTCGCGGGAGGAGCCATCGTCGAGCGCGGCTCGGGCGCCCCGCTCGGCGAAGGGCCGCTCGTCCTGGCGCTGAACCGCCCCGACTTCACGACCGCGAGCCGGATCGCCGCCGCGGTGAACGGCGCCGTCGGCGCGAACACCGCGCGGGCCGTCGACGCGGCGGCGGTCGAGATCGCGGTGCCGCAGGCGTCGAAGCAGGACCTCGTCGGCCTCATCGCCCGAGTCGAGGCGCTCGAGGTCGACGCCGACGTGAAGGCGCGGGTCGTCGTGTCCGAGCGCACCGGCACGGTCGTCGCCGGCGAGCGCGTGCGGATCCGCCCCGTCGCGGTCGCGCACGGCGCGCTGCAGATCTCCGTGATGACGCAGCCGGTGATCTCCCAGGCGCAGCCGTTCGCGCCGGGCGGCAAGACCGTGGTCGCGAGCCAGGCCACGCCCGCCGTGACCGAGGACTCCCGCGCGGCGGTCGCACTCCCCGCGACGGCGACGGTGGACGACCTCGCGAAGGCGCTGAACCTCCTCGGCGCGAGCTCGCGCGATCTGGTCTCGATCCTCCAGGCGATGAAGGCCGCCGGCGCGCTCGAGGCGGAGCTGGAGGTCATCTAGTGATCCGCGCGCCGAACGTGCCCAGCGCCGAGGCGCAGCGCGAGCGGCTGCGCGAGGCGGCGCGCTCGCTCGAGTCGATGGTGCTGAAGCACCTCGTCACCGCGAGCGGCGCGTTCAAGGGCGGAGATGGTCCCGGCGCGGCCATCAGGAGCGATCTCTTCGCGACGACGCTCGCGGAGTCGCTCGCGAAGGGCGGCGGGATCGGGCTCGCTGCGCAGCTGGAGCGTTCGCTGGCTGCTGTCGAGGCGCCACGCGCCGAGCTTACAGTCGAGCCGCGAAGCGGCGAGACCTCTGGCACCTCGGTCCGGTGGTTTCCCGCGAGTACACCGCGAGCACACGGCCTCGGTCCCCCGCCCTCCCCCTTCCGCCCGCAGGGCCCTTCGACCACCGACATCGCCACCGCCCTTCCGTCCAACGGCCCCATCTCCAGCGGTTTCGGCATCCGCTCCGACCCGTTCACCGGCGCGCATCGCCACCACGCCGGCGTCGACTTCGCGGCGCCCGAAGGCAGCGAGATCCGCGCGGCGCGGCCGGGCCGGGTGGTCTCCTCCGGCCCGCGCGGCGGCTACGGCAACGCCGTCGAGATCGATCACGGCGACGGTGTGACGACGCTGTACGCCCACGCATCCGACCTGCTCGTGCACCCCGGCGATATCGTCGAGGCGGGGCAGGCGATCGGGCGCGTGGGGCGGACCGGCCGCGCCACCGGCGCACACCTGCACTTCGAGGTTCGTCATGACAGCAGGCCCCGGGATCCGACCCGCGCCCTTAACGAATATCGCCTTCGTGCCGATGACAGGTCAGGAGCCGGATCCCGACTCCGCTCAGGTCAGCCATGAAGGTCAGAGACGCCAGTCAAATCCAGGCCGTACAACCGACGGCCCAGCCCGACGCCGTCCGGGAGGCGCGCGGGCGCCGGGAGCGCACCGACCGCGTGTCGACCGCGCAGACCGAGAAGGTCGCGTCTGCGATCGCCGACGCTTCGCGCGGCGCCGGGGCGAGCCGGGCGGCGCGGCTGCAGGTCATCGAGGCCGCGGTGCGGCAGGGCGTGTACCGCCCCGATCCGCAGCGCATCGCGCAGCAGATCCTGAACGAGGCCGAGATCGCCGCGAAGGTCCAGGCACTGCTGAAGTGAGCGGATCGTGATCCGGAAACGGCCGGCATCCGCGCCGGAGGCGCGAAGCAGGGACGGCGCCACGAAGTGGCGCGTGGGCCCCTGCGAGCAGGAGGGGGTCCCAGACGAGCTCTGCTCGGCTGGGGGAGGACGCAGTCCTCCTTCGTTGGATCTGGCGGTCGCGACCGCGGAGGCGTTGCACGATGTCCTCGCGCGAGAGGTGGAGAACGCGCGCGAGGAGTCTCGCCTGCTGCGCCGGCTCGACGCCTCCCGGCTGTTCGACGCCGCGACGCGGCGCACCGCGTTCCTCTCCGAGGCCGGCCGGCTCGAGAAGGACCTCGCCGCCCGGCTCGCACCCGCCGGCGCGGCGCTGAAGCTCCGCGAGGTGACGCTCGACGGCATCCGCGCGGCGGCGCCGGAGCTGGGAGGCCGGCTCGCAGACGTCCTCGGCGAGGTTCGCGCGCTCGCGGCCAGCCTCTCCGAGCTGGACCGCCTCAACCACGCGCTCGCGAGCCGTGCCCTCGCGTGCGTGCGCGGGTACGTCGAGGCGCTCGCGCCGACACCCCGCGCCTACGATCGCCGCGGCGGCCGCGCGTTCGCGAGGGGCAGCGGCCTCGCGACGGTCTCGAACAAGGTGTAGCCATGGCCGACCTCGTCGCGATCCTGTCGAACGCCGCGAACAGCCTCGGCGCGCAGCGCGCCCTCTCCTCGACCGCCGCTCACAACCTCGAGAACGTCAACACGCCCGGCTACAGCCGCCAGCGTGCCCACGTCGTCGCCACCCTGCCCGCCGAGACCGTCGGCGGCATCCACATCGGCCGCGGCTCGCAGCTCGCAGGGGTGACGCAGGCCCGTGACGGGTTCGTGGAGCTGCAGGTCCCGCGCGTCCTCGGCGAGTCGGCCCGCTCGACCGCGGAATCCGAGGCGCTCGGGGCGGTTCACGCGCTCGACCCGGACCGGGCGGGATCGCTCGACGGCGCCATCGGCGCCTTCTACGCGAGCCTGCAGACGCTCTCGCAGAACCCCGGCGACGCCGGCCTGCGGGCGACGGCCCTCGGCTCGGCGCGCACCCTCGCGATGGCGTTCAACCGCACGAGCAGCGAGCTCGCGGCGCAGCGGAGCGGCCTCGACGCGCGGCTCGCGGGCCACGCCGACGAGGTGAACGCCGCCGCCCGCGCCGTCGCCGACGCGAACGCCGCGATCGGCCGGGCCTCCTCCGCCGGCGGCGCCCCGAACGACCTCCTCGACCTGCGGCAGCGGTCGGTGGATCGCCTCGCGGAGCTCACCGGCGCGACGCCGGTGCCGCAGGGCGACGGCGCGGTGAGCCTCGTGTTGCCCGGCGGTGGC
>DASSQI010000234.1:0-5584 GCA_035702585.1 Anaeromyxobacteraceae bacterium
AGTTGAAGAACGCGAACTCGCCGCCGGTGGGCGGCAGCAGGTAGTCGACGAGCGGCCCGGTCTGGTGTGGCGAGGCGGCGAGCGGCGGGGTCGCGAGCGCAATCGCCGCCGCGAGCGCCGCGGTGACGGGGAGCTGCGCCCGCCGAGGCAGCGCCACCGCGGCGCAGACGGTGACGGCGAGCGACACGGCGATGACGTTCAGGACGTCGACGCGAAGGATGTCCCGCCAGCCGCCGGGTACGCGCCACATCCCGCCCAGCAGGTACTCCCCGCCCCGGAACAGGAGCGCGACGCCGAGGAGCCAGCCCGCGCGCCGCAGCAGCCGCGCCGACCGCTCGGGCCGCGAGAGCCCCTTCCGCTCGAGCGCGGCGTCCGCGAGGACGACCGAGATCCCCGCCATGAACAGGAAGCCCGGCGCTGCGAGGCCGCCGAGGAGGTCGAGGGCGCGGTGCAGCCCCGTGCGCTGCACGTCCGACGCGAGCCACGCGTCGAGCACGTGCACCTCGACCATGAGCAGCACCGCGAGGCCGCGCTGCCAGTCGAGCCAGTGTCGTCGGGAGGGTGTCGGCACGCGGCGTCGAGAAGGACGCCCGCAGGCGCCGGAAGCTACTTGTCGCGGTACGTGATCCGACCGCGGGTGAGATCGTAAGGCGACAGCTCGAGCTTCACGCGGTCGCCCGGGATGATCCTGATGTGGAACTTCTTCATCTTGCCCGACGCGTAGGCGAGAACCGTCGGGCCCTGGTCCACCTTCACGCGGTACATGCCGCCGGAGAGGGCCTCCGCGACCGTCCCCTGTACCTCGATGCCGGCTTCCTTCTCGCTCATCTGCACCTCGGTCGAACGCGAGCGGCCCCGCAGGTGCGAGGCCGCTCGGGCGGACTTCGATATCGGGCGCGGATTATATCCCCAAACGGCCGTGTCGCCTCAAGGAACCACCGCTCGCGTCAGAGCGGCTCCGGCGGCACCCGCCACCAGACAGGACACCAGCGTCACCCCTCCGTAGAGCGCCGCCACGAGCCACGCGCCCCGTTCGAGAGACGCGAGCATCTCCCAGTTGAACGACGAGTAGGTCGTGAACCCGCCCATCACGCCGGCGGCGAGCGCGACTCGCGCCACCGGCGACAGCGCGCCCCGCAGCGACGCGGTCATCACCACGCCGAGCAGGAACGACCCGACGACGTTCACGGTGAACGTGCCCAGCGGAATCGACACCGTGACGCGCGCAGCCCAGAGCGCGACGAGGTAGCGCGCCCCGGATCCGATCGCGCCGCCGAGACAGACGAGCAGGAGTTCCTTCACGCGGCGGGAGAATGTCCGAGTACGCAGGCGCCGGCAAGCGACCGCTGCGGCGCGGCGCGCCGGGATCGCCGAGCGCCGCGACGGCATCGAACCCGGCGCAGGCTCAGGCCGAGGCCGAGGCGGGCCGGGGCCTCGCCGCGTCGGGATCGCCGAGCGCCGCGAGGAGCGCGCGCGCCCGCTCCCCGACGTGTCCGTCTGCGGTCGAGAGCGACTTCAGCGCTTCGCGAGCCTCCCGCCGGCACTCCGGGATGGCGAGCCGCACCTCGGCTCGGACCAGGCGGACCTGGGCATTGCCCGGCGCGAGGCGCTCCGCGATGTCGGCGCAGAACGCCGCCGCGAAGGCGCGCCCGCGCCGGCGCTCCACCATCGCGAGCAGCGACCAGGTCGCGGCGTCGTGCGGGTTCGTGAGGGCGAGGCCCTCGAGCAGCTCGTGGGCGGAGTCGAGGCGGCCCGCCGCGAGCTCGCGGGTGGCGAGCGCAGCGACCGCCCTGCCCATCTCGCTCGTGATGCCGAGGGACTCGGCGAACGTCTTTCCTCCGAGGAGGTCGTCGATGAGGTTCGTCATCCGATCACCTGAGGTTCTGGATGACGCTCATGCGCGTCTGGTGGATGGAGTGGAGCAGGTTCGAGACCGTCCCGGACCACTGCTGCTGGCGATTGACGAGCAGCGTGAGGCGCTGCGTCTCGACGGGATCGAGAGCGTTCGAGCTGCCGGTGCCGGCGTTCGGGGCGTTGGTCACCTTCGGCTCGGCGCCTCCGTCCGCCTCGAGCGCCGCCTCGACGATCTTCGGCCCGTACGTCATCGCGAGCGGCGCGAGGTGCGGCATCCCCAGGGCCGTCGCGCCGGCCGCGAGGATCGGCCCGCTCAGCTCGGAGATCGCCTTGCCGCTCATCTTCGCCACGTCGTCGACCAGCTTCGAGAGCCCCATCGCGTCGAAGACTCCGACCCCGGGGATGGAGCGGATGACCGAGCTGACGAGCCCGGCGGGACCTCCTCCGCCGCTGCTCTTCTGCTTCTGGGCCGACTTCGCCTCGGCCTTCTTCAGGACCGTGTCGATCTCCTTCTCGACGTCCTTCTGCTGCTGCGCGAGCAAGAGGACGAGCTTCTCCTCCGCGCTGAGCCGCGAGTCGCGCAGGAAGTCGAGCGGCGACGTCACCGTCACCTTCGCGCTGACGGCCTTCTCGGTCGAGGTCGGCAGCTGCACGAGCGCGGGCTCCGGCGCGTAGCCGCGCGTCGGAGTCGGGATGGCGCTCAGCCCCTGGCTCAGTCGCCACACCATCGTCTTCCACGAAGGGAGCGCGGGCCGGTCGGCAACGAGGGTGGGGACCTGCGTCGCCACCGGGTTCAGCCGCGCCGGCGTCGCCGCGTGCGTACCGGCCGTTCCCGCGGCCGTCGCGTTCGATGCCATGGTGGACGCCGCCGCCGCGGCTTCCGACGCGAACCGCACGTCGAGGGTCACTCCTCCGTCGATCTTCATCGTCATCCTCTCCGTTCGTTGAGCTGCGGGTGTTCCGCCTTCCAGCCGCGGACACCCTCCGTACAGCGCGCCCCGTGCCACCCCGCGCGGCCGGTCCGACGGGAGATCGCGCGCTACGGGGGTCCGGCGGACGCCCCGCCGGCCGCGCCGCGGACGCTGGCGCAGCTTCGGCGACTCCGTGCACGGCGACCGCAACGGCGCCCGGCGGTGACGCCCGCCCGACGGAGCCGCCTCGCGCTGGTCCGCGTTTCCTCCCCGGGCTACATTCCGCCGCGTGCGCTACCTCGGGCTGGACCTCGGCCGCGCCACGATCGGGCTCGCCGTCGCGGACGACGTGCTCCGCACCGCGCGGGCGCTGCGGACCATCCGCCGGTCCCGAAGCGACGTCGACCTCGCCGCCGTCCGGCGGGAAGCGGAGGAGTACGAGGTGGGTCGTGCCATCCTCGGCCTGCCGCTCAACATGGACGGTACCGAAGGGGCCTCGGCGCGGCTCGCCCGCGCCTTCGCGCCCCGGCTGGAGGAGGCGCTCGGGGTCCCGGTCGAGCTCTTCGACGAGCGGCTCAGCACCTTCGAGGCGGAGTCGCGGCTCCGCGACCAGGGCTACTCGGCCCGCGAGCAGAAGGAGCTCGTCGACGCCGAGGCTGCCGCGGTGATCCTCCAGGGCTGGCTCGACGCGAGGTCCCCGTGAAGCGCGGCACGAGGCGCGTCGTCCGCACGTTCGCGGTGCTCGCGGCGCTCGCGGTCCTCGCCGTCGCCGGCGTGGCGGCGAAGCTGTACGCGGACCTGGCGGCGTTTCGCGACACCGCGTTCGGCTCGGCCGAGGAGAAGGTCGTCGAGATCCCGACCGGCTCCAGCGCGCGGCAGGTGGTGCGGCTGCTCGCGCGCGCCGGAGTCCTCGCCGACGAGCAGCGCGCCTGGCGCTACGTCCGGTTCGTGAAGCGCGACCATCGCACGATGCGCGCGGGCGAGTACGCCTTCGCCGGCCCGCTGAGGCCGGACGACGTCCTCGAGCGCGTGTACCGCGGCGAGGTGAAGACGTACCGGTTCACGGTGGCCGAAGGGCTGCGCATGGACGAGGTGGCCGCGGTCATCGAGGCGGCGGGGCTCGGCCGCGCGACCGAGCTCCTCGCGTTGATGCGGAACCCGGCCGTCGCGAAGGAGCTCGGGCTGCCGTTCGCGACGCTCGAGGGCGCGCTCTACCCCGACACCTACACCTTCACCCGGAACCCGCCGGCCCGCGCGGTGCTCGCCGCGATGGTCGCCCGCTACCGCGAGGAGTGGAAGAGGGCCGACGCGCAGCGGCTCCCCGGCGTCGATCTCGACGAGCGCCAGGCGGTCACGCTCGCGTCGATCATCGAGAAGGAGACGGGCAGGCCCGACGAGCGCGGCCGGATCTCGTGCGTCTTCCACAACCGGCTGAAGCGCGGGATGCGGCTCGGGACGGATCCCACGGTTCTCTACGCGAAGATGCTCCGGCAAGGCGGCGGCGCGTTCCCGCGCAACATCACCCGCGCGGATCTCACGACGCCGCACCCGTACAACACCTACACGACGGTCGGGCTCCCCCCAGGTCCGATCGCGAACCCCGGCGCCGAGGCGATGCGCGCCGCGCTGCGCCCCGATCGCTGCGGCGACCTTTACTTCGTGTCGCGGAACGATGGGTCGCACGTCTTCTGCCCGGACCTCGCCTGCCACGAGGCGGCGGTCCGCAAGTGGCAGGTCGATTATTTCCGTAAGCCCCGGAAATCCGCGGCGGCTCCCCGTCCGGCAGCGAGTCGCTAGACCCGCGCGGGCGTGGAAGTCGCCCAGCCCCTCCGTGATGAAGGCTCGGTCGTCAGGCCTTGGACCGGAGGGCTGCTCCAACTCGTGCGCGGTCCTTATCCTCTCCACTGGGTCTGAATGCGCGACGGAGGAGTTCAATGGTGCGGGACCTGACCGATTCGACGTGGGTTGCTCGAATTGCGGCGATGCAGGACCGCAAGAGCTACGCGGACCAGCACTGGGAAGGCACGTTCGAGGAGTACCTCGACGTCGTCCGCCGCAATCCGAAGGTCACGCGTACCGCGTACCAGCGCGTGTACGACATGATCCTGTCGCACGGGAAGACCGAGTACATCGACAGCAAGAAGAAGCTGATCCGGTACAACTTCTTCACCGATCCCGAGTTCGGCGGGAAGGACGCGATCTACGGCCTCGACGTCGCGCTCATGAAGCTCGTGAACGTCTTCAAGAGCGCCGCGCAGCGCTACGGCACCGAGAAGCGCGTCATCCTCCTGCACGGGCCCGTCGGCTCCTCGAAGTCCACGATCGCGCGGCTCCTGAAGAAGGGCCTCGAGGCGTACTCGAAGACCGCCGAAGGGGCGCTCTACACGTACGCGTGGGAGCTCGATCGGACCGGCGTGGACGGCCAGAAGCGCCGCGAGGTGATGCCCTGCCCGATGCACGAGGAGCCGCTGCACCTCGTGCCGCAGGAGTGGCGCGCGCAGGTGTACCGCGAGCTCTGCCCGGCCGAGGGTGGGTACGCGATCCCCGACACCGGCGACCTCTGCCCGGCGTGCCGCTTCGTCTACCGGGAGCTCATGACCGAGTACAAGGGCGACTGGTCGAAGGTGGTGGGCCACGTCCGCGTGAGGCGTCAGATCCTGTCCGAGAAGGACCGCATCGGCATCGGCACGTTCCAGCCGAAGGACGAGAAGAACCAGGACTCGACCGAGCTCACCGGCGACATCAACTACCGGAAGATCGCCGAGTACGGCTCCGACTCCGATCCGCGCGCGTTCAACTTCGACGGCGAGTTCAACATC
>DASSQI010000235.1:0-17112 GCA_035702585.1 Anaeromyxobacteraceae bacterium
GCGAGGAGATCCTCGTCGCCGAGGGCGCCCACTGCGTCGCGTTCGAGGGCGGCGCGCTCGCCGCGCTGTGGGGCATCCAGCCGCGGTCGCTCAGGGCCGAGCGCGGCATCCTCGACCCGGCCGCGGTCGAGGCTGCGATCCAGCCGGAGAACGATCACCTCCCGAGGACCCGCGCGATCGCGATCGAGAACACGTTCAACCGCGGCGGCGGCGCGGTCTGGCCGGTCGAGCGGGTGCGCGCGATCGCGGACGTCGCGCGACGACGCGGCGTCGCGGTGCACCTCGACGGCGCGCGCCTCGCGAACGCGGCCGTCGCGACGGGCGCGTCCCTGCGCGACTTCGGCGCGCTCGCGACGACGGTGTCGCTCTGCCTCTCGAAGGGGCTCGGCGCGCCGGTGGGCTCCCTGGTCGCGTCGTCTCGCGAGCGCGTCCGCGAGATGCGCCGCCTGCGCAAGCGCCTCGGCGGCGGGTGGCGGCAGGCCGGGATCCTCGCGGCCGCGGGCCTGCACGCGATCGATCACCACGTCGAGCGACTCGCGGAGGATCACGCGAACGCACGGCTGCTCGCGGCGCGCTTGGCCGCCCTCCCCGGGGTGGCGATCGTCCACCCGGTCGATACGAACATGGTGTTCGCGAGCTTCGCCGGACGGAGCGCGACGTCCTTCGTCGCGAAGCTTCGCGAGGTGGGCGTCCTGTGCAACGCCGAGGGGGCCAGGCCGGACGTGCTCAGGCTGGTCACGCACCTCGACGTGGACCGACAGGGCGTCGTCGAAGCGTGCGGGCGCATCGAGGAGATCGTCGCGAAGGAAGTAGCGACGGGCGCCTCGTCACGCCCTATCCTCTAGGCCTCGAAGATCCTGTTCCGATAGGCCTCGAGCGATCCTCGTTCCGACACTCGACAAACGAGCGCCCGCGTGCAAGCCTCGCGGTCGGTCGGAGTGGGGGGTCTTGAAAGGCGGCGAGAAGGGCGATGCAGATAAACCTGCGCAAGGCGATGTTCGTCCTGCCCAACCTCTTCACGCTCAGCTCGATCTTCCTCGGGTTCTACGCGATGACGCTGTGCGCGGGCGACGCCACGCCCTCGCAGCTGAACCAGGCCGCGATCGCGATCTTCTTCGCCATCTTCTTCGACGCCTTCGACGGGCGCGTCGCCCGCATGACGCGCACCCAGTCGCAGTTCGGCATCGAGCTCGACAGCCTCGCCGACGTGGTCAGCTTCGGCGCCGCGCCCGCGCTCCTCGTCTACAAGTGGGCGCTCGAGTCGCTCGGCTTCCTGGGCTTCTTCCTCGCGTTCGCGTTCGCCGGGTGCGGCGCGCTGCGCCTCGCGCGCTTCAACGTGCTCGCGAACCGCGGCGAGAAAGGCTCGTCCCGCTTCTTCGTCGGCCTGCCGATCCCGCTCGCCGCCGGCGCGCTCGTGTCGCTCGTCATCGCGCACTACCGCGCCGTCGGGGCGATCGTCTCCGACTCGTCGCGCGTCGCGATCGCCGTGGCCGTCGGGCTGCTCGCGTTCCTCATGGTGTCGACGGTCAAGTACCGCACCTTCAAGGACGCCCACCTCTCCGCGAAGAGCTTCGCGGTCTTCGCCTTCCTCTGCGTCGCCGGGCTCCTGGTCGCGGTCGTGACGCGCGCGTCCTTCGTGCTCCCCGTGTACGCCGCGGCGTACATCGCGATGGGGCTCGCCGAGACCGTGCTCACCGCGTCGCGGCGGCGCGCGCGCAGCATCTCGGAGCTCCCTCCCGCCATCCGCGCGGAGATCGAGGCCGACGAGGCGCTCGAGCCGGAGGACGAGGACGTCGAGGACGCCGCGCTGCGGAAGGACCGCGGCGACGAGTACGTCTAACCGTGACGACGGTCGTCCACCCATCGTCGGATCGTCAGGAGCCCGGCCCGCGGCGGTTCATCCCGCGCCGCCTGCGCAGGGGCATGCCCGAGGGGCCGCCCACTCCGTGGGTGATCGTCGCCGCGTGGGGGCCGTGCGGCTTCTCGCCCTGGGCTCCGGGCACGGTCGGGACCGCGGGCGCGATCCCGCTGTTCTGGCTCATGCGCGACCTGCCGCTCTGGGTCTACCTGCTCACGGTCGTGGGCCTCACCGCCGTCGCCGTGTACTCGGCGGGCGTCGCGAGCCGGTACTGGAAGGTCCCGGACGCGTCGCCGATCGTGATCGACGAGGTCGCGGGCTACCTCGTCACGATGGCGGTCGTGCCGTGGTCGTGGCCGGCCGCGATCCTGGGCTTCTTCCTCTTCCGCTTCTTCGACATCGCGAAGCCGTGGCCCGCGAGCTGGTTCGACCGGCAGAAGAACCCGTTCGGCGTGGTGATGGACGACGTCGCCGCCGGGGTCTGGGCGGCGTTCGCGTTCCACTTCGTCGCCCTCGCCCTGCGGCTCGTCGCCGGGTGCGCCAGCGGCGACGTGAGCTTCTGGTGCGCGGAGCTGACTCCATGACCGTGGCCGTCGAGATCCTCTCCACCGGTGACGAGCTCCTCACCGGCCAGATCGTGGACACGAACAGCCCGTGGCTGATGGACCGGCTGTGGGACCTCGGGATCCTCGTCCGCCGCAAGACGCTCGTCGGCGACGACCGCGACGACCTGCTCGCTGCGCTGCGCGAGACGACCGCGCGGAGCGACGTCGTCGTGATGAGCGGCGGGCTCGGCCCGACCGAGGACGACCTCACTGCGGAGTGCGTCGCCGCCGCGGCGGGCGTGCCGCTCGAGGTCGACGCCGCGTCGCTCGCTGCCATCCGCGAGCGGTTCGCGCGCATGGGGCGCGTCATGACCCCGAACAACGAGAAGCAGGCGCGGTTCCCGCGCGGCGCGGCGGTGCTGCCGAACCGGTTCGGCACCGCTCCCGGGTTCGTCGCCCGCATCGGCGCGACGGACGTGATCTGCCTTCCCGGCGTCCCGGTCGAGTTCAAGGGCATCTGCGAGGACGCGGTGCTGCCGCGGCTCGGCGCGCTCGTCGGCGAGCGGCCGGCGGCGCGCATCGTGAAGCTCTTCGGCATTCCGGAGTCGCACGCCGATCAGCGGATGCGACCGGTGATGGACGCGAACCCCGACGTGCGGTTCGGGTATCGCGCGCACTGGCCCGAGATCCACGTGAAGTGGCGCGTATCGGGCACCGGCGCCGAGGCTCGCGCCGAAGCGATCCTCGCGCAGGTCCGCGACATCTTCGGCGACGCCATCTGGACCGAGGACGCCAAGGCGGAGCTCCCCGGCCTCGTGGTGGCGCGCCTCGCCGAGCGCGGCGAGAGGGTGTCGATCGCGGAGAGCTGCACCGGCGGCATGGTGTCGGAGCTCGTCACCAGCGTCGCCGGATCGTCCGAGGTGTTCGACCTCGGGCTCGTGACCTACGCGAACCGCCACAAGACCGACTTCCTGGGCGTACCGCCCGAGGTCCTGCGCGACGACGGCGCCGTGTCCGAGTCGGTCGCGCGCATCATGGCCGAGGGCGCGCGCGTGCCGGGTCGCGCGCCCTGGGGGATCGGCATCACCGGCATCGCGGGTCCCGCCGGCGGGTCCACCGAGAAGCCCGTCGGAACCGTGCACATCGCGCTCGCCGGCGCGAGCGGGACGCAGCACCTCGCCCGCCGCTACCCCGGCGATCGCGAGCGCGTGCGGCGCATGGCGGCGATGGACGCGCTGAACCTGCTGCGGATCACCATCCGGTAGCCGCGGCCGGCGCCGCGCTGGACGCGCAGGGCTACCCCGGTCCGCGCGGGCGCAGGAAGCGCGCGACGAACGCGTCCCAGGTGACCATCGCGGCACCGCTCGCCATGAGCTGCTCGTGGAGATCCTCCGCCTCGGCGAGCAGCGTCGCCTCGTCGCGCGGCTCGTAGCGGTCCTTCAGCCCCGCGTCGGAGACCACCCGCTCGACCAGGCTCTTCACGTTCCGCGACCGGCCGGCGAGATCGCCCTGGCGGTCGATGAGCCACCCCACGAGCTTCCCGATCTGCTCGCGGACGACGACGCGCCCGAGCGCACCTCCCCCGACGAGCACCGCGTTCACCGCGTCGGGGTTCGCCTGGCGGACGACGAGCCACGTGAGCGAGTCCTCCGGCTCTAGCCCGGCGTCGCGCAGCATGGCGCGGCAGCGCTCGGCGTCGGCCGGGTTCGCGTAGCGGATCCTGACGACGCTCTCGACGACGTCCTCGCTCATGGGCCGTGACTACCCCGGCGGTGGCTCCGCCGCAACGATGCGGAGCGCGCGCCGCGGACCTACGATGGCAACGTGACCGCGCCCGATCCCGCCGTGCTCGAGCTGCTGCGCGAGCGGAGCGGCCTCTCCATCGACGTCGACGGCAGGTTCCTCCACCGCGGCGAGCCGATAACGCACGCTCGCACCCTCGAGGTGCTCTGGGGGTCCCTGGAGCTGAACGCGAAGGGGCGCTACCAGGTACGCGTCGGGCGAGAGATCGGGTACGTCGCGGTGGCGGACGCCCCGTACGGCATCCGCGGCATCACCTTCGACGGCGACGCCGCACCGGACCTGCACCTGAGCGACGGCTCGGTCGAGCGGCTCGACCCGACGACGCTGGCGCTCGACGCCGAGGGGGTGCTGCACTGCCGGGTGAAGCGCGGCGAGCATCGCGCGCGCTTCTCCCGCGCGGCGCAGGTCACGCTGGGGCTCGCGCTGTCCGAGGACCCGCTCGCGCCGGGCCACTACCGGCTCGAGCTCGGAGGCGCGTCGTTCCCGATCGTCCCCGAGTGAAGCGCGACCGGTCAGGTCCACGATGAGCGCGTCCGCGCGTCACGCGCGACGCCCGACGGCGTCACCGGTGACGTGCCCACCGAAGCACGAATCCCGCGCGTGACTTCGCGTTCGCCGCCTTGCCCGCTCCCTCGCCGCCCCCTACGTTTCGTCGCGGAGAGCTCATGAAGGGACGGCTGACGGTGGTCCTCATCGCCGCGTTGCTGCCGCTCGCGGCGGGCGCGCAGGGCTACTCGTTGCGGCCGCCCTCCGTCGGCGAAGCGCTCCACGAGATGGACCGCCTCATCGCTCGCAAGGACCCGCCGCGCCTCGAACAGACCTTCGTCGTTCCGGAGCGCCCCGGCCAGAACCAGGTCGCCTGGTACGAGTTCGAGTGGAGGACCTTCGACATCCCCTCGCCGGCCGGCGGACCCGGTGGCATCCGGCTGTACTTCTACGACCGCGAGCGGTCGATCGCGGAGCGCGCGCTCCCGTCGATCAGGTCGAGCTACCTGTACCTCGTCGACCAGTTCCACTACAGCCCGACGAAGCGCATCCCCTACATCCTCTACAGCTCGCACCGCGAGTTCCTGGCGACCAACGTCTTCCAGATCACGGAAGGCACCCTCGGCGTCACCTCTCCCGAGAACCTCCAGATGTCGCTGCCGTACTTCGGCGACCACGAGCGGTTCCGCGAGGTCTCGACGCACGAGATGGTCCACCAGTTCATGATCCAGAAGCTGAACGACCTGGCGCACTCCGAGGGCATGGACTCGCCGTCCATCAACCTCCCGCTCTGGTTCATCGAGGGCATCGCCGAGTACTACACGAAGGGCGGCCTCGATCCCGAGGCGGACCTGTACCTGCGCGACCTCGTCTGGAACCCGGACCCCGAGGAGAACTACCAGGTCACGTCGTTCGCCGAGGACCGCTACCGGGGCTACATCCCGACCTACAAGCTCGGCCAGGCGCGCGTCACGTTCATCGCGGACGTGTACGGGAAGGAGAAGATCCAGGGCTTCATCGAGAGCTCGCACCTCGTCGGCACCGGCATCGGCGGCGGCCAGGATCGCGCGTTCGCGGCGCTCGTGCGTCGCGTCCTGAACGAGAGCATCGAGCAGGTGGACGCGCGCTGGCGGGCGTGGCTGAAGCGCCGCTACTACCCGGAGTACCTGCAGGTGCGTCAGGACCTGCCGGCGGTCCGCGACTTCCGCGATCTCAAGGCCGAGCCCGACGACTTCGACGTGTCCGCCGACGGCAACATCGTCTTCTATCGAGGTCTCGATCGCGAGCGCGGCCGCGTCCGGCTCTACCTCATGGACGCGCGGCACCCGCGAGGCGCGCGCGAGGTCGCCGAGGACGCGAAGCCGGGCATCGAGTCGCTGCACCCGATCGACCACGACATCCTCGCGCTCGGTGACGGGGTGCTCGCGTTCGCCGCGCAGAGCGGCGCCGGCGACGTGCTGTACGTCCAGTCGTTCACCCACACGCCGCCCGGCGGCGGCAAGGCGCCGCGGCTGAAGCTCGGGAAGCAGCGCCGGCTGGAGGTCCGGCACCCCGAGGGCCGCGTGTTCATCGAGATCTCCGATCCGACGTTCTCGATGGACTCGAGCCACATCGCGTTCGTGGGACTCACCGAGCAGGGCCAGCGGGACATCTACATCGTCCCCGCCACCGGCGGCGTCGCGCGCCAGGTGACCGACGACGCGTATGCCGAGCGCGATCTCGCGTGGGGGCGCGACGGCATCTACTGCTCGTCCGACTCCACGGACCACGGTCGCTTCAACCTGTTCCGGATCGATCCCTCGAACGGCGCGCGCACGCGGCTGACGACCGCCGACGGCGGCGATCGCTACCCGCGCCCGCAGGCGGACGGCTCGGTGCTGTTCACGAGCTACGCCACGGGAAAGCCCGACGTGTTCCTGCTCGCGAACGGCACCATCCAGCGGCTCACCGACTTCTCGACCGGCCTCACGACGCCGGCGGCCGCGCCGCAGGGTCGCGGGGTGTACGCGGCGACGTTCTACCAGGGGCGCTTCCGCATGGTCGAGGTGCCGAAGGTCGCGTTGCTGAAGGAGGCGCCGCGGCCGGTCGAGCAGGTGACGGCGCCGCCGCTCCCGATCCCGCGGGAGACGATCTCCGCGTCGGCGCCTCGCTACTCCGCGAACAACGCGCGCAACTGGCGTCCGGAGGCGGGCATCGTCTACGGCGGCGGCACGTCGAGCAACGTCGCCGGGCGCGCGGCGCTGCTCTTCACCGACCTGCTGCGCGATCGCGTGATCTACCTCGACCTCTCGATCTACGGCTCGTGGGACTACACGCAGGGGATCTTCCTCTACGAGAACCGCGGGCAGCGCCTGAACTGGGCGGTCGGCGGCTTCCACTTCGTCCAGCAGCAGATCGATCGGATCGACCCGTCGCTCGCGTACTTCCAGCGCGACTTCGGCGCGGTCGGGACGCTGCGCTATCCGCTCGACCGCTTCCAGCGCGTCGAGCTCGAGACGTCGATCGGCGGCGTGACGCGCTACTGCCTCACCGATTACGCCGCGGACGTCCCGGTGTTCTGCGCGGGCACCCAGCTCGCGCGGCCGGGCGCCACGGACTGGGAGCGGCGGAACGGCGGCGTGAACCTGCAGCTGACGCCGGTGGTCCGGTACGGCTACGACACGGTGCGCCTCGACCCGTACACCGGGCCCATCGGCGGTCGATCGCTGCTGCTCGAGCTCGGCGGCGGCTACCTCCCCGGGCGCAGCGCCGTGCACGGCTTCGCGCGGGCCGATGCGTCGACGACCTGGCAGATCGTGGGGCGCGCGAACCTGTCGCTGCGCGCCTCGGCGGGCTCGAGCTTCGCGCCGAACGAGAACGGCCGCAGCTGGGCGCGGTCGTGGTGGCTCTCGTCCGCCGACAACCTGCGCGGCTTCTATCCGCTCGACATCGCCTACCTCGTCGGCCAGAACTTCTACGTCGCGAACGCCGAGCTGCAGGTGCCGCTCAGCCCGATCATCCGGTTCCTCTTCTTCGACTACATCGAGGGCGTCGCGGCGCTCGACTTCGGCGGAGTCTTCAACCGCTTCTCGGATCGGCAAGAGCAGATCTGCGCGCCGACGCCACCGCAGGCGCCGCCGGGGTTCACGCCGACGTGCGTCCTGCAGACGGTCGAGCCGGGAGCGTGGCGGTCGCGCACCCTCACCGGCGTGCTCGGCACGAACGTGCTCTTCGGGCCGCTGCTCCTGCGGGTCCACTTCGGGCACCCGTTCGACATCGGCGGCCAGGTCACGCCCGCGCAGCAGGAGGGCCGCTCCTGGGTGACGAACATCACGCTGCGGTACTTCTTCTTCTAACCTCGCGCGCCGATCAACCCGTCTTCGCGACCGCGATCGCCACGTCCCCTCCCCCCATCACCCGCCGCTCGATCGCCTCGCGCGCAGCCGGATTCTGGCGCAGCCACTCCGCCGCCTTCTCGCGGCCCTGGCCCATGCGCTCCGCCGCGAACGAGTAGAACGCCCCCGACTTCTCGATGACGCCGCGCTCGACCCCGAGGTCGATCGCCTCGGCGAGCCGGTCGATGCCGACGCCGTAGCGGATGTCGAACTCCGCCTCCCGGAACGGCGGCGCGACCTTGTTCTTCACCACCTTCACGCGGGTGCGGCTGCCGACGACCTGCTCGCCCTCCTTGACCTGGCCGGTTCGGCGGATGTCGAGCCGCACCGACGCGTAGTACTTCAGCGCGTTCCCGCCGGTCGTCGTCTCGGGGTTGCCGAACACGACGCCGATCTTCATCCGGATCTGGTTGATGAACACGACTGTCGTCTTGTTGCGCGAGACGACCGAGGCGAGCTTGCGGAGCGCCTGGCTCATGAGCCGCGCCTGGACGCCCATGTGCGAGTCGCCCATCTCCCCCTCGATCTCCGCCTTCGGCACCAGCGCCGCGACCGAGTCGACGACGACGAGGTCGATCGCGCCGGAGCGGACGAGCTGCTCCGCGATCTCGAGCGCCTGCTCGCCGGTGTCCGGCTGCGACACCAGCAGGTCCGCGAGGCCGACTCCGAGCTTGCGGGCGTACGTGACGTCGAGCGCGTGCTCCGCGTCGATGAACGCGGCGACGCCGCCGGCCCTCTGGCACTCCGCGATCGCGTGCAGCGTCAGCGTCGTCTTGCCCGACGACTCCGGCCCGTAGATCTCGACGACGCGCCCGCGGGGGTAGCCGCCGACGCCGAGGGCGACGTCGAGGCCGATCGAGCCGGTCGGGATGACGTCCATACGCGGCGCCTCCGCGTTCTCGCCGAGCCGCATGATGCTCCCCTTTCCGAACTGCTTCTCGATGGAACCCATCGCGCTGGTGAGCGCCTTCGCCTTGTCGCCCTTGATCATTCTCCGCCTCCGCCCCGTGGGGCTCGTGTCCGTGAGTGAAGCCGCGCCGCGCTGGCCGCGGCCGGCGCGCTACGACTGACGGTCGAGCGCGCGGTACTGGATCGCCTCGGCGACGTGCTGGGAGCGCAGCGCGGCGGCGCCCTCGAGGTCCGCGATCGTGCGCGCAAGTCGCAGGATGCGATCGTGCGCGCGCGCCGAGAGCCCGAGCCGCTCCACGGCTCCCGTCAGGATCTGCCGGCTCGCGTCGTCGAGGGCGCAGTGCCGCCGCAGCGCAGGCCCCTTGAGGCGCGCGTTGCAGCGCACGCCGCGCTTCCCGGCCCGCTCGAGCTGGATGGCGCGGGCCCGAGCGACCCGTTCCCGGACCGCGGTCGACGTCTCGCCCTGGCCCGTCCGCGCGAGCAGCTGCGGCGACGGCGCCGGGACGTCCACGTGCATGTCGATCCGATCGAGGAGCGGTCCCGAGATGCGGCGCCGGTACCGGAGCAGCTCGTGGGCCGTGCACAGGCAGGCGCGCCGCAGATCTCCGTGGTGCCCGCAGGGGCACGGGTTCATGGCGGCGACCAGCATGAACTGCGACGGGAAGCTGACCGCGCGGTTGCCACGCACGATGCAGACCTCGCCGTCCTCGACCGGCTGGCGCAGCGAGTCGAGCACGTGGCGTCGGAACTCCGGGAGCTCGTCGAGGAACAAGACCCCGTGGTGCGCGAGCGAGACCTCACCCGGCCTCGGCACGCTCGACCCGCCCACGAGCCCCGCGTCGGAGATCGAGTGGTGTGGCGCGCGGAACGGCCGCTCCGTCAGGAGCCCGCGCTCACGCGTGAGCCCGGCCACGCTGTGCACGACGGTCGCCTCGAGGGCCTCCTCGAACCCCAGCGGCGGCAGGATCCCCGGGAGGCGGCGCGCGAGCATCGTCTTGCCGCTCCCCGGCGGCCCGAACATGAGCACGTTGTGGCCGCCCGCCGCGGCGACCTCGAGGGCGCGCTTCGCGTGCTCCTGGCCCGCGATGTCGGCGAGGTCCGGAGCGGCGGCGTCGTCGGCGCTCGGCCCCGCGACGGCGGCGGGCTCCTGCAGCGCCAGCGTGGCCGCGCCGCGCAGCCACGCGACGACCTCGGTGAAGTGGCGGACCGGGTGCACCGGGAGGCCCTCGACCACCGCCGCCTCGAGCGCGTTCGCCGCCGGGACGACGATGGCGCACGCGCCCACGGCGCGGGCGTGGATCGCCTGCGCGAGCACGCCCCGGACCGCCTTCACCTCGCCCGAGAGCGACAGCTCGCCGGTGAAGTGGACGCCTTCGAGGGCCGCTGCGGGGACCTCCTCGCACGCGGCGACGAGCGCGACCGCCATCGGGAGATCGAACGCGGTGCCTTCCTTGCGGAGATCGGCCGGCGCGAGATTCACCGTGATGCGGCGATCGCTCAGCTTGATTCCGAGCTGACGGACCGCCGCGACCACGCGGACCTTCGCCTCCTGCACTCCCTTCCCGGCGAGGCCGACGAGGTTGAACTGCGGGAAGCCGCCAGCGCAGTCGACCTCGACGTCCACGCCGACGGCGGACACGCCGAGCACCGCCGAAGCGCACACGCGAACGAGCATGCGTCGGTGGAGAGCGAGAGGTGTGCCTGCGTACACGCGCCGGCAGACGAGAGATCGGCCCGATCCGGCGTCTGCCGCGCGGACGATGGGTCGCGCGGCGGTCCGACGCGACCGCTTCAGACAGACGTCGCTGGCGGAGTCTCGGCGTTCCCGGTTGCGTCGAGCGCCCGCTGCTGGCGCCGCAGCTCGCCGCGACGCGACGGCGGCGCGAGCGGCAGCAGGTCGTCGATGAGCGATCGCATCCGCCTCACGACCTGCACCGATCCGGCGCCGTAGCAGCGGATCTCCTCGAGCGCGAGCTGCACGTAGGCGTCGAAGTCGGGCCGGCGCACGACGATGCGGGGACGCCCCTCCTCGTCGACGCGGATCGGATCGGGGAAGCGGCGGGTCGCGAGGCGGCGCAAGAGGTCGTGGAGCTCGTCGAGGGCCTGGACAGCCGTGCTCGGGTCGTTGATCCCCGGCGACAGCGCACGCTCCGCGATGTCCACGATCCCGCGGAAGCCGAACGCCGGATCCTGGTAGACCGACCGCTCGCGCCCGATCGCCACCGAAGACGCGAGCCCCTCCACGTCGAGCCGCGCGGGGTCGCCCCAGACCTCGAACAGCACGCTGCCCTCGGGTACGAACTCGCCGAGCATCGGCACGAGCGCGACCGTCACCTCCGACGAGGACGCCACATCCCAGACCAGCTCCTCCGCGAGCGCCATGACGACGCCAGAGGGGCCGCGGTGGAGCACGACGAGAGTCGGCTCGCCGCCGGGCCCTTGGTCGGGGCAGGACGCGGACTCGCCGAGCCCCTCCGGAAAGAGCTTCGCGATCGCCTCCCGGGTCTCGTCGCCGATCCGGCGCAGCACGTTCACGGCGCGGATCGACTGCGAGACGTGGTGGATGAAGAAGACGAACATGGCGACGGAGCCGGTGGCCAGCACCACCGCGAACCACACGGAGAGCGACGGGACGAACTCGCCGACGACGTTCGACGACCCGCGGACGGTGCGGAGCGTCAGGAGCGAGTAGACGAAGGTGCCGATGAACACCGCGAGTGACGTCTGCATCGCCCTGTCCGCGAGGAACGTGCGGAGGACGCGCGGCGAGAACTGGTTGCTCGCGAGCTGCAGCACGAGGACCGTGACGGAGAACACGACGCCGGTGAACGTCATGATCGACGTGGCGATCGCGCCGAGCACCGCGCGCGCGCCGTCCGGTCCGCCGCGGAAGAGGTACCAGGCGGAGGCATCCTGGGCGAGGCGGCCGTCGATCTCGTGCAGGAGCAGCGACAGCGCCACGGCGCCGAGCATCCCGACGACCGGGAAGAGCCACAGGTTCGCGGAGAGCGACTCCACGAGCTTCAGGACCCATCCGGGCGCGCGCATGCGCCGACCAGATCGGGGCCGCGGCGGCCGTGGCATGGCGTAACGATAGGGCGCGGAGACGCGCGCGGCCGCGGTCGGGGCGCGAGATGAGAACGCCCCGCACCCGATGAGACGGGGCGGGGCGTTGCGTACTTCCTGCTGACGATCGTTCCGTTGAGTCTGTTGCGCGGGCTAAAGCCCGCGCTATCGCATCTTCTTCAACCGGTTCTTCGCCTCGGCGACGTACGACTGGGGCACGGGCCCCTTCACGTTCGTCATCGCCGCGAGCTTCTGCAGCGCCGCCTTGTACTCGGCCGGCTTCTTCGACTTCTCGAAGAACGTCGCGGCACGGAAGAGCAGCGTCGCCGTGTTGTCGGCGTCCTCGGCGGTGCACTTCGGGTCGTTCGCGAAGTCGAGGTAGCGCTTCGCTGCCTCCGCCGACTTGTTCGCCTGGTCGTACTCGATGCCGATGTTGAGCATCGCGAGGCAGCGGTTCTCGCCCTGGGGGAACTTCTCGATGTACCGCCGGTACAGGTCCGCCGCGCCGGCGTGATCGTTCGCCTTCGCGCGACTGGACGCCATCGCGAGCATCGCGGGCCCGGCGACCTTGGAGTCGGGGTACGAGGTGAAGAGCTTCTCGCGCACCGCCTCCGCCTTCTTCGGCTGCCCGGCGCGGTCCCACGCGATGCCCGCGTTGTAGAGCGCGCTCGGCGCGTCGGTCGACTGCGGGTTGTCCTGGACGTACTTCTCGAACGCCGCGGCCGCCTCGGCCTCCTTGCCGGAGTTGAGCAGCGTGGTCGCCTCGACGAACCCGAACTGGCGCTGGTCGCTCTGGACCTGCTCCTGCACCTTCGCGAGCTGCTCGGCCCGCGCCTTCGCCGCGGGGTCGTTCGAGGCCTTCGCGTCCGCCATCGCCTTCTCGACGACCTGGCTGACGTGATCGAGGCCCTGCTTGTAGCCGGCCTGGTCGTTCCGGACGAGGAACGTCTGGAGGTAGAGCTGGGCGGCGTCCGGGGCCTGCTCGCTCGTCGGGAACTGCGTCAGGACGAGATCGAACCGCCGCGCCGCCTCCTCCATGTTGTCGTACGCGAACTGGACCTGCGCGGCGATGAACGCCAGCGTCGGGGCGTAGCTCGTGGCGCGCGGATCGGGATCCGCCTTGTAGCTCTGGACGTACGAGTCGGCGGCGTCGATGAACCGCTTCCACGGATCGGGCGGCGTCCGCGGCTTCGGCGCCTCGCCCTTGCGCTGGCTCGCGGAGAGCAGCCGGAGCGGCTCGATGCGGCCGGCCTTCGACTCCGCGTTCGCGAGCGACTGCCACGACCCGGCGGCGATGCGGGCGCCGAGCGCGAGGCTCGCGGGAGTCGCCTCGGGATCCTGGCGGATCCCCTCGGCCGCCTTCGCCGCCCCGGCGTAGTCGCCACCCTGGAGCAGGTACTCGGCGCCGGACCGGCGGTAGACGATGCGCCACTCGGACTGCGTGTACTTCTCGCCGAGCCCGGCGAGCATCGCGCCGCCCTGGCGGAACTCGGCCCGGGACCGCTCGACGTCGCCCGACGTCTGCAGGTCGCGCGCCTTCGCGATGTGCGTGATGGCGTCCTGGTACTCCGCGCGCTCCGCGTCGCTGTCGATCTCCTGCGGCTGCGGCGGCCGGTAATCCGCCTGCTTGTAGCGGTCCGAGCTGGGGCGCCCACCGCCGGCGCCGCCGGCCGCGCACGCAGCCGCGAGCAGCAAACCCAGCAGCCCCGCCTTCCTCGAGAAGCTCATGCCGATGTCCCTCCAGTGTGTGGTGGCGTTCGGTTGCGATCGCGCCGCGCGGAACTCACGCGCGAGGGCGCGGGCCCGATGGGGTAACCGACCGCTTTCCCTGAAGCTCGTAGCGCACGCGAACGGATTCCGCCAGCCGGAAAGCTCCGGCAGGCGCCATGTCACGGGTCGAGACGGCGCCTACGCGCCCTTCTTCAGCTCGGTGAGCACCAGCTTCGCGACCGACTTGAGCGTGTCGAACACGCCCGCGCCGGTCGGCGCGACCGCCTGGAACTCGGGAACGTTCCGGGGGTTGATGAGGCGGTGCAGCTCCTCGACGGTGGCGACGTTCGGCAGATCGCGCTTGTTGTACTGCACGACGTACGGCACGCGGTCGAGGTCGTAGCCCTGCTCGGCGAGGTTCGCGCGCAGGTTGTCGACCGACTCGAGGTTCGCCTCCATGCGCTCGATCTGCGAGTCGGCGACGAACACGACGCCGTCCACGCCTTTCAGGATGAGCTTGCGGGAGGCGTCGTAGAACACCTGCCCCGGCACCGTGTAGAGGTGGAACCGCGTCTTGAACCCGCGGATCTCGCCGAGCGACAGCGGCAGGAAGTCGAAGAAGAGCGTGCGCTCGGTCTCCGTGGCGAGGCTGATCATCTTGCCCTTCGCCTCGGGCGCGGTCTTCGCGTACACGAACTGCAGGTTGGTCGTCTTCCCGCAGAGGCCGGGGCCGTAATAGACGATCTTGCAGTTGATCTCGCGCGAGCTGTAGTTGATGAAGCTCATGCCTACTCGCTGAACAGATTGTCGATGTCGTCGTCGGTGATCTCGGCGAACGGGCTCTGCACGCCGGGCTGCGTCTGCTTCGCGGCCAGCACCTCGAAGATGCGGCCCAGCTCCTCGCCCGCCTTCTTCACGCGGAGGCGCACGAGCCCGAGCGAGCTGCGCGCGTCGAAGATGACGACGAGGACCACGCGGCCGCCCACGATGCTCATGTGGAGCGATTCGTGCTCGCCCTCGTGGTACTGGTTCGGGAACTCCTTCTCGCCGATGAGCTTGGCGAGCCCGCCCATCGCCGCGACGTTGCCGGCCGTCAGGGACGCGAGCGAGGTGGTGTCGAGGTTCTGCGCCTGGCCGCTCGAGGCGATGAGCTGCCCGTTCTTGTCGACCAGGAAGACCACCTTCGCGTTGGCGTCGCGCGTGAGCCGGTCGCAGATCGCCGTGATCTGCCGGAACTCCTCGTCGAACATCACGAAGCCGGTGCTCATGAACCGCGGTGCTCCCGGAAAAGCGAGTCGATCCAGCCGAATACCAGCCGGACGAGTGGAAAGCAAAGAACCGGTCTCGGCGGCGATGTGGGGCGCGGTGGCACGGGCGATCAGATCTCCCGCCGCCCTGCGAGAGCACGCGCCAGCGTGACCTGGTCGGCGTACTCGAGGTCTCCGCCCATCGGCACGCCCTGGGCGATCCGCGTGACCTTGATGCCGAGCGGCCTGAGGAGCTTCACGAGGTACAGCGCGGTCGCCTCGCCCTCGACGTCGGGGTTGGTCGCGACGACGACCTCTTCCGTCGGCTCGCGCTCGAGCCGCACCAGCAGCTCGCGGATGCGGAGGTCGGAGGGCCCTATCCCGTCGAGCGGCGAGAGCGCGCCGTGGAGCACGTGGTAGCGGCCGCGGAACTCGTGGGTGCGCTCGACGGCCACGAGATCGGGCACGCCCTCGACGACGCAGATGATCCGGCGGTCGCGCTCCGGGTCCGCGCAGATGGCGCACGGGTCGCGATCGGTCAGCGTCTGGCACGTGGAGCAGCAGCGCACCTCGCGCACGACGCCCGACACCGCCGCCGCGAGCGCGTCGGCGTAGTCCTTCCCCTGCTCGAGGATGTGGAACGCCAGGCGCTGCGCGGTCTTCTCCCCGATGCCGGGGAGCTTCGCGAGCTCCTTCACGAGCCGGGCGATGGGGTCGGCGACGGCCATTGAATTCAGCTCGCTCCCGTCAGAACGGCAGCCCCGGCACCTGGATCCCGCCGGTCGCCTTCTGGATGAATTCGTTCGCCGCCGTGCGCGCCTTCTCCGCGGCGCTGTTCACCGCGGCGGCGACGACGTCCTCCAGCATCGCGCGATCGTTCGGGTCGATGAGCTTCGGATCGATCTCGATCTTGAGGATGCTGCACCGGCCGTCCATCTTGACCTTGACGAGGCCGTCCCCGCTCTCGGCGTCGACGGTGATCTCACCGAGCTTCTCCTTGGCGTCCTGCACCGCCTTCTCGACCTTGCGGGCCTGCCGCATCAGGTGGTGGATGTCGATGCCGGGCATTCGTCCTCCGTCTCAGGTGATCTCTTCGGGATCGCCGAGGTCGCCCCCGAGGATGCGGGCGGCCTCCTTGATGTTCGGGTGCGAGCGCGCGGCGTGCTTCACCTCTCGGGCACGCACCTCGCGCTCGGCGCGCTCGACCGCGGCCACGCTCAGCGCGGGCGGTCCGCCGGCGTCGGGGGCCGTGAGCGTGACGCGGAACGGCCGCCGGAAGTGGCGTCCGAGGGCGGCCTCGATCTGCGGCCTCTCCTCGACGAGCGTCTTGCCGTTCAGCCCCGACGGCGGCCGCAGCGTGACCTCGTCGTCGGAGAGCGACACGAGCGCGGCCTGCTTCAGCGCGGTCGCGAGCAGCGATCCCCCGTCGCCCTCGAGCGCCGACACGACGGCGCGCCAGCGATCGTCGGGGGCGGCGTCTGCGGACGAGGCCGCCGCGCCGGGAGCGTCTCCGGCGAGAGCCGACGGCGCGGGGCCGGGCCGCGGCGCGCGCTCCACCGCGTCGGCGTCGAGCGGCTCCCAGTCGGCAGCGGCGCGCGGCGTGGCGGCGGATCCGGTGCGCCCGGCCGAGTCGGCGCGCCCGGCTGGATCCGGCGCGGACCGGGCGCCACGGCCCTCGGGTGGCGCGGCCCGCGTCGGCGAGGACGTCGGCCCGGGCGTGCCTCCGCCGGATCGCGGCGGCGCGCCCTGCGCCGGGGCCGCCGGCGGAAGCGGCGCACCGGCGGCGAGCGCGTCGAGCCGCGCGACGAGCTCGGAGACGTCCGCGCCCGGCGCGAGGTAGCAGGCCTTGAGCAGGCCGACCTCGAGGGCGTAGCGCGGCTGCTCCGCGAACTTCACCTCGGTGACCGTCCGCTGGGCGAGGTCGAACACGCGTGCGAGCTGCGCTCCCGTCGCGAGCCCCGCCTGCGCGAGGACCTCACGCCGCTCCGCGTCCGGAAGATCGAGCGGCGCGTCGGGGACGAGCTTCGCGACCGTCACGTCACGCAGGTGGCGGACCAGCTCCTCCGCGACGCGCTTCATCTCCTGGCCGCGCTGATAGAGCGCCTCGATCTCGA
>DASSQI010000236.1:0-4343 GCA_035702585.1 Anaeromyxobacteraceae bacterium
GAGGTCCATCGCCAGCTCGGCGCGCAGGCCGTCGTGGAGCACCCGGTCGTTGCCGTACCGCTCGACGGACACGCGCCGCGCGTGCTCCGCGTAGAACGGCGCGATCTCGCGGAACACGTCGTCCACGCCGAAGACCTTCACCTCGGCCGACTCGGCGGCGCGGCGGTCGGCGTCCGAGATCATCCGCTCCTCCGCCATCCGGCGGAGCACGTAGCGGCGGCGCGTCTTCGCGGCCTCCGGGTTCGAGAACGGCGAGTAGCGCGACGGCGCCTGCGGCAGGCCCGCGAGCAGCGCCGCCTCGGCGAGCGTCAGGTCCTCCACGTTCTTGCGGAAGTAGTTCTCCGCCGCCGACTGCACGCCGTAGCTGTGGTGCCCGAGGTAGACGCCGTTCAGGTAGAGGAAGAGGATCTCCTCCTTCGAGAAGGCGCTCTCGAGGCGCCGCGCGAGGATGAGCTCCCGGATCTTGCGGCGCAGGTCGCGGCGCGTCCCCTCGGTGAACCCCTCCGCCGAGACGAGCAGGCTCTTCGCGGTCTGCTGCGTGATGGTCGAGCCGCCCTGCACCTTCCGGCGCAGCACGTACGTGTTCACCGCCGCGCGCAAGGTCCCCACCACGTCGACGCCGCGGTGATGGAAGAAGTTCTGATCTTCGGAGGCGATGAACGCCTGGACGAGCAGCCTGGGAATGCGCGAGTAGGGCACCACCTTGCGCCGCTCGACGAACAGCTCTCCGGCGAGCTGGCCGTCGGCGGAGACGATCTCCGTCACGACCGGCGGCCGGTACTCGGTGAGGCTGGGCAGCTCCGGGAGGCCCTGCGCGTAGCGCGCCCACACCGCGGCCGCAGCGAAGATCGCGACGCCGCCGATCGTCGCGAGCGTGAGCAGCAGCGCGGCGGCGATCTTCCAGCGCAGCGAGCCTCGCCGCCGGCGCTCGCGGCGCGGCTCCTCCGGGGGAGAGGGCGGCGTCACGGCGGGGGGAGGGCGGTCGGGCATCGACGGCCAATGTAGAGGCCGAGGCGAGCCGCTTTCAACGTTTCGCTTCGGGGCGCGCGGCCGGCGGCGGCTCCAGGTTCGCGCGCTGCAGCGCCTCCAGGAGCTCGGGCGGCAGCGGCGCCTCGAGGCGCAGCGGCCTGCCCGTGATCGGGTGCGGGAGCTCGAGGCGCCACGCGTGCAGGAACATGCGCGCGAGCCCCCAGCGCTGCTTCGCCAGCCGGTTCCAGGCGAAGTCGCCGTACCGGCGATCGCCCGCGACGGCGTGGCCCACCGCCTGGAGGTGGCGGCGGATCTGGTGCGTGCGGCCGGTCTCGATGCGCACCGCGAGGAGGGACGCCTCCTTCATCGACGAGACGACGCGGTAGTGCGTCACCGCCTCCTGCATGTTCACGCCGCGCACCGCCTTGGAGCGCGCCGTCTGCTCGTGCTCCGAAAGCGGCAGGTCGATCGTGCCCTCGGCGCGCGGCATCTTGCCCTTCACGAGCGCGAGGTAGCTCTTCTTCACGCCTTCACCGGAGGTGAACGTCTCACCGAGCGCCACCATCGCGCGCCGCGTCTTCGCGACGAGGACGATCCCGGAGGTCTCGCGATCGAGCCGGTGCGCGGGGGAGGGGCGGAACTCCGTCGCCGGCAGGTCGTCGGGCACGCGGAGGTACTCGCGCGCCTCCTCGACGAGCGTCGCGCCCACGATGCCGGTGCCCGGGTGCGCCGCGAGGCCGGCCTGCTTGTCGACGGCGAGGAGCTGCTCGTCCTCGTGGAGGACCTCGAAGCGCCGCCGCGCCGCGCCGCCGCGCGCCTTCGCCGGGCGGTCCGCGGCGGTGAGCCGCTCCTCGTCGCCGCGGATGACGACCACGTCGCCCTCGGCGAGCAGCTGCTCCGCGCGACCGCGGGCCTGGTTCACGCGCACCTTGCGGGTGCGGAGCATCTTGTACACGTGCGACAGCGGCACGCCCTGCAGCACGCGGCGCACGTACTTGTCGAGCCGCTGCCCTGCCGCATCCGCGCTGACCTTGAACTCGAGCACGTCACCCCGGGGGAGCCGCGGCGGAAGCGCCGCGCCTGCACCGTAATCTAGAGCAGCTCGAGCTGCATCTTCTCCGCGAGCGGCTCGGCGCGGATGCCCTCGCGCCGGAGCGCCTGCGCGAGCTCGTCGGCGTAGCCGTGCACCGTGAAGACGCGCCCGGCGCCGGTCGCCTTCACGTAGCGCATGAGCGACGGGAAGTCGGCGTGGTCGGAGAGCGGGAACGAGGCGTCGACGTTCCGGAACCAGCGCGCGCCGTCCACCGCCCAGCCGGTGAGCATGGCCGTGCGGCGCTTGCGGATGCGTCGCAGCGGGCCGGACCGCGCGAGGTGCGGGGGCGCGACGACCACCTCGCCCGGCGCGGGCGGCTCCTCGTCGTCGAGGAGCATCACCGGGCCGAGGCTCGTGCCGAGCGACTCGTAGATGCGGTTCACTGCGTGCACCGCGGGGTGCGCGCGGCAGCGGTAGCCGCACTCGCCGGCGAGGAACCTGAGGATCTCCTGCGCCTTCCCGAGCGCGTAGCCGAGCAGCACCGGCGTCGCCCCTTCGGAGATCGCGTCGTCCACGAACTCGCGGATCCGGGCGAGCACCTCGCGCTTCGGCGGGAAGACGTAGCGCGGCTTCCCGAACGTCGACTCGACGACGAGCACGTCGCACGGCACGACCTGCGCCGGCTCGGCGGTGAGGGTCTCGTCGGTGCAGAGGTCGCCGGTGTAGCAGACGGTGGCGCCGTTCTTCCTGACGCGGATCTGCGCCGAGCCGAGCACGTGGCCCGCGGGGAAGAGCTCGATGTCGAGCTCGCCGAGCCCGAAGCGCTCGCCGTACCGCGCCGGCAGCGCCTCGCCCTTCTCGGCCCGCGCGCCGAGCCGGTGCCGCGCGAGCGCGAGCGTCGCCGCGGTGGCGATGGTGCGGTCGTGGCGGGCGAGGTGATCGCCGTGGGCGTGGGAGATGAACGCGCACGGTGAGCGGCGGCGCGCGTCGAGGAACAGCGCGCTGCCGGCGATGCGGAGGTCGCCGCGGTGGACCTCTATCGGGAGCCGAGCCAAGGCGCCCCTTGTACTCCACACGCCCGACACCGCGAAGGCACCCGCTTCGAGCGCGCTCGACGGACGCCGCTAGGCGGGGGGCTCGCTGGGGAGGTCTCGGCGCGCCGCGATCGCGCCGCCCACCTCGCCGGCGACGACGCCGAGGACGATGAGCCCGCCGCCCACCAGGTCGTACGGTCCGAGCGGCTCGCCGCCGACCACGTTGCTGAAGACCGCGGCCGCGACGGGCTCGAGCGAGAAGATGAGCGCCGCGCGCACCGCCGTCGTGTGGCGCTGCGCCCAGTTCATGACGAAGAACGCGGCCGCGGTCATCCCCAGCCCGGTGAAGAGCACCGTGCCGACGAGCGCGGGACCGGAGCCGACCCGCAGCGGCTCGAGCGGGACGAGCGCGAGCGAGCAGACCAGCGTCGTCGCGACCTGCAGGAACACCAGCGCCGGCAGCGGGTGCCGCGGCGACCACTCGGAGGTGAAGACGATCTGGAACGCATAGGCGACCGCGCACGCCACGGTGAGCGCGTCGCCGAGTCGGACGGACGCGGTGATCGCGCCGCCGAACGGTCTCGTCAGCGCGAAGAGCCCGACCGTCGCGAGCGCGACGCCGAGCCACGCGAACACCGTCACGCCCCGCCGCAGCATGAACCGCGCGATGAACGGGACGATGAGCACCGACAGGCCGGTGAGGAAGCCGGAGCGCGCCGGCGTCGTGTAGCGCAGCCCGAGCGTCTGGATCGCGAAGCCGCCGAACATCGCGAGCCCGAGCAGCAGCCCGTCTCGCCAGAGCCCCGGCGTCGGCCGGTCCCGCCTCACGAGCCACACGAGCCCCACCGCTGCGGTCGCGACCGCGAACCGCATGAGCAGGAACGCCCCCGTGCTCGTCCCCGCGAGCGCGTTCTTCACGAGGAGGAACGTCGTGCCCCAGAAGAGCGTCAGGACGAGCAGCGCGAGGTCGGCCACGCGCGGGCTTGTATCAGATCATACGGGAACTGCGTTCCCCGCCACGCCGCGCGCTTCAGCGCGCGGAACAGGCCCGACGCAAACCTCGATCGCGAACACGTGCGGAGTGAGCGCCGGGCCTCGGTGGACGCGAGGCGGCCACCCATGGTGACGCGATGCCGCTTCACAGCCGCGGCGGCGCGTCGGGGTGTGTCGGCGCGAGATAGCGCTCCGCGCCCGGCGTGTGCTCGAACCTGTGGTGCAGCTCCACCGGCTTCTCGGAGGCCCTGCGCGCGCGCATGTTGAGGAGCTCGACACCGAGCGAGAACGCCATCGCGAAGTAGACGTAGCCC
>DASSQI010000237.1:0-25045 GCA_035702585.1 Anaeromyxobacteraceae bacterium
GGAGAAGCGCCGGCGCAGCAACGCCGCGCCGCGGTCGAAGCCGCGGGCCTGAACCGTCGCGACGATCTCGTGGAAGACCAGCGGGGCGGAGTGGAGCCTGTGCGCTCGACTCCGCCCCGCAGCTCACGGCGCTTGCGGCGCTCCGCGACCCCCGCGACTCACTTCCCGCCCTGCCCTGCGGCGGGTGCGCTCGGCGACGACCCGGGCGCACCGGTCGACGACGCCGGCGTTCCGCCCGATGAAGCGGGCTCTGCTGCGGCAGCGGCCTCCGCAGGCGGCGTCGGTTCCGGCACGCGGTTCGCGATGGCGGGGATGCTGCGCAGGTACGCGAAGACCGCCTTCAGGTCGGCGTCCGTCATCTTCGCCGCGTTCTGCCACGGCATGGGCGGGAGGATCGGCCGTCCGCGCCCCATGTGCCGCCCGGTCCGCATGGCCTCGACGAAGTTCTGCTCGGTCCACTTCCCGAGCCCGGTCTCCTGATCCGGCGTGAGGTTCGCCGCGAAGCTCGTTCCCCACGGCCCGTACCACGCGGTGAAGGTGGCGGACGCGGCGCCCATCCAGGGCTGCTCGAGCTTCGGCGGCGCGGGCATCGTGAGATCCTGCGGGTGCCCCGACAGCATCCGCGACATGTCGGGCTCCGGGCCCTTCTCGCCCATCTTCCAAGGCGTGTGGCAGTCGTTGCACCCGCTCGTCGTCACGACGTACTCGCCACGCTTCACGATCGCGCCGCTCCGCGCCGCCGGCTTCGTCGCCGCGACCGCCGACATCGCGACGACGCCGACCGCCAGCGCGGCAGGGACACACCACTTCCACGTTCTCATGCTGCGCTCCTCCCGTCGTGGTGAACTGCTCCCTGCGCTCAGCGCGAGCGCAGGTCCTGCGAGATCCATTCGCGGACGAGCTTCAGCGCCTCCTCGTCGGGCACCGCGGTGCCCAGCGGCGGCATCTGCACGATGGCGCTCCGCGACGCCATCCGGACCGGGACGGCGCTCGACGCCGCCGATCCCGGGTGGATCCAGACGCTCTTCCCTGCGGGCGCGCTCGCGAGCTGGAACTGCGTCGGGTGATCGACGAGGTCCGCGATCACTTCGTTGCCGCTGCGGGCGCCACGCCGCAGCGACTGGTGGAGGTCCACGCCGAGCGACGCGAGCGGCCCCACCGTGTCGTGACACATGCCGCAGTTCGCGTGCATGTAGCCGAGGGCGGCCCTGCCGCGTGGAGTGGGCGCCTCGATCCTCGGCGGGTGCTCGGCGAGGTCGCGAGGCAGTCCGCGGACGAGCCCGCGCTTCACGAACGTCGCGAGGGTCGCCATGTCCGGGCGGAGCTCCTCGCGATTCGGCGCGAGGGGATCACGATCCGGCGAAAGCTGCAGCGCGCTGAACCCCAGGATCTCCGCGCGCCCCCCGCGATGACAGTTCTTGCAGTCCGCGACGGATGGGATCGCGTGGTGCTTGCCCCGCGCCACCTCGTACGTCGTGAGGGCGCCCGCATCGCTGGCGAGCACCGCGTCGCGCTCGTCGTCGCGCCACTGGTACGCCGCGTAATGCCAGCCCTCGCGCGTGCGCTCGAGGTACCGCGTCTCGACTCGCCGGCTCCAGGCGAACTCCTTCCAGATCCTCGTCCCCACCGGAAACTTCCACACGTCCGGATCGCTCGCGTCGATCGCCTTGCCGGGCGGGATGAAGATCCACCGGTTCTTCCTCGCGCCGTCGGACCAGAGCGGGTATTGCGGCGAGTAATGGACGTTCCGCGGATCGATCGTGCGTGACGCGAAGTCGGAGTAGAGGCCGGTGTCGGCGAGCCGCGCAGGAGCGCGCCACGTCGCGGCACGGCGAACGCCCGCGGCCTGCACCACCGTGACGCTCCCGGCGAGGAGACCGGCGAACGCGGCCGCGATCACATATCCTCGCCCCACATCGAGTCGCATGGGCCCTCTGGTTTGCTATCGCCGCGGCCGATCGCTGCGCCCCGGTGGGGGCAGCACATGCGTAATGTGCCCGTCCCGTACGCACCGTAGGTCCGGACGCCGCCAGCGGACCTCGGGCGAGCGAAGCTCCGCCGCCCGCCGCTAAGGACAGCGAATGCAGCCTCGAAGAACCGAGCGCACGCTCGCCGCCCTGGCGGACTTCGCGGGGACGCCGCTCGCGGACGCGCTCGACGCGCGCGCCGTCCTCGACCCGTTCCCGACGACGCTGGAGCTCTTCCGCGAGGTCGCGGCGTCGGTGCCGGCGTACCGGGACTTCCTGTCCTCGCACGGAGTCGAGCCCACCGCGGTGACGACGCGCGAAGCGTTCTTGGCCCTCCCGCTCGTCACGAAGGACGGCTACCTGCGGCGCTATCCGCTCGAAACGCGCTGCCGAGGCGGAGAGCTCTCGACGTGCGACTTCGTCGCCGTGTCGTCGGGCTCCACCGGCGAGCCGACCTTCTGGCCTCGGTTCATCTCGGACGAGCTGGCGGTCGCGGCCCGCTTCGAGCACGTCCTGCACGATTCCTTCGAGGCGGATCGGAGGCGGACGCTCGCGGTGGTGTGCTTTCCGCTCGGCACGTGGGTCGGCGGGATGTTCACGACGGCCTGCCTCCGGCACGTCGCCGCGAAGGGCTATCCCGTCACGACGGTCACCCCGGGGAACCAGAAGCCCGAGATCTTCAGGGTCGTGCGCGCGCTCGCGCCGATGTTCGATCAGACGGTCCTCCTCGGCTACCCGCCATTCCTGAAGGACGTCGTCGACAGCGGCGTCGCCGACGGGCTGCGCTGGCGCGAGCTCGGCGTGAAGCTCGTCCTCGCCGGCGAGGTGTTCAGCGAGGAGTGGCGATCGCTCATGGGAGAGCGCGCCGGGATGGACGACCCGCTCCGCGACTCGGCGTCGCTCTACGGCACCGCCGACGCGGGCGTGCTCGGCAACGAGACGCCGCTCACGGTCTGCATTCGCCGCTTCCTCGCCGAGCGGCCCGACGCGGCGCGCGTTGTGTTCGGCGAGGCGCGGCTGCCGACGCTCGTACAGTACGATCCGTGGTCCCGCTGGTTCGAGCAGCTCGGCGGCACGCTCGCGTTCACCGCCGACGGCGGCGTCCCGCTCGTGCGCTACGACGTCGGCGACTCCGGCGGCGTCGTCCCGTACGCGGCGATGATCGCGCGGCTGCGCGATCTCGGCCTCGACGCCGAGGCGGAGGTGCGGCGCCGCGGCGAGCGCGGCGTCCGCCCGCTGCCGTTCGTCTACGTGTTCGGCCGGTCCCACTTCGCGGTCTCCTACTACGGCGCGAACGTGTTCCCGGAGACGGTGAGCGTCGCGCTCGAGCAGCCGGAGACGCGCGACTGGGTGACGGGCAAGTTCGTGATGGAGGTGAAGGAGGACGCGGCGCGCGACCGCGAGCTGCACCTCGCCGTCGAGCTCGCGCCCGGCGCCGAGGCGAACGAGGCGCGGCTCGCAGCCGTGACGGACGCCGTCGTGAGGGTGCTCCGCCGGCTCAACAGCGAGTTCGCGAACTACGTGCCGCCGGAGCGACAGCGCCCGCGGGTGACGCTGCTTCCGGCGGGGCACCCGGAGTACTTCCCGGTGGGCGTGAAGCACCGCTACGTCCGCAGGTAGCGTCCTCCGCCGACCGGGAGGTGGTCACCTGGGCGCACCGGCGCCGTTCGCCGAGCGTCGGCGCGTCAGCACGACGGCACGACGGCACGACGGCGCTACTGCTGCAGCGCCGCCTTCACCGACATCTTGATCTTGAGCGCGGCGGAGACGGGACAGCCGTTCTTCGCCTCCTCCGCCGCCTTCTCGAACGCGGCCTGGTCGATGCCGGGTACCCAGCCCTTCACCTCGAGCGCGCTCGACCTCACCTCGAAGCCGCCGCCCTGCTTCGGACCGAACTCGACCGTGCAGGTGGTCTCGACGCGCGTCGGCGCGTGACCGCCCTGCGCGAGGCCGTGCGACAGCGCCATCGAGAAGCAGCTCGCGTGGGCGGCGGCGAGCATCTCCTCCGGCGTCGTCTGGTTCGCCGCGCCGTCGGTGCGGGCCTTCCAGCTCAGGCCCGCGTCGCGGAACGTCCCGCTCGCCGCGCTCGTCTTGCCCTTGCCCGACATCAGATCGCCTTCCCACTGCGCTGTCGCCCTGCTCAGCATGTCCCCTCCTCCGTCGTTCGCGAGAGATCCGTCCGTACAAGATGTGCCGCCCGCGACTTGCGGTCGCAAGGACCACCCGAGGCGAGCGCGGCGTGCGGTCGGCCGCGATGAGCGCCACCTTCGCGGCGACCTGGTTCGGGACCTCGACCGGTTCGGCTACACTTCCGGCGATGACCTCCCGCCCGATCGCCCTCCTCCTCGTGGCGGCAGCGCTCGCGCTCGCCGCGCCTTCACGCGCCGCCGCTGATCAGGCCGCGGGCTGTCACTGCTTCCGCGATCGCGCGTACGACCCTGCGCGGCCGACGGCGGCGGACCCGTACATCCTCGCGACGACCCGGAGCTCGACCCTGGCGGCGGTGTTCGGCGCCGAGAAGGCCGCCCTCATCCGCGTCGTCATGACCGGCACGTCGGCGGACGACCTCTGGATCGCGCACTGGGCGGGAGCGCGCGTCGGCAAGGAGCCGATGCAGCTCCTCGCGGCGAAGGGCGCCGCGGGCGCGTGGAAGAAGGCGTTCGCTGCGGCGGACAGAGACGCCCTCGGTGAGATCTTCGTCGAGCGGCTCGCGAAGAACGCCGCGGACGCGGACCTCGCCGCCGTCGCCGTGGACGACGTGGTCGTCTCGCGGCTGCGTGCGTCGCCCGATCTCGTTCACGTGACCCGCGCCGCCGGCGCGGGATCGCCCGAGCTGATCCTCACGCTGCTCCTCGCGCCGCGGCTGAAGGTCGGCCCGCCCGAGCTCCTGGCCGCGGTGAAGAACGGCAAGAGCTGGGGCGCGCTCCTGACCGAGGCCGGCATCGCGCCGCGCGACATCGACGACGTGGTGAAGGCGGCGGTGACGCCGGCGCCGGCGCAGGGGTGGCTCTTGAAGTGACGCACGCGCCGGCGGGTGTCGCGCGCGTGCCGCCTCCGAACCTGCAGCGCTCAACCTTCCGCTGCGGGCCCGCTGATCGGGCGCGAGGCGTACCGCTCCGCCAGCACCGAGCAAACGAGCAGCTGCAGCTGGTGGTAGAACATGATCGGCAGCACGATGACGCCGAGGCCGGGGTGCGCTCCGAAGAGCAGCTTCGCCATCGGCACGCCCGACGCGAGCGTCTTCTTCGACCCGCAGAACACGGCCGTGATCTCGTCCTCCGCCGCGAACCGCAGCAGCGTCGCGGTGCGCCGCGTGAGCGTCAGCACGATCGCGAGCAGGACGGCGGCGCCGGCGGCGGTCATGGCGATCATCCCCACGCCGTGCTCGGTCCAGAGCCCGGCGCGCACCGAGTCGCAGAACGACACGTACACCAGCAGGACGATGACGGCCCGATCGAACACGCTCGTGTAGGGCTTCCAGCGCGCGAACCACTTGCCGACGAGCGGCCGCGCGAGCTGCCCCACGACGAGCGGCACCACCAGCATCCCCGCGATCTTCACCATCGCGTCGCGGAGCGAGAGCGAGCCCGAGTTGCCCGCCACGAGCGCGACGAGGAGCGGCGTCAGGAAGACGCCGAGCAGGCTCGAGAGCGTCGCGTTGAAGATCGCCGCGGCGACGTTGCCGCGAGCGATCCCGGTCATCGCGACGGACGAAGAGATCGTCGACGGCAGCGCGCACAGGTAGAGGAAGCCGAGCATCAGGTACGGCGGCACGAGGCCGCCCGCAGCAGCGCGGAACGCGAGCCACAGGAGCGGGAACACGATGAACGTGAACGCCTGCACGACGAGGTGCAGCCGCCACCGCGAGACGCCCTCCTTCAGCTTCTCGGTCGAGAGGCCGATGCCGTGGAGGAAGAAGACGGCGAAGATGCCGACGTCGCCGAGCACGTCGGCGCGCAGCGGCCCGCCGCT
This sequence comes from Anaeromyxobacteraceae bacterium, assembly GCA_035702585.1. Taxonomy (GTDB): domain Bacteria; phylum Myxococcota; class Myxococcia; order Myxococcales; family Anaeromyxobacteraceae; genus DASSQI01. The sequence goes on from DASSQI010000237.1 coordinate 5,940, forward strand.
CCGGCCGATGCCGGGCGCGATCGTCGCGAGCACGACCGCGGACAGCATGCCGAGGAGGAACCAGTCCCTCGCGATGCGCTTCAGGTGCCGGGTGATCATCGAAGAACGCAGGATAGCCGATGCGCCGCGAACCTCCGGTAGGCGGGCGGCCACGGCGAGCCGTTCCTGGGAAACACCCGCGGGAACGGTGTTGTTCCGGCCGACGGCGGCGGCCGAACGCGACCCCGCCTCCTATGCACGCTTCAACGCGGCGCTGACGGCCTGAGCGAGCGTGGTGGTCGGCCGGCCGATGAGCCGGCGCAGCTCGCCGCCACGATCGTCGAGGTCGCCACGGGAGATGCCCTCGTCGGCGCTGGCGAGCATCTCGGCGACCGGGCCGGGCAGGCCGAAGCCCCGCAGCGTCTCGGCGTACTTCTCCGCGGGCATGTCCTGATACGTCACCGGCTTTCCGGCCTGGCGCGCGACCTCGGCGGCGAGCTCCGCCATCGTGAAGGGCTGGTCGCCCCCGAGCTCGTAGACCTTGCGCTCGTGACCGGGCGTGGTGAGCACCACCGCCGCAGCGGCGGCGAGATCGGCCCGCGCTGCTCCAGCGATCCGGCCGTGCTTCGCGGCGCCCATGATGACGCCGTGTTGCAGCGCGGGGCCGAGGTTCTCCGTGTAGTTCTCCAGGTACCAGCCGTTCCGCAGGATCACGAACGGGATCTTCGACTCGCGGATGGCCTGCTCGGAGGCGCGGTGCTCGACGGCGAGAGAGATGCCGGACGTATCGGCGTGCAGCAGGCTCGTGTACACGAGCAGCTTCACCCCCGCCTTCTTCGCCGCGGCGATCGCTGCCTGGTGCTGGCGGACGCGCTTGCCGAGCTCGAGCGCCGAGATGAGCAGCAGCTCGTCGACGCCCTGGAACGCGGTGTCGAGCGTCTCGGGAGCGTCGTAGTCGGCGCTGCGGACCAGCACGCCCCGGGCGGCGAGGTCCCGGGCCTTCTCCGGGCTTCGGACCGCCGCGACAAGCTGATTGGCCGGAACCCTCTGCAGCAGCTCGTCGAGGACGAGGCGGCCGAGGTGACCAGCGGCTCCGGTGACGGCGATCATGGTGGGGTTCCTCCGTGCGAGGAATGCAACCTAACGGCAGGGCCGTCACGTCGCCGATCGCGGACGCCGAGATGACAGGGGGTGGAACGAAAACGGCCGCCCGCGGGCGGCCGTCAGAGTGGTGGTGAGGGAGAGAATCGAACTCTCGACCTGGGGATTATGAGACCCCCGCTCTAGCCGACTGAGCTACCTCACCGAGGCTGAAAGGACTGCGGTTTATAGGGCCCACGGCTGCGGGCTGTCAACGCGGCGCAGCGGTCCGCCTGCACGTCACTTGGAGCCCGTTCCCCCGGCTCGATACTCGCGCTCTTCCTCCTCGAGCTCGGCCTCGACCTCCTCGGCGGCGAAGAGCTGGCCGAAGGTGATGTGCCGCGAGAACAGGAACACGAGCCCGAACGCCACCTGCTGCCCGAGCTGCAGGCCCCAGAGGGCGTTCGCGTACGCGGCGCCCTGCACGTCGACCGTCGCCCTGGGCACGAACAGCGAGAGCCCGAGCATCACGGCCGCCTGGAAGGTGCCGACCATGCCTGGCCCGGCCGGGATCATCACGCCGACGACGAGCACGCCGAGCACCGTGAACGCCTCGACCGCGCCGAGGTGGATCCCGAAGCCGCGCGCGAGCGCCGCCATCCCCCACGCGTTCAGCCCCCAGTAGGCCAGGGTCAGCGCGAAGAAGAGCGCGACCTTGCCGCGACTCGGGACGAGCCGCAGGCCGTGGATGAACGCGTCCATCATCCCCGACACGCGGTCCGCGAGCTTGTTCGAGATCGGCCCGAGCACGGCGCGCGTGATCCGCACCGCGAGCGCCTTGTTCTTCGAGGCGAGCACGAGGAACACGAGGAGCGCGCCGAACGCCAGGAACACGACGACGCCGGCGCCCCGCAGCACGGTGCGCCCGGGAGTGCCCTCGGGTACCCCGAGCAGCGTCACGAGCAGCAGGACCGCGGTGAACAGGCCGTCAGCGACGCGCTCCACGACGACGCTGGAGAGCGCGGCGGAGACGCGCAGCTCGCCTCGGCGGGCGACGAGATACGGGCGCGCGAACTCTCCGAGCCTGAACGGCAGCGCCACGAGCGCCATGAACCCCACCGCACATACGGCGTTGAGGCGCGCGAACGGCACGTCGGCGACGGGCTCGAGCAGGATGCCGTAGCGCCAGGTCCTGATGAGGTGGATGGCGGTGAGCGTGAGCAGGTACGGCAGAAACCAGCGGTGGTCGGCGTCGACCATCGCCTGCCAGATCGCGCCGATGTCCTTGCCGCGCAAGGTCAGCCACAGCGCTGCGCCCGACACGGCGAGCCCGGCGAGGACCTGGGTGAGTCGCTTCATCCGCAGGGCGCTATACCACGATGGGGCGCAGCGGCGAGATGGGCGCGGTCATTCCTCGTCCCGCGCATCTTCTTCGCCCGGCGCGGGCCGCTCCACGCCGTCGCCGGCGCGAGGCCCGGGGATGCGGTAGTCCTCGCCGAGCCACTTGCCGAGGTCGAGCAGCTTGCAGCGATCCGAGCAGAACGGGAACGCCGGGTTCGAGGCGCGGGGCGACACCGGCTTTCGGCAGATCGGACAGGAAGGCACGCCGCGGATCTCACACGCACGACGGCGCTTCGCAACAGGCTACAGCGCCTTCGACTTCGGGCAGGACGCGGGGGCCTCGGTGAGCAGCGGGGCGAGCGCCCCCTCGAGCTCGGCGCGGCTCACCATGCCCTCAAACACCTTGCGGACGCGCCCGTTCACGTCGATGAGGAACGTCCGAGGATATCCGGGGATGCCGAACGCCTCTCCGACCCTGCCGTCCTCGTCCACGAGCACCGGGTAGTTGATGCCGAGCGTGCGGGCGGCTGCCTCGATCTCGTCGTGCGAGCCGGACTCCTCTGCGACTCCGAGGAACTCGACGCACTTCCCGGCGCTGGACGCGTAGACGGCGGCGAAGTCCGGGATCTCGGCCTTGCACGGCGGGCACCACGTCGCCCAGAAGTTCAGCGCGACGACCTTCCCCTGGAGCGAAGCGAGCGAGACCGCTCCGCCGCTCACGGCCGGCAGGGTGAACGCAGGCGCGGGCGTCCCCTGCAGCTCTCCGCCGCCGCGGTCGCGCATGTACATCTCGACCGCGACGATGGCGAGCACCGCGAGGATCACGAGCTTGAGCCAGCTCTTCATGGGCAGAGACTAACCGCGAGCGCGGCCGCGCGCGAACCGCTCGTGGGGGGCTCGCGAAGGGACCGCCGAGCGCCGCCTCGGGGCTCGCGCTCGCGCCGCGCTACTGCGAGCCCGCGGCGCTGCTCACGGCGCTGCCACCGATCGACAGGAGCGTCTTCAGATCGTCGTCGGTGAAGACGACGCCGCCGCCGAAGAACACGTCGCGGCCGACCGAGAAGTCCGGGCCGCCGGGATACCGGCCCGACCGCCACCTGTTCAGGAAGTCGTCGGCGCCCATCGTCGCGTAGAGATATTTGAAGAACTTGTAATCCACCCACAGCTTCGTGCGCGGGTAGAGCGCGTCGTTCGGGCGCGTGAACTGGTACGCGTTGAAGGACACCGTGAGCCGATCGCGCAGCAGGTGCAGGTCGGCGCCCATTCCGCCCGAGCTCTCGATGACGCCGAGCCGCATCGTCAGCGGACCGTAGCGCCGCCCGAACTGGAGCGAGAAGCTGAGCTTCTGCTCGTTCACGACGCGCGTCTGCCGCGTGACGCTCGTGGTGCCGTCCACCTCGGTGGTGAGCGTCTCGCTCGTCTGCGTGTCGATGCCGCGCGGGTCGCTCACGAGCTCGACGAGGTAGAACTTGTCCGGCCGCGGCAGCAGCTTGAACCCGGCGTACGCCTTCGAGCCGCTCTCGTTCGCGAGCCACTCCGAGCGCAGGTTCACCTCGACCTTGAGCTTCACGAGGCGGTCCACGTAGTCGGAGACGCCCTCGATCGACTTGCCGAGCTTGTCGCCGAGCCGCTCGTCCGCGAGCAGCTTGCCGGCGACGCCCTTCCCCTGCCCGATGTTCTCGGCGACCTTCTCCACGTGCTCCATCGAGCGGTTCAGCCGCTCGATCGACGTCCGCACGTCGGCGACCGACTGCTTCATCCCGGGCTCGCTCTCGCCGACGATGCCCTGCACCTGCTCGAGCAGCTTCACGAGCCGGCTGCTGGCGTCCTCGACGTTCGCCGCGATCGCGCGGTAGCGCCCCTGGTCCTTCTCGGCGACGTCGCGCAGCGTCCCCGTGAACGCGTCGGTGTTCTCGAGGATCGAGTCGATGCGATCCGTGCCCGACTCGACGGTCTTCTGGAGGTCCTGCGTGATCTTGACCATCCCCTGGATGATCTCGCGGACGCTCCCCCTCTCGCCGGTCATCGTGTCCGCGAGCTCGCCCGAGATGACCTTGATGTCCTCCGCGACCTTCGCGAGCGAGTCGAGCAGCTTCTGGACGTCGGTGGCCTCGCGCACGCACGTGAGCTGACGCTGCTCCGGAGGCAGATCCTTGAGGAGCGGCTTCGTGTAGCTGCCGGTGGTCGCCTCGAGCAGCGCGTCGGGCAGCAGCGCCGACGGGAACTTCTTCGTCACGCACGCGTCGACGTGCAGCTCGATCTCGTTGCGGATGCGCAGGTCCAGGCGCGCGCGGCCGCGATCGAGCGAGATGCGATCGACCTCGCCGACCTGGATGCCGGCGATCTGGACGATGCTCTTCCACGTGAGGCCAGTCGCGTCGTCGAAGTACGCGTAGACGACGTAGCTCTCCCGCTCGGAGTAGCCGCCCTTGCGGAAGAACGTGAACGCGACGAGGAACGCGGCGATGCCGACGGCGACCAGGGTCCCGACCGCGAGCGTCTTGCTGATCTGAGGTCGGGTCATGCCAAGAGCTTTCTACTCACTGCTCTGCTTCTCGAACCACAGCGCGAGGAACTTCTGCACGAACGGGTGCTTGCTGGCGCGCACCTCCTCCGGAGTTCCCTGCGCCGCGATGTGACCATCGTAGAGCACCGCCAGCTTGTCGGCCACCTTGAAGGAGCTGGCGATATCGTGGCTGATGACCATGCTCGTCACGCCGAGCCGCTCCTTCGCGTGCACGATCATGTCGTCGACGTAGTCCGTGGTGATGGGATCGAGGCCCGTCGTCGGCTCGTCGTACAGCACGACGCTCGGGTTGCTCACCAGCGCGCGGGCCAGCGCGACGCGCTTCTTCATGCCACCCGACAGCTCGGCCGGGTACCTGCCGAGGATCTCCTCGCCCAGATCGACGACGCGCAGCTTCTCGACCACCTGGGCCCGGATCTCGTCGCGCGAGAGCTGGCGCTGCTTCTCCTTGAGCGGAAACGCGACGTTATCGTGGACGGTCATCGAGTCGAAGAGCGCGCCGGCCTGGAACACCATGCCGAACGAGCGGCGCGCCTCGGTGAGCTCGCGGCCGCGCAAGCTGCTGATCTCGACGCCGTCCACGACGACGCGCCCGCGATCGGGCTTGAGGAGCCCGATGACGTGCTTCATGAGCACCGTCTTCCCGGAGCCCGATCCACCCAGCACGACGAAGGTGGTGCCGGTCTCGATCCTCATCGAGATGCCCTTCAGCACCTGATTGTCGCCGAACGACTTCCAGACGTCGACGATCTCGATCACGGCTTCGCCACCGATATCAGCGTGAACGCGTAGTCCACGACCAGGATCGTGATGCTGCTCATCACGACCGCGCGCGTGGTCCCCTCGCCGACGCCGCGCGAGCCGCCCCGCGCGGAGTAGCCGCGCCAGCAGGTGATGACCGCGACCGCGGCCCCGAAGACGAGCGACTTGCCGAGCCCGTGCAGGATGTCGCCGACGACCACCAGCTCGCGGGTGTGGGCGATGAACGGCCCCGCCGGGATGCGCGAGACGTAGATGCCCATCACGTACGCGCCGGCGAACCCGAGGGCGTTGAACACCATCGTCAGCACCGGGAACATCGCCACCGACGCGATCACCCGCGGGACGACGAGGTACTGAACCGGCGAGACCGCCATCGTCTCCATCGCGTCGATCTGCTCGGTGACGCGCATCGTGCCGAGCTCGGTCGTGATCGCGCTGCCGGACCGCCCGATGATCATGAGCGCGGTGAACACGGGCGCCAGCTCGCGGGTGAGCGCCACCGCGACCGAGCCGCCGACGTATCCCTGCGCGCCGAGCTGCGACATCGCGTACTCGAACTGCAGCGAGAGCACCATGCCCGCGAAGACGCCGGTCGTCGCGACGATGAACGTGGAGCCGACCCCGATCGCCGCCATCTGCGTCAGGACCAGCTCGGGGCGGAAAGGCGGACGGAACGCCCACGCGAGCATCTCGCCCGCGAAGAAGATCATCTCGCCGAAGTCCTCGATCGCCGCTCGCAGCCTCTTCACGCGCGGCATTCTCACACGGAGTCGCGCGCGTTGCGCGATATCGCGTGTGCGCCACGGGGTCGGGACGCCCGCTAGACGTACCGGCGCGGGACGCGGTGGCCGATGCCGCAGAGGATCTCGTAGGAGATGGTGCCGGCCCGCTCGGCGAGCTCGTCCGCGCTGATCCGCTGGTCGCCTTGCACGCCGAGGAGCATCACCTCGTCGCCCACGTCGGCGCCCGGGACGTCCGTCACGTCCGCCATCATCATGTCCATGCAGACGGTCCCGGCGACGGGCGCGCGCCGCCCGCGCACGAGCACCTCGGCCCTGCCGAACCCCGGCCGCCCCGAGAGCCGACGCGGGTACCCGTCCGCGTAGCCGACCGGCAGCGTCGCGATGCGGGAGGTCCGCTCCGCCGTCCAGCGACCGCCATAGGAGATGGCGGTTCCGGCGGGAACGGTCTTCACGTGGGTGATGGCCGTCTTCCAGCTGAGCGCCGGCGACAGCGCGCCCCCGACGGTGGCGGCCGCCGCGGTGAGCACGTCGCCGGGGCCGAACGGAAGGAGCCCGTACAGCATGATCCCCGGGCGCGTCAGGTCCTGCCGCGCGGCGGGGAACTCGATGGTGCCGGCGGAGTTCGCGAGGTGGCGGAAGCGGATCGGGAAGCCCTCCGCCACGAGCGCGTCGGCTGCCCCGTCGAACGCCTGCACCTGCCGCTCGGTCACGTCGCGCGGCACCAGATCGGCGCTCGCGAAGTGGGTGCACACGCCCTCGATGCGGACGCCGCGGGCGGCTCGCGCGACGGCCATGAACGCGCCGAGCTCGCGCGGCTGGAGGCCGATGCGTCCCATGCCGGTGTCGAGCTTCACGTGCGCAGCCGCCGACGTACCGAGCTGCCGGGCCGCCTCGCCGAGCGCGATCACCTGATCTTCCCTGAAGACGAGCGGCGTGAGCCGGTGCCGCACGAGCAGCTCGTAGCGCTCGCCATACGCGCCGCCGAGCACCAGGACCGGCGCCGCGATGCCGGCCTCGCGCAGCTCGATGCCCTCCTCCACGAGGGCCACGGCGAGCATGGGGCAGCCCGCCTGCACGACGGCGCGCGCCACCGGCACGACGCCGTGCCCGTAAGCGTTCGCCTTCACGACGGCGATCGCCGGGCGGCCGCCGACCTGACGCGCGAGCTCGTAGTTGCGGACGATGGCGGCGAGATCGACGACGGCCTCGGTGGGGCGGATACGCATGGGCGGAGGCTTGCAAGGACGCGGGTCCGGGTCAAGGAGCCGCGCGATCGCTCCGAGAATCCGCCGACCGGAGCCCGTCTCCGTCACTGCCCGCGGCGGGGAGGTGCGTTCTGCACGGCGATCGCTATACTCCCGCGCCCCATGCACAAGGTCGGTGGAGAGGTCGATTCGTACTGCACCAAGTGCGAGCTCACGCTCGCGCACACGATTCACGCGGTGGTGGACGGCAAGCCCGTCAAGGTGGAGTGCAACACCTGCCACGGCATCCACAAGTACCGCTCCGCCCCCGGGTCGAAGCCGGTGAAGACCGTCGGCAACCGGCCCGCGGTGGCTCGCTCCCGGGTCGAGAAGAAGACGACGATCTCCTTCGACGAGCTCTTGCGCGAGCGCGACCTCGCGTCGGCGACCCGCTACACGCCGAAGGCGAGCTACAAGGTCGACCAGGTGATCGAACACGCGACGTTCGGGCTCGGGTTCGTTTCCGCCGTCCGCGACGCGGGCAAGATCGAGGTGACCTTCAAGACCGACGTGAAGGTCCTGGTGCAGGGCAAGAGCTAGGCTTCGCGGAGGGGTTCGCCCCGCGCCCGCTCGAGCAGCGCCCCCATGTCGTCCGGGAGCGGCGCCTCGACCCGCAGCGGCACTCCACTCATCGGGTGATCGAACGCGAGCGACGCCGCGTGCAGCGGCGTCCGCGCGATGAGGGGCGTTCCGTCGGCGAAGACGAGCGGCGGGCGTGGCCCGTAGTCGGGGTCGAACGCGAGCGGCGTCTGCGCGGCCATGAGGTGGACGCGGAGCTGGTGCGTCCGCCCGGTCTCCGGCACGCACTCGACGAGGGCCAGCGCCGGAGGCCCGGCGAACCGCTCGAGGACGCGCACGTACGTCGCGGCCGGCTTCGCCTTCCCGTCGCCGGGCCGCGCGGGCCGCATCCGGCCCCTCCTCGCCGCGGCGATGGGCACCTCGATGCGCTGCTCCTCGGGCGGCGATCCCGCGACCACCGCGAGGTACCGCTTCTTCACGCGGCGGGAGTCGAACGCCACGTTGAGCGCGCGGTGGGCCTCGGCGCTGCGCGCGAAGAGGAGCACGCCGCTCGTCCCGCGATCGAGCCGGTGCACGACCCAGAGCTCGCCGTGCTCGGCGCGGGCGGCGTCGAGCACCGTCGGCTCGGGCGCGCCCCTCCCCGGGATGACGAGCTGCCCCGGCGGCTTGTCGACCGCGAGCAGGGCCGCGTCGGAGTACAGGATCGAGAGCACGGCGCCCGCTCAGATGATTCGCGACGGCGGCACGAGCTCGATCGGGCCGAATCCGCGGAGGCGCTTCGCGACCTCCTTCGCACGCCCGACGGCGACGATGACGCCGCGGCCGTCCACCGGGAAGCACGACCGCGCGACCGAGGTGCACTGCTCGGCGGTGACGGCGCGGACCTTGTCCGCGTAGTCCGTCACCTGCTCGAGCGGAAACTCGTAGAGCCAGGCGTCGGCGAGCTTCTCGGCGAGCTGCTCGTGCGTCTCGAGCGAGAGCGGGTGGAGCCCTGCGAGCCAGTTCTGGGTGCGCAGGAGCTCGTCCGCGGACGGGCCGCCGTCGGCGAAGCGCGCGGCCTCGTCGAGCGCGACCGACACGAGCTCGGCCGCGGTCTCGGTCTTCGTGAACGAAGAGATGAAGAAGAGCCCGCCCCCGCGGCTCATGCCGAACCGGCTGCGGACCCCGTAGGACAGGCCCCGGTTCACCCGGATCTCCTCGACGAGCCTCGACGTGAACCCGCCGCCGAACACCGCGTTCGCGACGATCGCCGGGAAGTAGTCGGGCGTGGAGCGCGGCAGCGCCGGCAGCGCGATCCTGAGCTGGACCTGGGTCGCGTCCGGCTTGTCGACGACGATGACGCGCCGCTCGACGGCAGGCGGCGCGGGGGGCGCCGGCGCCGCCTCGGCCGCGCGCGGCCGCCAGCGCCCGAGCTTGCGGCGAGCGAGGGCGAGCGCCTCGGCCGGATCGATCCTGCCGACGACGACGAGCGTCGCGCCCTCGGGCGCGTACCATCGGCGGTGGAACGCGATGAGGTCGCGGCGCCGCAGCGCCGCGAGGTGTGCCCGCCGGCCGTCGGGCGGGTGGGCGTACGGGTGGTCCGAGTAGGCGGCGCGCAGCATCGCGCGATCGGCGACCGCGCCCGGGTCGTCGAGCACGTGCGCGATGCTCGCTACCTCGCGGCGCCGCACCCGCTCGAACTCCTTCGTCGGGAAGGTCGGCGCGGTGACGACGTCCACCACCACGTCGAGAAGATTCGCCAGCGACTCCGACGGCGCGGACAGGCCGAAGCCGCTCGCGTCCTCGTCCGCGGCGCAGCCGAGCTCCGCCCCGAGCGACTCGATCTCCTCGTCGATCTCCTGGCCGCTGCGACGCTCGGTGCCGCGGCGGGCGACCTGCACGACGAGGTTCGCGAGACCGTGGCCGCGGTCGGGATCGATGGCGGACCCCGCCGCGACGATCAGCCGGACGGCGACGAGGGGGATCCCGGGCCGATCCGCGACCAGGATCTCGAGGCCGTTCGGGAGCCGCTCTCGATGGAGCTCGGGCAGCCGGATCCTGGCGCTCATCGCAGCGGCCCCTCGGCGGAGCCGGGCGCGACGGGATCGAGCGTGATCACGCTACGGCGGGTCGGGTCGAGGTACTCGCGCGCGACGCGCTTCAGGTCCCGCGCGCCCACGGCGGCGTACAGCTCGAGCGCCCTGCCCGCGTCCCGCCAGTCGCCGAGCAGCACCTCCGCCTGGCCGAGCGCGTGCGCGACGCCGCTGTGCGTCGCCAGCTCGTGCAGGACCATCGACCGGAGCAGCCGCTGTGCGCGCCGGACCTCGCTGGGTGAGACGCCGCGGGTCGCGAGCCGGTCGAGCTCCTCCCAGAGGATCGCCTCGGCCTTCACGGCCCGCATCCCCGGGGCGAGCTCGAGGAAGAGGAGGAAGATGCCCGGGTCGAGCCGCCACGCCCAGCTCGCGTTCGCGGAGACCGCGATCTCCTCCTGCTCGACGAGGCGCCGTCGCAGCCGGGACGACTCGCCGACCGCGAGGACGGTCTGCAGCACGTCGAGCGCCGCGGAGTCGGGGTGCCGCGCCGCGGGTCCGCGCCAGCCGACCATGACGGCCGGCGCCTGCGCGGGATACCGGATCACGGCGCGCCGCTCGCCGCGCTGCACCGGCTCGCCGGACGGGACCTGCGGGATCGGCGGGCCGGCGGGGATGTCGCCGTAGTACCTGCCGAGCAGCTCGAGGACGCCTTCGGGCTCGAGGTCGCCGACCGCGTAGATCGCGGCGTTCGTCGGCGCGTAGTACGTCTTGAAGTAGTCGAGGCAGTCCTCGCGCGTGATCCGCGCGATGTCCTCCATCCAGCCGATGACGGGCCAGCGGTAGGGGTGCGCCTGGAACACGAGCGACTCGAGCTGCTCCTCCATGAGGCCGAAGATCGAGTTGTCGGTGCGGAGGCGGCGCTCCTCCTGGACGACCTGCCGCTCCTGCTCGAGCGTCTCCGAGGTGACGGCGAGCGACCGCATGCGGTCCGACTCGAGGTCGACCACCGTCTCGAGCGCCTCCGAGGCGAAGTCGGCGTAGTAGGCGGTCACGTCGTTCGACGTGTAGGCGTTCGAGGTGCCGCCCCGTGACTCGAGCACGCGATCGAACTCCTTGGGGCCGTACTTCGCGGCCCCATTGAACATCATGTGCTCGAACAGGTGACTGATGCCGGTGACGCCGAGCCGCTCGTTGCGCGAGCCCACCCGAAAGAACGTGTAATAGCTCACCGTCGGGACGGCGCGGTCGACCAGCAGACGTACGCGCAGTCCGTTCGGAAATTCGTGGGTGACCACGCGATCCAGCGGCAGAATGGGTTCGTCTGATCGTGTCAACCTGTGCTCCTCGCGGGCGCCGATATAGCTCCCGCTCGGCACCCCGTCCACGGCCCTCAGCGACTGATCCTTTTTGGCGCACCCGTACTTTGGGTCGGTGGCCGGATCTCTCACGCGTGACTACAAGAGTGCAGTCTGACTCACACTCAGAGTCAACGACGTGCTATCTCGGGGGGGACGGCACTTCATGCCAGCGAAATCCGCGAAGACGCAACGAGATCCTCGGCGCGAGATCCTGCGACGCCTCGGCGAGCGCGTCCGGAGCTGTCGCCAGGAGCGCGGCCTCACTCAGGAAGACCTTGCGGAGTCGCTCGATCTGTCGGTCGCCTACGTGAGCCTCATCGAGCGCGGCGGGCGGAACCCGCCGTACACGACGGTCGTCGAGATCGCGCACGCGCTCGGCGTCACCGCCCGCGAGATCTGCCTCGACTGAGCGGTCCGGCAGGCCGGATCAGGTCCTCGCCTTCGCCGGACGCCGCCTCGCAGCGGCTGGCGGCAGAGGGAACCCGCATTCGACGCAGCGTCCGCGCCGGCGGCGCAGCTCCAGGCCGCATCCGGGGCAGCGCCTGGCGGCCGGGGGTGGGCGGACGCTGGCGCGACCGTCCCCGGGCGGAGCTTTGCCCTTCTCGAGCAGCGCGACGCGCTCCTCGAGCGCCTCGATCCGGGCGCGAAGCTCGCGCTCCAGCGCGGACATTCCGGGTTTCGACGCGGGCGGCATCGGCGGCAAGCGTAACGGCACCTCTGGAAGGGTCAACGTCCCGGCGACCGAATTGTGGCGCCGCTTCGGGAGGGATATTTCATGGCTTGATGCGATCACGTGCCGACCGACACGCCCCCCGCGCGCGGGACCTCGAGGAGCCGCCCGGCGTCTTCTACGCCGATCCCGCCGTTCACGCCTTGCTGGAGCACCCCCGCGCCACCGTCCACCGCGAGGTGCCGCGCGAGCGGCAGATCTTCGTCAACCGCAACCTGCGGATGGACAAGATCGACCTCGTCGGCTTCGACATGGACTACACGCTGGCGATGTACAGCCTGCGTCACCTCGAGGACCTCGCGTTCCGGATGACGCTGGAGCGCCTCGTCTCGAAGCTGCACTACCCCGAGGCGATCGCGGGGCTGGCGTACGACCCCGAGTTCGTGATCCGCGGCCTCGTGGTCGACAAGGTCGCCGGCAACCTGTTCAAGATGGACCGGCACAACCACGTCGGGCGCTGCTACCACGGCCGGCGCGCGCTCGCGTGGGAGGAGCGGAAGCGGCTCTACCGCGACGAGAAGATCCACCTCTCGATGCCGCGCTTCGCGTGGATCGACACGCTGTTCGCGCTGCCCGAGGCCTGCCTGTTCGCCGACATCATCGAGACGCTCGAGTCGGGCGGCGTCACGGTCGACTACGCGAAGCTCTACGACGACGTCCGCGAGACCATCGACGAGGTCCACCGCGACGACTCGCTGAAGCAGATCGTGAAGCGCGACCTGCCCCGGTTCGTCGTGCGCGACAAGGAGCTCGGGCCCGCGCTCCACCGGCTGCGCTCCGGCGGGAAGCGCCTGTTCGTGCTCACGAATTCGCTCTGGGACTACACCGAGACGGTGATGTCGTACCTGCTCGACGGCGTCATGCCGGAGTACCCGAGCTGGCGGAACTACTTCGACGTCATCGTGACCGGGGCCGCGAAGCCGGCGTTCTTCTCGGAGAAGCGGCCGATCATCGAGCTCGGACCGGACGGCGCTCCCGTCGGCGAGGCGCGCTCCCTCGAGCGCGGCCGCGTCTACGCCGGCGGAAGCCTGACCGACTTCGAGCGGCTCGTCGGCATCGGCGGGGAGCGCGTGCTCTACGTCGGCGATCACATCTACGGTGACATCCTGAAGTCGAAGAAGTCGTCTCTCTGGCGGACCTGCATGGTGGTCCCGGAGATGGAGGCCGAGATCGCGTGGCTGGAGCAGCGGCACTCGGAGATGGAGGAGATGGCGCGCCTCGAGGAGCTTCGGATGCGGCTCGACGACGAGCTCGGCTCCCGGAAGAGCGCCCTGAACGCGCTCGATCGCCGGCTGGATCGGCAGGACGGCGCGGCTGGCGACGTCCGCGATCGCCTGGAGGCGGAGCGCCGCGAGATGAAGCGGGAGCTGGAGCTGCTCCGGCGGGCGCACCGCGACGCCGACTTCCGCCTCGACCAGCTCCAGCACGTGGTCGAGGAGGGGTTCAACAAGTACTGGGGCCTCATGTTCAAGGAGGGGAACGAGAACTCTCGGTTCGGCGAGCAGATCGAGGACTACGCCTGCATCTACACGAGCCGCGTCTCGAACTTCATCCACTACTCGCCGATGCAGTACTTCCACTCGCACCGGGCGACGATGCCACACGAGCGCTACTCGCTCCGCCTCGCGCCCTACGGTGACGAACACGGCGCGCCCGCCGCCGGCGACCGCCCGTCGAAACAGACCGGCACGAACGGAGCGCGCGCCCAGCGTCCTTGACCGCGTCCGACCAGCGACGTATCTCCGAGCGCGGTAGAGCTTCCCAGGCTGGTGCCGGGCCCGGTCTTCAAAACCGGTGGATGGTGCTGAGAGGCGCTGTTGGGGGGTTCGATTCCCCTGCTCTACCGCCACTTCTCGCACGCGGACCCCCCAAACGCGCCCGGCGCCGCGACGCCGGGTCAACGCATCATCCGCCGCATGGAACGCGGACCGGAGCGGCACCGGGCGGTGCGCGCCCCGCAGGACTTCTGGGCGGGGGTGAGCCTCGTCGCGCTCGCCGCGTTCTCGTTCTGGGCCGGTCGCGCGCTCGACTCCGGCACGCTGCGCTCGATGGGCCCCGGCATGATGCCGCGCGCGGTCGCGCTGCTCATGGCGGGGATCGGAGTCGGCCTCGTCGTCGCGTCGTTCCTCCGCGCCGGCGACGCGCTCGAGCGCTGGTCGTTCCGGGGCGTGATCTTCATCATGCTCGGAGTCGTCGCGTTCGCGCTCACGATCCGCTCTCCGGGTCTCGTCGTCGCGGGACCCCTCGTCTGCATCGTCGCCGGCGTCTCGAGCCCGGAGGCGCGGGTGAAGGAGCTCGCGGTCTTCGGCGTCGTCATGACCGCGCTCTGCGTCGGGCTGTTTCGCTACGCGCTCCATCTCCCCATCCCCATCCTGGTCATCCCCGGCGTCGTCGTGCTCTGAGGCATGGGCGATCTCTTCGGAAATCTCGCGCTGGGGTTCGGGGTCGCGCTCTCGCTCGAGAACGTCGGGATCGCGTTCGTCGGCTGCCTCGTCGGCACCCTCGTCGGCGTGCTGCCCGGCGTCGGCCCCATCGCCACCATCACGATGCTCTTGCCGGTGACGTTCGGGATGGAGCCGGTGAGCGCGCTCATCATGCTCGCCGGCATCTACTACGGCGCCCAGTACGGCGGGTCGACGAGCGCGATCCTGGTGAACATCCCGGGCGAGGTGACCGCGGTCGTCACGACGCTCGACGGCCACCAGATGGCGAAGCAGGGGCGCGCCGGCGTCGCGCTCGGTATCGCCGCGATCGGCTCGTTCTTCGCGGGCACGGTCGCCACGCTCATCATCGCCGCGCTCGCGACGCCGCTCACCAGCATCGCGTTGCTCTTCGGGCCCGCCGAGTACTTCTCGCTCATGGTGGCGGGCCTCGTCTTCGCGGTCGTCCTCGCCCGCGGATCGATCCCGAAGGCGATGGCGATGCTGCTCCTCGGCCTCCTGCTCTCCACGGTCGGGACCGACCTCGAGACCGGCGCCGACCGGATGACCTTCGGCTGGGCGCCGATCGCCGACGGCGTCGACTTCGCCGTGCTCGCGATGGGGATCTTCGGGTTCGCCGAGGTGATGCGGAATCTCGACGTGACCGAGAAGCGCGACGTGGTGAAGGCGGCGATCGGGCGGCTCCTGCCGTCGCGCGAGGATCTGAAGGCGTCCGCTGGTCCGATCGTGCGCGGCAGCCTCATCGGCGCAGGACTAGGCATCCTCCCCGGCAACGGCGCGGTGCTCGGGCCGTTCGCCTCCTACACGCTGGAGAAGAAGCTCGCGAAGGACTCGCGGCGGTTCGGGCGCGGAGCGATCGAGGGCGTCGCCGGACCGGAGTCGGCGAACAACGCGGGCGCGCAGACGTCGTTCATCCCGCTGCTCACCCTCGGCATCCCTCCGAACGCGGTGATGGCGCTCATGGTGGGCGCGATGACGATCCACGGGATCGTGCCCGGCCCGCTCGTCATGACGCGGAACCCCCAGCTCTTCTGGGGGCTCATCGCCAGCATGTGGATCGGCAATCTCATGCTGCTCGTCATCAACCTGCCGCTCGTGGGCGTCTGGGTGCGCTTCCTGCGCGTGCCCTACCGGCTGATGGTGCCGGCGATCCTGCTCTTCTCGTGCATCGGCATCTACTCGGTGAACAACTCGGCGACGGACGTGATCCTCACGGCGGCGTTCGGGCTGGCTGGCTACGCGCTCACGAAGCTCGGCTTCGAGCCTGCGCCGCTGCTCCTCGGGTACGTGCTGGGACGGCTCATGGAGGAGAACCTTCGCCGCGCGCTCGCCATCGCGCGCGGCGATCTCGCCACGTTCGTCCAGCGGCCGGTCAGCGCGGGGCTGCTCGTCCTCGCCGCGCTCGTGCTCGCCGTCGCCGTCGCGCCCTCGATCCGCCGCCGCCGCGAGGAGGTTTTCCAGGAGTGAACTCGAACAGGAGTGCTCTCGAAAGGAGGAGCTCATGAGGCTCACGAAGACGTTCCTCGCCGTGCTCGCGCTCGGCGTCGCGCAGCTCGCCCCCACCCCCGCATCCGCCGCCTACCCCGAGCGTCCCATCACGATGATCGTACCGTTCGCCGCCGGCGGACCCACCGACGTGGTCGCGCGCATCGTCAGCGATCACATGTCCCGCACGCTCGGGCAGCAGATCGTGATCGAGAACGTCGCGGGCGCCGGCGGCACCACCGGCATCACGCGCGCCTCCCAGGCGCGGCCCGACGGCTACACGATCATGATGGGACACATGGGCACGCACGGCGCAGCTCCCGCCGTCTACCCGGACATCAAGTACGACCCGAGGAAGGACTTCGCGCCGGTGGGCCTCGCCGCCGGCACGCCGATCGTGATCGTCGCGAAGAAGGACTTCCCTGCGAAGAACCTGCAGGAGTTCGTCGCGTACGTGAAGGCGAACTCGGAGAAGCTCAACGAGGCGCACGCCGGGCCGGGGTCGGTCTCGTCGTCCACCTGCGCGCTGTTCAACTCGATGATCGGCGCCAAGCCGACGCGCGTCGCCTACCGCGGGACCGGTCCCGCGCTGAACGACCTCGTCTCCGGCCAGGTGGACTACATGTGCGACCAGATCGTGAACCTGGTCCCGCAGATCCAGGCCGGCTCGATCAAGGCGTACGCGGTGGCGCTGCCCGAGCGGTCGCCGGCGCTGCCGGACGTGCCGACCACGAAGGAGGGCGGGCTGCCCGATTACCAGGTGAGCGCCTGGAACGCGATCTTCGCGCCCAAGGGGACGCCGCCCGAGATCATCAAGACGCTGAACGCCGCGCTCATCAAGGCGCTCGACGATCCCGGGACGAAGAAGCGGCTGCTCGACCTGGGCGCCGACCTCTCGGACAAGGAGGCTCGCACGCCGCAGGGCCTGCAGAAGCTCGTGGAGCGCGAGGTCGAGCGCTGGAACAAGGTGCTGAAGGGCCAGAGCACCGCAGCGCCGAAGTGACGTGCCGCTTCGCGCACGGGTGACGACCGCGCCCCGCCGCCGCACCGGCGGGGCGCGGCATCTTCACGCGTTGCTACCAAGACGTGCCGGAGCGATGACGACCATTCGGCGGCGTGCCTCGAATCGCCCGCGCCGCCACGGAGGAGACCGATGTCGTCAGGGCAGGAGCTTCACGTCGTCTTCGGCGCCGGGCAGATCGGGCCGCTGCTCGCGGACGTGCTCGCCCGTCAGGGCAAGGCGGTGCGGGTGGTGCGCAGATCGTCCGCGAGCGGCGTGCCGGGTGTCGAGGTCGTGCGCGGCGACGCGCTCGACCGCGCGACGTGCGTCGCGGTCACGCGCGGCGCGTCGGTGATCTACGACTGCATGAACCCGGCGTACTCGGCGAAGCTCTGGGCTCGGCAGCTGCCGCTCATCGCGGACAATCTCATCGCCGCGGCCGGAACGAACGCCGCGCGCCTCGTCGTGCTCGACAACCTCTACATGCTCGGGCGGCCCGGCGGTAAGCCGCTCGACGAGAAGTCTCCCCTCGCGCCGGTGTCGCGCAAGGGCGAGATTCGCGCCGAGGCCGCGGAGCGCTTCACGCGCGCGCACCGCCACGGCGACGCCCGCGTCCTCATGGCGCGGGCCTCCGACTTCTACGGACCTGGTGCGGTGGGGAGCCAGTTCGAGGCGCACTTCTGGAACCGGCTGCTCGCGGGCAAGTCGATCCAGCTCCTCATGAATCCCGACACGCCGCACACGTACCACCACGTCGGCGACGTCGCGCGCGGGCTCGCGGTGCTCGGGGCGGCGCCCGACGACGCGTTCGGCGGCGTGTGGATGCTCCCCTGCGCGCCGGCCGTGACGACGCGCGCGTTGGCTGAAAAGCTCGTCGCCGCGGCCGGCCACCCCGGCGCGCGCATCCAGCGCATGCCGCGCCTCGCCGTGAAGGCGCTGTCCTTGGTGTGGCCGCTCATGCGCGAGGTCGACGAGATGCTCTACCAGTGGGAAGAGCCGTTCGTCGTGGACGACTCCCGCTTCCGCGCCCGCTTCGGCGCGTCGGTGACCCCGCTCGACGAGGGCGCGCGTCAGATGGCGGAGTGGGCAACGCGCTGGTACGGCCAGCGCCGCGCGGAGCTGAAGCCGAAGACCGCGTGACGGCGCCGGGTTCGATTCCCGGCGCCTCCACTCCTAAGCTCCCATGTTGCTCGGGAGCTTTGCCGTTTCCGACCTTGATCTCCTGCCTCGTCTCCAGCGCCCCGCGACGACCAGCAGGGATGACGCCACGAGCCCATCCGCCCGGAACCGGGCAGGACCGTATTCGGGATCTCGTAGAGTCGGGCGATGGTCACTCGAATGGCCGCTCCGACGCTCGCGCTCCTCGTGCCTGTGCTCCTCGCTGCGCCCGTCGCGCGCGGCGCGGACCCGAGCCCGTCCCGCCTCGACGAGGAGATCGCCTCCGCGCTCGACGCGCAGGCGATCCCCGGCGCAGCGGTGGCGGTCGTTCGAAAGGGCAGAACGCTTCTCGCTCGAGGGTACGGGCTTGCCAACATCGAACTGGGTGTGCCGGTCACCGTGTCCACCCGCTTCATGACGGGCTCCATCGCGAAACAGTTTGCTGCAGTCGCGGTGCTGCTTCTCGCCGAGGACCGCCGACTCGGCCTAGACGACGACCTCGGACGGTATTTTCCCGAGTGCACGCCGCTGTGGAGAGGCGTAACGGTCCGTCAACTCCTCACCCATACCTCCGGCTTGCCGGACTACGAGGCGATGCCTCCGGAGGATGTACCCACGGCGGAGGCGCCGTTCGTAGCGTGGGCGTTTGGTCTCCGACCGGAATTCGAGCCCGGCTCGCGCTGGGCGTACAGCAACACCGGGTACGTGCTGCTCGGAATCCTCGTCA
>DASSQI010000238.1:0-7930 GCA_035702585.1 Anaeromyxobacteraceae bacterium
CGCCGCGATCGCCGAGTACCTCACGGCGCGCGACTCGGCGAAGGCGGAGCCGAAGCACTTCCCCGACACCATCGCGGTCGTCGCGCAGAAGGCGCAGGACCTCCGCTACGGGGAGAACCCACACCAGGCCGGCGCCTTCTACCGCGTGGCGACCGAGCCGGGCGAGCCGACCGTCGCGTTCGCGAAGGTCCTGCAGGGCAAGGAGCTCAGCTACAACAACCTCCTCGACCTCGAGGCCGCGCTCGCCGGCGTGAAGGAGTTCGACGAGACCGCGTGCGTCGTCATCAAGCACAACACGCCCTGCGGCGTCGCGATCGCGGCGACGCCCGGCGAGGCGTTCGCGCGCGCCCGCGCCTGTGACCCGGTCTCCGCGTTCGGCGGGATCGTCGCGCTCAACCGACCGGTGGACGAGGCGGCGGCGAAGGAGCTGACGGATCTCTTCCTCGAGTGCGTCATCGCGCCGGGCTACGACGAGCGCGCGCGTGCGCTGCTCGCGGCGAAGAAGAACCTCCGCCTGCTCGAGTCCCCGCGGCTCGGCGATCCGCGGTCCACCTGGACGCGGCGCCCCGAGGACGCCCGCGAGGTCCGCTCGGTCGTGGGCGGGCTGCTCGTCATGGACCGGGACCTCGGGAGCATCCGCCGCGAGACGTGCAAGGTGATGACGAAGCGCGCGCCGACGGAGCAGGAGTGGAAGGACCTCCTGTTCGGGTGGAAGGTCGTGAAGCACGTGAAGTCGAACGCGATCGTGTTCGCGCAGGGCGACCGCACGACCGCGATCGGCGGCGGCCAGACGAGCCGCGTCGCGTCGGTGCGGATCGCCGTGCTGAAGGCGCAGCTCGAGGTGAAGGGCTCCTCGGTCGCGAGCGACGCCTTCTTCCCGTTCGCGGACGGCGTCGAGGCGATCATCGCCGCGGGCGCCACCGCGATCATCCAGCCGGGCGGCTCGGTCCGCGACGCCGAGGTGATCGCGGTCGCGGACGCGGCCGGCGTGGCGATGGTCGCGACCGGGATGCGCCACTTCAGGCATTGACGGCTGTCCGCGCTTCAGCGCGGACCGCTTCTCGCGCCGAGGAGCACTGCCCGTTCTAGGGTGCGACGCGCACGGTTACCGCGAGCGCACCGGCTCCGACCTCACGTCGGACGCTCGGCGTCGCTCGCACGCTAAGAATTCATGATCGACGGGTCGCCCGGGTCGAGGAACCGCTCCTGGTCGAAGAACCGCGGCTCCGTCACGAACGCCTCCAGATCGCCGCGCATGACGACACGGCTCACGAGGGTGTCGGCGGCGAGCGCCACCGGCGTCTGAGCGGCGATCAGCTTGCGGGCGGCGCGGCCCGTGACGGCGTAGGCGTGCAGGCAGTCGTGGAGACCCGCGCGCCGCAGGTGAGGCGAGCAGGGCCGCGGCAGCAGGTTCCGGACCTCCGTCGGGGACCAGCGGATCAGCCGTAGCCTCGCGAGCTGCAGGTAGAGCCACTGCTTCCTGCGCAGCTCCGGCGTGACCTGCTCGTGCTTCGTGTAGCCGAGGTACAAGAGCTCCCACGTCGGCGGCAGCTCCTCGAGCGCCGCGGCGAGCTGCGGCATCGCGGCGGGGTCCGGGAGCGCGTCGTCCTCGAGCACGAGCACCCGCTGCCACCCGTTCGCGACCACGGCCTCCCACACGCGCCGGTGCGAGAGCGCGCAGGCGATCTCGCCGAGCTGCATCGTCTTGCCGTGGCGATGCACGCGCCGGGCCCTGCCCTCGTCGTACACGCCGCGACGCCGGAGGTCCTCCATCGCGAGGTCGCGCTTGTCGGCGCCGAAGAACAGCTCGTACCGCAACCCCAGCAGTCGCCGGGAGAGCCGCTCCTGGCGCTCGCGCGCGCGATCGAGCGTGATCACCAGGATCCGATCGAACCGCGCGTTCAGCAGGTCGAACGCGCGCCCGGTCGCGGCATCGACGGCCGGAAGGTCCCGGAGCATCTCTCCCCCATAACACTCCGCAGGGACGGCGGGGCTCGCGCGGGCATGGTATATCGCGGCCCCATGCGCATCCTGGTCGTCGGGTCCGGCGGTCGCGAGCACGCCCTTGCGTGGAAGATCTCCCGCAGCCCGCTGTGTGAATCCCTTCACTGCGCGCCCGGCAACCCGGGCATGGCAGGGCTCGCCACGCTGGTGCCGGTGCGCGCCGACGACGTCGAGGGCATCGTCAGGTACGTCCGCGAAGCGTCGATCGACCTCGTCGTCATCGGACCCGAGGCGCCGCTCGTCGCCGGGCTCGCCGACAGGATGGTCGACGAGCGGGTTCCGGTGTTCGGCCCGAGCGCGGCCGCCGCGGAGATCGAGGGGTCGAAGGCGTTCGCGAAGGACGTCATGGTCGCGGCGGGGATCCCGACCGCCGACTACGGCATCTTCGACGAGCCGGCGCCCGCCATCGCCTGGGCGCGCGAGCGCGCCGGGCGCGTCGTCGTCAAGGCGGACGGGCTCGCCGCCGGCAAGGGCGTCGTCGTCGCCGCATCGCTCGCGGAGGCGGAGCAGGCGATCCACGCGATGCTGGTGGCGCGCGTCCACGGCGCGGCCGGCGCGCGAATCCTCGTCGAGGAGCGGCTCGAGGGACGCGAGGCGAGCTGCATCGCGTTTACCGACGGAGAACGCGCGCGCATGCTGCCCGCCGCGCAGGACCACAAGCGCGTCGGCGACGGCGACACCGGCCCGAACACCGGCGGCATGGGCGCGTACTCCCCGTCGCCGGCCGTGACGCCCGAGCTCGCGCGCGAGGTCGAGGACACCGTCATGCTCCCGGCGCTCCGCGAGCTGGCGCGGCGCGGGCGGCCATTTCGCGGCGCGCTGTACGCCGGCCTCATGCTGACGCGCGCCGGTATCCGCGTGCTCGAGTTCAACGCACGGCTCGGCGATCCGGAGACGCAGCCGATCCTCATGCGGCTGCGCGGCGACATCGTCCCGTTCCTGCTCGCCGCCGCGCACGGCGATCTCTCCGGCGTGCAGGTGGACGTCGACCCGCGGGCCGCCATCGGGATCGTGCTCGCAGCCGAGGGCTACCCCGGTGCGGTCACGACCGGCGACGTCATCGAGGGCGCCGACCAGGACCTCGGGCCGGACGTGCAGGTGTTCCAGGCGGGCACCGCGCGGAGCGCCGACGGCGCGCTCGTGAGCGCGGGCGGGCGCGTGCTGACGGTCTGCGCGCTCGGCGCCGGCATCCCGGCGGCGCGCGACCGGGCTTACGCTGCGATCGAGCAGATCAAGCTGCGCGGCGGACACTACCGGCGCGACATCGGCGTCGGCACCTGAGCCGCTGGAGTCGCGCTCGACGGAGGGGAACCATGGCGAACCAACCGCGCGTGCTGATCCTGATGGGATCGGACTCCGACTGGCCGGTGATGGCGGAGGCGCACAAGGCGCTCACCGACATGGGCGTCGAGTGCGAGGTGCACGTCTCCTCCGCGCACCGGACCCCGGAGCGCACCGGCAAGCTCGCGCGCGAGGCCGCGGGCCGTGGCATCCAGCTCGTCATCTGCGGAGCGGGCGCCGCGGCGCACCTCGCGGGCGTCGTCGCCGCGGAGACGGAGCTGCCGGTGCTGGGCGTGCCGCTCGCGGCGAGCGAGCTGAACGGCCTCGACGCGCTTCTCTCCACCGCCCAGATGCCCGGCGGCGTCCCGGTGGGCTGCCTCGGCGTCGGCAAGGCCGGCGCGAAGAACGCCGGGCTCCTCGCCGCGCGGATCCTGGCGCGCTCCGACCCCGCCGTCGCCGCGAAGGTCCGCGAGCAGCGCGATCGCATGGCGCGCGAGGTCGAGAGCAAGGACGCGGCGCTCCAGGCAAAGGTGACCGGCGGCTCGGCCGGGTAGGGCGTGCGCCTCCAGACCCTCGATCGATACCTGGCGCGCGAGATCCTCCTGCCGTTCGTGGCGGGGCTCGTGTTCCTGACGCAGCTCCTGATCGCGACGCAGCTCCTCGCGCAGTCGGAGGTGCTGCTCGGCTCGGGCGTCTCGGCGCTCGACGTCGTGTGGGTCGCCATCGCGCTCACGCCGCACTTCCTCGGCTACGTCCTGCCGATCGCGTTCCTCCTCGGGTGCGTGCTCGGCGTCGGCCGCCTCGCCGAGGATCGCGAGATCATCGCGCTCGGCTCCGCCGGGATCTCGCCGATCCGCCTCGCCCGGGCGCCGCTCCTGCTCGGCGTGGTGGTGGCGGTGCTGGCGCTGTTCGTCGCGCTGCGGCTCGAGCCAGCCGGGCTGCGATCGGCGCGGCTGCGCCTCAACGACGTCATCCGCAAGAACCTCACGAACGACGTGAAGGGCGGGATGTTCTTCGACGAGATCCCGGGGCTCACGGTGTACGTCGAGGACGCGAAGCACGGCGGCTGGCGGAACGTGCTCATCTCGGATCGCACCGATCCCCGCGCGCCCCTGCTCGCGCTCTCGCGCACGGGACGGCTCGAGCCCACCGGTCCGGAGGACTCGCTCAGGCTGCTCCTCGACGACGGGGAGCTCCACCGCGAGGAGCCCGGCGCGGGCGAGTACGTCCGCGCGAAGTTCGGGAGCGCCTCCGTCACCGTCGCCGCCGGCCGCAGCGTCTCCGAGCGCAACCGGCTCGGCAGCACGCGCTTCGAGCTGAGCAACTCGGAGATCCTGGATCGCGCCACCATGCACGAGGAGCGGGGGGAGACCGTCGAGGCGAGGCGCTGGCGCACCTTCCTCCACCGCCGCGTCGCGGGCCCCGTCGCGATCCTCGCGTTCGCGCTGCTGGCCCTGCCGCTCGCCGCGGTCCGCCGCGGCGGCCGCGCCGCGGGCTACGTCGCGACGCTGTTCGCGGTGGTCCTCTACTACGCGGTGCTGCGCCTCGGCGAGAACCTGTCGCACGGCGGCGCCCTGCCGGTCTGGCTCGGCCCGCACGTCGCCAGCATCCTCGTCGCGCTCGTGGCGCTGGTCCTCATCTGGAACCTCGACCGCAAGGGCACCGGGGCGGTGCGGTGAGGCTCTTCCGCCACATCGCCACGCGCGCGCTCGTCGCGTTCGTCGGCTCGCTCGGCGGCGTCGTCGCGCTCTTCCTCGTGGTGGAGTTCGCCGAGAACGCGAGCCTCACCCGCGTCGAGGGCTGGCTCGCGCCGGCGCTGGAGCTGTACGCGAACCGCGCGGCGATCGTCGTGTGGCAGCTCGCGCCGGCCGCGATGCTGCTCGCGGCGGCGATCACCGCGAGCGGGCTCCGCAAGACGCGCGAGTACACCGCCATGCGCGCGCTCGGGCTCGGGCCGTGGCGCGTCGCGCTGCCGGTCGCCGCCGTTGCCGGCGCGGTGGGGCTCGCGCTCGCGGGGTTCGGCGACCGCGTGGTCGTGCGCGCCGCCGAGCGCGCGGACCAGATCCTCGCCGAGAAGTTCGGGCAGCGGAACGTGCTCGCCTCGATCTCCGGCGAGCGCAAGCAGTGGTTCCGCGGCAAGGACGGGCGACGCATCTTCGATCTGCGCAGCGGCGGCGAGGGTGGCGCCTACGAGCGCGTCACGATCCTGGAGCTCACGCCGGAGTTCCGGCTGGCGCGCCGCATCGACGCCGCGCGGATGGCGCCGGCGGCACAGCCGGGCGGGTGGCGGCTCGAGGGCGTGGAGGAGCGGTCGTTCGACGGCAGCGGCGCGATGGCGCTCGCGCGGTACGACGTGCGCGTCTACACGTTCGACGAGGATCCCGCGGCGTTCCAGGTCCGCCCCGGCCGTCCTTCGCAGCTCACGCGCGCCGAGCTCGTCGAGCAGGTCGCGGCCCGGCAGCGCATCGGCCTGCCCACGACCGACTTCGCGATCGAGTGGCACCGGCGCCTGGCGTACCCGCTGGCGGGCCTCCCGGCGGGGCTCGTCGCGCTCGCGCTGGCGCTCCGGCGCGAGCGCAAGGGGCACCTCACCGCCGCGCTCATGGAGGCGATCGGCGTGTCGTTCGTGTTCTGGGCCGTGGAGGGGATCGCGGCGTCGCTGGGGCACTCCGGGCGGCTCCCACCCGCGGCCGCGGCCTGGCTCCCGGACGCGATCTTCCTCGCGATCGGCGCGTTCGCGCTGAGGCGCCTCGCGTGAGGCGCGCGGCGCGGAGCGGACGCGACGTGGCGCGCTGCCACGCGGCCCCAAACGAGGCCCGTCGGGGGCAGGGCGCGTGATACCTTCGCGGCATCTGATGAGACTCGCCGCCGAGAAGGTCGGGTCCGCCCCGAGCGCCTCCCCCGCGAACGTCTTCCAGCGCGTCGCGCTGGTCGGCGCGGTGGCGCACGCGGGCCTGCTTCCCATCACGCACGCAGGGATGCAGATCGCGCTGGGCGTCGCGGTCGTCGGCGTGCTCGGGCTCGTCGCGCGCCACGGCGCGCGCTGGCCGCGCGGCCCCGCGTTCTGGGCGGCGATCCTGCTCGCCGGCGCCGCTGCGCTCTCGGTGCCCGTCGCCGCGGCCGTGGGCTCGCCGCCGGTGGACTGGCGCAAGTCGACGAGCTGGTGGGGCATCCTCTCGCCGGTGGTGCTCATCGCCGCGCTCCAGCTCGGGCGCTGGCGGCACGACGCGGAGTCGCCCCGGCTGAACGTCGTGCGCGCGCTCGTCGCCTGGTCGATCGGAGCGCTCGTGACGAGCGTCGTCGCGTGGCTGCAGTACGGGTTCGCCTTCGACCCGGTCTACGCGCTGGGCATGCGCTCCGCGCCCGTGATCGCCGAGGCGCCGCTCACGCCGGGCCACTTCGCGGCCGTCGGCTTCTTCCGCTGGTACACCGCGCTCGCGCACACGCTCACGCCGCCGCTGCTCGTAGCCTTCGCCGTCGCGCTCCACGCGCCGCTGCCCCGTTGGAAGCGCGTGCTGCTCGTCCTCGCGGCGCTCGCGGCCGCGAGCGCGGTCGTCCTCACCGTGTCGCGCGCCGCGTGGGCGGCGCTGCTCCTCGGGCTCGCCCTCGCGATCATGCTGGTCGGCCAGAGCTGGCGGCGGGCGGCGCTGCTCGCGCTGGTCATCTGCACGGCGATGGCGGCGCACCCGGGGGTCCGGGCGCGCGTCGCCAACCTGCGCTCGCCCGAGGCGATCAGCGATCGCGCGCTCATCTGGAGCGTCTGCGCGGAGATGGTGAAGGATCGGCCGATCACCGGGTGGGGGTGGGGGAACATCCCGGCGCGGAGCGAGCCGTACTGGCAGCGCATCGCGCCCGAGTTCCCGCTCCACGCGTGGTGCCACAACAGCTTCTTCACGGCGTGGGCCGAGGGCGGCCCCGTGCTCGCGTTCGCGCTCGCGGCCTACTGGGCGCTCGTCGGAGCGGCGTGCTGGCGCGCGCGCCGCGGCGACCGCTGGGCGCGCGCCGCCGCGGCGGGTGGGCTCGCGATGCTGGCGGCGACGTTCCTGAACGGGATGCTGCACGACATCTTCCGCTCCGGAGAGTCGACGCTCGCGCTCGGCTTCGCCGTCGCGGCGGTCGTCGTGCTCGCGCGCGGCGACGGTCCGGCGCAGTCCGCCGCGCGAAGCGCGGGCACGAGCGGCGGCGACGTCAACGCTGGCGACGAGCCGGGATGATCTCCCGGTAGACGTCGAGCGTCGCCCTCGCGCACGCCTCCCAGGTGAACGCCAGGGCGCGCTCGCGAGCACGCTGCGCCCGCTCGCGCGAGCCG
The DNA here is from genome assembly GCA_035702585.1 of Anaeromyxobacteraceae bacterium. GTDB lineage: Bacteria > Myxococcota > Myxococcia > Myxococcales > Anaeromyxobacteraceae > DASSQI01. The sequence continues at coordinate 7,595 of DASSQI010000238.1, forward strand.
GCCCGGTCGTCGACGACGGCGGCGATGATGCGCGCGAGCTCGGCAGGATCCTCCGGCGGCGCGTACCGGACCGCGTCGCCGCCGACCTCGCGCAAGGCGCGGATGTCGCTCGCCACCGCGGGGGTCCCCGACGCCATCGCCTCGACGAGCGGCAGCCCGAAGCCCTCGTAGATCGACGGGAGCACGAAGCACGCGGCGCCCGCGTACAGCGCCGCGAGCTCCGCGTCGGTGACCGCGCCGGTGAGCCGCACGTGCGGCGCGAGGTCGCCGAGCGGCAGCGAGTGCTGCCAGCCCTGGCGGCCGACCAGCACGAGATCGAGGTCGCGGCCGTCGCGG
>DASSQI010000239.1:0-3229 GCA_035702585.1 Anaeromyxobacteraceae bacterium
CCGCCGCCGGTGCGTTCGTTCTCTTCTCGACCCGGCTCCACCCGCTTCTGCACCGGCTCCGCCCCCTGCTGCACCGGCTTCGCATCGAACCGGTATTGCGCGACGTGTACCTCGCGCTCCACGCCTATCGGCGGAGGCTGCGGCTGCTCGGGTGGACGTTCGCGCTCACGCTCTGTGTGCAGGCCGCGCGCGTGCTCGCGATCTGGTGCGCCGGGAAGGCGGTCGGAGTCGACCTCTCGCCCCGTCCGTACTACGTGATGGGGCCGTTGCTCTTCCTCGTCATGCTCGTGCCGTTCACGATCAACGGGCTCGCGGTCCGGGAATCGTTCTTCGTGAGCTTCCTCGGCGCCATCGGCGTGTCGGCCGACCGCGCCTTCTCGGCCGGGTTCCTCTTCTTCGTCGTCACCGTCGCGGTGGCTCTTCCCGGCGCCGCGATCCTCGCGTGGGAGGGAGTGCGGACGCGCGCCGTCGCGGGAGCCGCGCGATGAACCGGCTCGCGCTTCCGGTAACCCTCGAGGCGAGGCGGCCGGCGGTCGTCCCCGCGGGTGCCGCGTGGCGGCTCGTGCTGCCCGCAGCGGTCGCCGCGCTGCTCGGGATCTCCCGGCTCCTGCCGGAGTCCGGCTTCGGCCTCTGGGTGCGGCTCGCGGCGGCGACGCTCGTCGTTCTGCTGCCGGGGACATTCGTTGCGCGCTGCTTCGGCCAGCGCAGCGCCGCGGCCTCGTTCGCCTCGTCCGTGACCCTGGTCGGTGTCGGGCTCGCTTTGACGCTCGCCGTCGGAGCGTCGCTCGACGTCACGCTCGCCTTCGTGCTCGGGGTCGGGGCGCTCGCCTTCGGCTGGTCGCTGAGGGGTCGCCACCTGCAAGACGTTCGCCTCCCCGGGGCGGCGCGATTCATGCGCGGCCTCCTCGCCGTCGCCGGCCTCGGGCTCGGCATCGGCGTCTGGTTCGTGCAGGGGGCGTTCACCGGCGACGCCTTCTTCCACCTCGGCCGCGTTCGCAAGCTCGACTCGCTCGGCTCGCTCTCGCTCCACGACGTCGGCGAGTTCGCGCACGGCGGGCTGCACCCGGGGTACGCCTTCCCGCTCTGGCACGCGTGGCTCGCGCTCGTCGCCAAGCTCGCCGGCGTCGACCCCTCGAGCGTCGCCGCCCACGAATCCAGTCTTCTCGTGCCTCTCGCCCTGCTGCTTGCGTTCGAGATGGGCTGGGCGATCTTCCGCTCGACCGGACTTGCGCTCGCCGTCGTCGGAGGCCAGGTCGCGATCAAGGCGTTCGCGCCCGGACACGGCGGCGTCTACCCGTTCCTCTGGGAGCCCTCCACCGTCGCCACCCAGCTGCTCGTGCCTGCGGCTGTCGCCTTCTTCTTCCACTTCGTGCGCCGACCGACGCGTCCTGTTGCGGTCATGCTCGCCGCCACCTCGGTCTCGATCGCGCTCGTCCACCCGACGTATGCGCTCTTCCTCGCGATCCCGCTCGGCGCGTTCGTCGTCGCCCGGGCGCTCCTTACGCGCGGCAGTGACCTCAAGAGCGGCATCGTCGCGTTCGCCGTCTTCGGGCTGCCGATGACGCTCGCCTTCCTCTGGCTCGAGCCGGTCGTCAAGCAGACGATCCCCGTCTCTCCCGGGCCGAAGCAGCTCCACGCCAACCTCGTCCACTACCGCCACGACCTCGTCGTCCACTCGCTCTCGCGGTACTACCTCGCGCCCGGGCGCATCGACCGGAACGGATCGGTGGCGGTCGCGGCCCTGCTCCTCGTGCCGCTCGCGTTCTTCGCGCGGCGGCGGCGCTGGGCGGCGCTGGCGCTCGGCGGGGCGGTCGCCATTCTCGGCATCGAGCTCTGGCCGCTCGTCTTTCCGCACTTCTCGGATGCCGTCTCGCTCTCGCAGTCGCGGCGCGCCTCCGGCTTCATCCCGTTTGCCGTCGCGCTCGCCGGCGGGGCGGCGATCGTCGCCCACTACTCGCGCACGCTCGCGATCGTGAGCGGGCTCGCGGTGGGCATCTGGCTCCAGGTGGCCTACACGGGCGACTTCGGCCTGCGCGCGCAGCGCACGGAGCCGGCCTGGGTCGTCTGGTTCGCCCTGTACGGCGGCATCGCCGCGCTTGCGATCGGCGCTCTCCTCGCGTGGTGGCGCCGCGACCGGCTGCCCGCCGCCAGCCGCCAGCGAGGAGTCGCCACCGCGCTCGCAGTCTGCCTCTTCGTGCTACCGGTCCTGGTGCACGGTTTCTCGTACTGGTCGCCTCAGACGAAGGAGGACAGCGCCGCGCTCACGCCGGGGCTGATCCGCTTCCTGCAGCAGGACGTGGCGCCGCGCTCCGTCGTCCTCGCCGACCTGCCGACGAGCTACCGAGCAACGGCTTTCGCTCCGGTCTACGTCGTCGCCGTCCCGCCGACCCACGCGGCGAACACGCGCCCGAACCAGCTGCACAAGCGCAAGCTGGCCGTGCTGCGGTTCCTCGCGCATCCGACGCTCGAGGTGGCGCGCCGCTGGCGGGCGCAGTGGATCGTCCTGACGCGCGCGGAGCGGGTGCAGGCGCTCGAGCGCCGTGGGCTCACGCCCGTCTACCGAGATGGGAAGTTCGTCGTCTTTCCCGTGCCACTAGTTTTCGCGCAGTGAAGGTTCTGCTCGTGACGCGCCACTTCCCGCCCGGTGGCGGAGGCGGCGTGCAGCGGCCGCTCAAGTTCGCGACGCACCTGCCGGCGCTCGGGATCGAGACGCACGTGCTCGCCCCGGACGTCCCCGGCTCGCTGCCGGACGGCGCTGAGCTGGAGCTGCCGACGCAGGCCTGGATCCACCGCGTGCGCTACGTCGGGCCGCGCGCCGGTAGGCCCGCGGAGCGGCTGCTCGCCAAGCAGGGCCTCGCCCGCGTCGGTACGCAGGCGGCGCTGCTCGGGCGACGACTCCTCGTTCCGGACGAGAACGTCCCCTGGAGCACCTTCGCGCTGCCGATCGCGATCCGGCTCGTCCGGCGGGAGAAGATCGACGTCGTGCTGACGACCTCCCCGCCGCCGTCGCTTCACCTCCTCGGCGCCGCCGTCAAGCGGACGACCGGCGCGGCGTGGGTCGCCGACCTCCGCGACCCGCTCACGTCCCATCCGCACCGCCGCGGCTACGAGTCGCAGCTCGCGCGGCTCAAGGAGGCCTCCGTCGGCGGAGTGGGCCGGCTCGTGGCGTCGCAGGCCGACGCGATCGTCGCCGCGTCCGAGGCGATCGCCGAGGAAGCGCGCGCGCTCG
>DASSQI010000240.1:0-11216 GCA_035702585.1 Anaeromyxobacteraceae bacterium
CAGCTCGCCGGCGAGGCGCTCGCCGGCGGCGGCGTCGCCGAGCGCCGCTCCGACGTCGCGCGACGCGGCGAGCAGATCGGGGATGCTCACGATCGGGAGCGCGCGGACCGGGACGCCGAGCGCGGCGATCCGGCGGACGGCGGGCAGCGCTCCGCCGTCCGTCATCCAGAGCACGAGGTCCGGCCGCAGCGCGACGACCGCCTCCGGGCTCGGGTCGAGGAAGCCGCCCACGCGTGGCAGCTCCCGGACCGCTGGCGAGTCGTCGTAACGGGTGACGCCGACGAGCCGGTCGGCGAGGCCCATCGCCACGACGAGATCGGTGAGGCTCGGCGCGAGCGAGACGACGCGCCGTGGTGTGGCGGGCGGCGGCGGGCCCAGCCACTCGGCGCCGCCGCGCGCGACGCCGAGCGCCGGGTCCTTGCGGCTGGCCGGCGGCGCCGCACGGGAGGGGAGGGCGATCGTCGCCAGGGCCGCGATCGCGACCGCCGCGCGGACGGCGTGGGGAAGGCGCAGAGGGTGCCTGGGAGCGCGCATCTACGGTCGGCACTCCACGTCGGCGACGAGCTGGAAGCTCGAGGGCGTCGCCGGCGCGCAGACGACGTTGCGAGAGACCTCGCGCGTCACCGGGTCGAGGCGCAGCACCGTGCCGGACGACGAGTCGCCGGCGAACCCCTGCCCGGCGCAGAACGCGAGCGAGCCGGGCGCCTCGTTCGTGAGCGGCACGATGGGCCCGACGGCCCGCGGCGACGTCGCGAGGTCGATCGGCAGGAAGCCCGAGGACTGGATCGACATCGTCGTGATGAAGTCGAAGAAGCCGCACGCCACCCAGAGCGTCGACCCGTTGAGCGCGAGCCCCGACGGGTTCCTGCAGTCCTGGCCGAGGTCGATGACCGGCTGCTGCGCGTCGAGCGCGTCGGTCGCGGGGTCGATCACGGCGACCTTGCCGTGCCCCGCCGGCGCGTAGCTCGCGTTCAGGTTCTGCAGCGTCACGAACACGCGATCGGCGGCGGCGACCAACCGGTAAGGCCGGGCGAAGCCGTTCGCGTCGGCGAGCTGCTGGAGCGCGATCCGCTTCACGACCTGCATCGGGGTCGCCGAGACGTTCACGACGGCGATCTCCTGCGCCACCTCGGGCTCCGGGGAGAAGCCGCCGAACAGCGCCACGTACGCCTTGCCACCCGCGAAGGCGATGCCCGCCGGGCTCATGTCCTTGCCCTGCTCGCCGGCGGCGGTGAGCGGGAGCTCGTCCACGACCACCTTCGCGGTGGGATCGACCGCGACCAGCGTGGAGGCGGTGGCGTTCGACCCGTACAGCCGCGGCTCGTTCGCCGCGAGGAATGCGAGGTTCGAGCCGGCGCCGAGCTTGATGGACGAGGCGCCGCTCGTCGACGTCGGCCCGGTCGCCTCGAACGTGATCTCCGAGATGCTGTTCGAGATGTTGTTCGCGACGTAGAGCCGGCCGCCGAGGCGCGCGATCGCGGTCGGACCGTCGTCGGTCGCGAGCGGCGTCCCCACCGGCTGGAGGGCGGCGGTCGCCCCGCGGACCTGATCGGTGTTGAAGCACGCGGCGTAGACGTCGGCCACGCAGAGACCCGCCTCGCAGTGCTGGCCCTGGCCGCAGGCCGACGCGCAGTCGGTGCAGACGCCCCCGCTGCACGCCTCGCCGGCAGGGCATGCCTGGCCACACTGCCCGCAGTTCGCGGCGTCGGTCTTCACGGCGACGCAGGTGGTCCCGCAGAGCAGCTCGTCGGTGCTGCACGTCTCGATCTCGGTACAGCCTGCGAGCGCCAGCGCGAGGGCGCAGAGCGCCGGGACGATCGACTTCGTCATGGAGCGATCCTTTCCTGTGATCCGGCGCGGAGGCTCACGAGCAGCATCCGTCCGGGAAGTGGGTTGCCGAAGCGTTCGGTGAGGTCGAGCGCGTTGGCGACGTTCCTCGCGTCCACGTGGACGCGCACCTCGGGCCGAGAGGCGACGCGCCACGAGGCTCCGACGTTGAACGTCGTCGCCGCCGGGATCCGGTTGAGGTTGTGCGTGTCGAGCCACTGGCTCGAGACGTGGTGCGCCTCGGCGTGCGCCTCGAGCCAGCGCCACTCCGACGCGACGCGCGCGAACAGCCGGTGACGGGCCCGCAGCGGCAGGTCGAGCCCGACGATCGCCGGGGCGCCGCGAAGGCTCTTGCTGCGCAGCAGCGTGTACGAGCCCGAGAGCGAGGTCCGGGCAGGCCCCCACGGCCGCGTCGCTGCCTCGACCTCGAGGCCGCGCACGAGCGCTCGCGCGCTGTTGAACGGCTTCAGCCGGGTGCCGCTCGCGAGCTCGTAGACGATGAGGTCGCGATAGAGCTGCGCGAACCCCGTCACGCGCGCGAGGCCTGCGGCACCGTGGACGGCTGCTGCGACGTCGGCGTTGACTCCCTCCTCCGGCCGCAGGTCGGGGTTCGGCTGCAGGCGTCCCTGCTCGAGGTACAGCTCACCGTGGCTCGGAGCACGAAAAGTCCGCCCCGTGCTCGCGGACAGCGACAGGAAGCGCGTCGCCTCGACGGTCGCGCCCGCCTTTCCCGACCAGCCGTCGAACGACCCGACGCGCTCGCCGCGCCCGGCGACCCCGACGTGGACGCGGCCGCCCGCGAGCCCGAGGTCGCCGCTCCCGAACGCGGCGAGCTCCTCGCGAGAGCGGGTCCGGTCGAGGCCGGCCCCGGTGAGCCGCTCGCCTCCCGCCCGGACGCCGCCGTCGAGCGCGAGCGCGCCGAGATCGGACGCGAGGACGATCTGCGCGGCGCCGGCGGCCGCTCGCTGGTCGAACTCGTCCGGCGCGATCCGCGCGTCGAGGGTGTCGACCCGCGCCGTCACCTCGGCGGTCGCGCGCAGCCCCGGCCGCAGCGAGCGGGCGTGGCGCAGCACGAGCGCGGCGCGGAGGTCGTCCTGGGCGTCGTCCGGCGTCGTCGCGTAGGTCGAGCCGGCGAGCTCCCGGTGACCGCCCGACACCTGCGCGACGGCGTCCCAGCGCCCTGCGCCGGCGCGGAGGAAGCCCTTTGCGAGCAGGCCGCCGCCGTACGCCGCGTTGTTCTCGCGCCAGCGCAGCTCGGTCGGGTTTCCCGCCAGGCTCGGGCGATCGTCGAACTCGTACCGGAACCTCCCGCCCGTCTGATCCCAGCCGGTCGCGACCAGCGCTCCCCAGCGCGGGCCCCCGAACCCCGCCGTGGCGCCCGCGGACCAGGTGTCGAACGAGCCGCGCGACAGCTGCGTCGACCACTCGCCGCCGAGCGGTGCGCGCGTGACGACGTTCACGGCCCCTCCGAGCGCGCCCGACCCGAACCGCGCCCCCTCGGCGCCGCGGACCACCTCGATCGAGGAGATCCACTGCCGCGGGATCGTGGAGAGGTCGACGCCGCCGCCGAACGCGGTGTTGAGCGGGAGGCCGTCGATGAGCACGCGCACGCCGTCGGCGCTCGCTCCGCGGATCGAGACGGTCGCGAGCTGCCCGAGGCCGCCGTAGTCGCGCACCGCGACGCCGGGCGACGTCGCGACCATCTCGCCGACGCTCTTCGCCTCGCCGGCGTACTGCTCGGCGTCCACCACCGTCACCGCCGCGCCCGGAGCGGAGGCGACGGCAGCGGGGCGCGTCACGCGCACGACGATCTCGTCGAGATCGACGGAACCCTGCGGCTCGTCACGGTCGGGAGGTGCGGCACGCGCGTCGCCGGCGTCGGCGCGGCCGGCGGCCGGCAGCGACGCTGCGAGCAGGAAAGATGCGAAGGCCCCGAGGGCCCTGCCTTGCCGAAGCCAGGTGCTCAAGTCGTCGCGTCTCCTTCGGACGCGAGAACTTCGCTGCCGCGAACCATTCGCGGACCACTCGGAGGGAGGTCTCCTGGCTTCCGGGGCGCGGTGGAGCGGCCTGCTCCATCGCGGCGCCTGCCACCTTCCCGCCGCGCGACGCGCGCGGCAGTGGTGCGAACGACAGGCGCTTCACCCCGGCTACAGTGGCGGGACCGCGCCGGAATCGGGCCTCTCGCGAGCGCCCTGGACCGGCTTCCCTGTTCCTCCGAGCCTTGCTGCGCTCCTGTCCCTATCGAACGCGTCGTGGGGGGTCAAGGTCCGTCTGCGACAACGAACCACGGCGCGAACGGGCGTCCCACCCCGCCGGGAGGCTAGGTCCGCGAATCCAGGAGTGGCGTCATCGAGTCCAGTCGTTTGGACGTCGAACGAACCGCACGAACGAACCCGGACTCGGAGGCAGCAATGCCGCGACGCATCGGCCGCCGGAAATTCATCACGACATCGTCGCTCGCCGTCGCGGGAGCCGCGCTCGGCGGAAGCGCGTTCGCCCAGATGCGTGGCGGCGGAGGGATGGGCGGTGGCGGCGGTGGCATGGGCGGCGGCGGAGGAGGGATGGGCGGCGGGACGACAATTGTCGATCCGCCGGTGAGCGGCCCGCTGCTCGCGTTGCCGGTCGCCCGCGGTGAGCCGATGTCTGATCCGATGCTCGGGAGCTTCACGCAGTACACGATCCGGGCGCGCGTCGCGTCGGTCGCGGTCGCGGGCATGAGCGCGAGCTCGCTCGTCTACGAGGACGCGCTCTCGCCGTTCCACGGCCGGTTCGTTGCTCCAGTGATCCGCGTGTCACGAGGAGAGCGGGTCCGGCTGAAGTTCGAGAACCGCCTGCCGAAGAAGAGCGCCACGAACATCCTCGGTCATCCGAAATACCCGACCAACGTCCACGTCCACGGGCTTCACGTCTCCCCGGGCGCAGACGCGAAGAGCTGCCTCCCCGCGGACGACGTCCACAAGGTCGTGAATCCGGGCGGTGGCACGCTCACCTTCGATTACGACCTCTCGAAGCAGCGCAATGGGTCGCTGGCGCTGTACCACCCGCACCTGCACGGCTCGGTCGCCGAGCAGATGTGGAGCGGGCTCGTCGGCGCGATCGACGTGTTGGACAAGACCGTCGCGAGCACGTTCCCCACGGACCTTCTCACGCTCAAGGACGTGACCATCTCGAACGGCGCGCCGGCGCCGTACACGATGATGTCGGAGTACATGCACGGGAAAGAAGGCCAGATCCTCACCGTGAATGGCCAGGTGAATCCGTACATCGAAGCCGAGGCCGGAGAGGTGAGGCGGCTGCGCATCCTCAACGTGAGCAACGCGCGGTTCTACCGGGTGGCGCTGCAAGGCCACTCGCTCCACGTGATCGGCACCGACGGTGGCCTGCTCAGCGCCCCGTCCGTCGCGCAGAGCGAGATCCTGATGGCGCCCGGCGAGCGCGTCGACGTGCTCGTGCAGGTTGCCACCACGAATGGCGACTACAAGCTCCTCGCGCTGCCGTATGCGCGGATGGGCAACATGGCGACGCCACAGATCACCCTCATGACCGTTCGCGTGCGGGGCACCGGCACGACTCCACGAGCGCTGCCCGTCGCGATCGACGGCGAGGCGGCGCCGCGACTGGGCGACGACTCCTCGCTGCCGCGCCCACGCTTCGCGCTCAGCATGGGAATGGGGCGGGGATACATCAACGGCGTCAGCTTCGAGGTTCTCGCGGACGGGAGCATCAGCGCGACCGAGCGCCACTCGATGGTCGGCGACGACGAGATCTGGGAAGTGGTGAACGACAGCGGGATGGACCACCCGTGGCATCAGCACGTCAACGATGCTCAGCTGTTGACGTTGTCCGGTGGCGACGCGGCCGTCGCGAAGTACGCGGCGTTGTACACGAGCGTCGCCGCGTGGAAGGACACCATCATCATCCCGAAGTGGGGGAGCGCGACGTTCCGCATCCCGGTGAGGGACTTCGGCGGGATGACGATGTTCCACTGCCACATCCTCGAGCACGAGGACATCGGCATGATGGGAATGTGGCATCTCATGCCGATGAGCGCGGGCGGGTGCGCGATGCCGCCGATGCAGAAGTAGGTCACATTGCGCGCCGCCGGATCGATTGATCCCGCTCCGGCGGCGCCACGTCGTTCACTGCGTACCCTCGCTAGCGCGTCGCCAGTGCGGCGCCGCGCGCGCGTGGAGCGGACGGGCTCGGTTCGCCCACCGCGAGCACAGCGCGGTTCCTCGCGATCCACCCCGCCGAGATGCCCTTCACCTTCGCGAGCTCGTCGACGCGCTGGAACGGCCTTCGCCCGCGCTGCGCCATGATGGCTTCGGCGCGCTTGCGGCCGACGCTCGGCAGCCGCATGAGCTCGGTGAGCGTCGCCCGGTTCAGATCGATTCGCTCGCCGCTGCGCAGCGGCGTCTTCGCCGCGGCCGGGCTCGCCTGGAGCATCGCACCGAGCACTGCGGCGACGGCGAGCACTCGCCTCACGACTGCGCCTCGTCGAGGCCGCCGAACGCGTCGCGGCGCAGTCCGTTGCCGCCCGGCGCGGCTCCTGTCGCGGGCCGCTCGCGCTCCTCGCGGACCTGCAGCTTGTTCGTGCCGATCGGGAACGCGTCGAGGTAGAGGGTCAGGCTGCCGTCGCGGTTCGAGAAGGCGACCCCGACGTGCCGCCAGATCGTCGGCTTGTCCTCGCGGTCGATCACCGCCAGCACCTGCAGCTTCTTGTTTCCGTTCGTGTCGTTCATCGTGCGTCTCCGTTCGCGCTCACGGGATGTGAGTCGGCGCGCCTGAGAGCAGCGGACGCGCCCGACGGTTTGCTGGCGGATCGCGATGTTCAACGGCCGAAAGGCGGACCTGAGGTCGCCGGGCAGGCGGGTACGTGCGGATGCGGAGCACGGAACGCAGCTTCTCGGCGGCGGGAAGACGTTCGCGTGCCGCGTCACGTGAGCGCACCGGAAAGGAAGAAGGTTCGTCATGGACACGGGCGGTGCCGGAGAGATCACCGTCTCGGCTGCGATGCGCCGTGTGTGGGCGCTGGCGGAGCAGGTGGCGGATACCGACGTCCCGGTGCTGATCGTCGGCGAGACCGGCGTCGGGAAGGACGTGGTCGCGCGCCACATCCACGCCGCGAGCAAGCGTTCCGCGCTGCCCTTCGTGAAGATCAACTGCGCCGCGCTCCCTGCCGAGCTGCTCGAGAGCGAGCTGTTCGGGCACGAGAGGGGCGCGTTCACGGGTGCGCATGCGGACAGCCCCGGGAAGTTCGAGCTGGCCCACGAGGGAACCCTCTTCCTCGACGAGATCGGCGAAATCGCCCCGCGCCTCCAGGCGAAGCTCCTCCAGGTCTTGCAGGACGAGGAGTACTACCGCATAGGCGGCACGCGCCCGATTCGCGTCAACGCGCGGGTGATCGTGGCGACGAATCGCGACCTGGAGAGCGACATCGCGAGCGGCAGGTTTCGCGAGGACCTCTATTACCGGCTGAACGTGGTGACCGTACACGTGCCGGCGCTACGCGAGCGCAAGGAGGACATCGCGCCGCTGGTGCGCTTCTTCCTCGACAAGTACCTCCGCCGGTACGAAGGCGGCTTCGACCGGATCCCCGACGAGCTGATGGAGTGCTTCCAGGCCCACGACTGGCCGGGCAACGTGCGCGAGCTGGAGAACCTCGTTCGCCGTCTCGTCGTCCTGAAGGACCCTGCCACGGTGCTGACGGAGCTGACGCCGCGGTGTGCGGCGGACGCGGCGCGCGCAACCCCGTGCGTCGACGCTGAGTCGATCGACGCCGTGACGCCTCTCCTGGCGAGCATCCTCGCTCGATTACCCGATGATGCACCGCTCAAGCAGGTGGGGAAGCACGCCGCCCGCATCGCAGAGCGGGACGCGATCCTCGTCGCCCTGCGGAAGACCGGCTGGAACAAGCGCCAGGCGGCGTCGCGCCTGCGGATCAGCTACAAGGCCGTGCTCTACAAGATCAAGGAGTGCGCGATCGTCGACCCCCGTCATGCCGCGAGCGTCCACTGACGGTCGCGTCAGCATCGAGCAGCCATCGGCGAGTCGAGCTGGGCGGAGAGTCCGCGCAGCTCCCGCTTCAGCTTCTCCTTGGCGCGCAGCTCGAGCTGCCGAGCGCGCTCGCGCGAGAAGCCGAAGTGGGCTCCAAGCTCCGTCAGCGTGATCGGCGTGTCGTTCATGAAGCGCATCTCGATGATGTAACGCTCACGGCTGTCGAGGCGGGCGAGCGCGACCGAGACGCGCGACTGCAGGATCGTACGCTCCTGCACCGTCGACAGCGCTTCCTCCTGCGATGGACCCCCGCCGGCGACGAAATCGAGGTGGGTGTCGCTGCCGCTTTCGCCGACCGGCGCGTCGAGGGAAAGATCGCGCCCGAGCATGCGCTGACTCATCTCTGCCACCTCGCGGGGTTTCACGTTCAGCTTCCTCGCGATCTTCGTGAGATCCTCGCCGTCGGAGCTCATTCCGTGGTCGGCACTCATTCGTTCGATCTCGCGCCGGGTACGTGCGAGGGAGAAGAACAGCTTCCGCTGGGCCTGCGTCGTCCCGAGCTTCACGAGTGACCAGGACTTGAGGACGAAGTTCTGGATGAACGCGCGGATCCACCACACCGCATATGAGAGGAGCCGGATGCCCTTGTCCGGATCGAACTTCTCCACGGCTCTCATCAGCCCGATGTTTCCTTCCTGGACGAGCTCGGCGATGTTGAAGCCGTACGATCGGTACTCGCACGCGATCTTGACGACGAAGCGCAGGTTGGCCGTGACGAGCTGGTGGGCGGCCCGCGTGTCGCCGTCCTTCCTGAAGCTCCGCGCCAGGCGCTGCTCGTCGGCGACCGTCAGCAGGTCGAACGCGGCGATCTCGGACAGGTAGACGTCGAGCGATCTGGACTTCGCGACGGGCGAATCGTTCATTCGGGGCTCTTGACCGGGCGAACTGTCAGGGGTCGAGGACGGGTCCCGCCTGCCGAAGTTGCGCCAGGTCGCGAACCGATCACGTGAGGTACATCGCGCGCTGTAGATGCGCAGTGCCGAGCCGCTGCGCCGAGCGTCCACGGGGCGTGACCCGAGACGCCACGACGACGCCGCCGCGCGGGGCCGTGCGGCCGGATGCCGCGGGTCGACTCAGGCGGCGACCGACTTCTGCAGCCGGTGCTCGACCCACAGATACTCGACCGCGATCTGGATGCAGACCATCGCCGGCGAGGCCACGATGAGCCCGAGCGGCCCGAAGATGGCGCCGAAGACCGCCTGGCCACCGAGGAGCAGTGCCGGGTTCAGCTCCACGGCGCGTCGCATGACGAGCGGCTCCACGATGTAGCCCTCGATGACGTGAATGCCGACGTAGACGCTCAGCGCGAGCCAGAAGTGCCTGGTGGATTCCCCGAACGCCACGACGAGCCCCGGGATCGCGCTCGCGACGGCGCCCACGTACGGGACGAACGTCCCCAGGAACGTGATGCCGCCGAGGAGCAGCCAGTTCTCGATCCCGGCGGCCAGGAGACCCGCTGCCGTCAACGTGCCCATGATGCACATCGCGACGAGGATTCCCCCGACCCAGCGGCGCAGCCCGTCCGCGAGCCGCCGCCACAGCTCGTCGAACACGGCCTCGTGCCTCCGTGGGGCGAGGCGACGGATACCCCGTCGATACAGATCCGGCTCGTGCACCAGGAACGCCGCGAGCACGATCACGAGGACGGTCTCGATCACCGCGCTCACTCCGGCCACGGCGGCGCCCAACGCGCCCTCCGCTGCGGTCTCGGCCAGCTTGCGCGTCGCGGAGCCGTCACCGGCCGCGTCCTTGGCCGCTGCCGCGGGGCGTTGATCGCCACGCTCCGCGGCGGCGATCCACTTGCGGGCACGTGCGACCGCGCGCGGCGCGCTCTCGCGAACGGAGGAGACCTGCTCGTTGAGCGCCGGAGCGGCGATCCATGCCGCCGATCCGAGACCGCCGACGAGCGCCACGAGGACGAGGATCACCGCGACACCGCGTGGCACCACGCGCTCGAGCAAGCGCACCGGGAACGAGAAGACGACCGCGACGAGCACGCCGACGAACCCGAGCAGGAGCACCTCGCGCGCTTGCCACACGCCGAGCGCGAGGGCGACGCAGGCGATGACGCGCAGCGCGGCCCGGGTGGTACGCCTGCCGGCGCTGGCGGGCGTGTCGAGTGTCGCCTCGCGCACGAGCTTCAAGTGAATGCCTATCGGGACCGCCCGCAACCGCCCAGAAGGCACAGCGCCTGATTGGCCTCGGCCGCTGATCACCTGCGCGGCCGAGGCCACGGCAGGAGCCCCGGCGTCGCGCGCAGGTGGCCCGCGAACGCCGGATGGCGAGCCGCCATGTGCCGGTCCATCCAGGGAACGCTGACGAACACGAACAGCGTCGTGATCGCGAGCGGACCGATCGCCGTCCAGGCCCACCCCGGCGCAGCGGCGACGCCCGACAGCCACAGCCCCCACCAGAACAGCATCTCGCCGAGGTAGTTCGGGTGGCGGCTCCACCTCCACACGCCCGAGCGCAGCACGTCCTGCGGGTCGCGACGTCGCCGACGGAACTGCCTCAGCTGCCGATCCGCGATCGCCTCGAGCGCCACGGCGCCGCCCGCCACGGCGCACGCGGCCAGGTCGACGGCGTTCCACGGCCGGCCCGAGCCCGCGAGCGCCGGGTAGATCGGGAGGAGCCCCAGGAACACCCACATCGTGGGCATGAGGTGGATGCCGAGGAGGCTGAGCGGCCAGTAGGCGGAGCCGCTGCGGGCGCGCAGCTCCACGTAGCGGAAGTCCTCGTGTTCGAGCCCTTGCCAGCGCGCGAGCTGGTTGGCGGTGAGCCGCACGGCCCAGGCGCACACCACCGCGATGACCCAGGCGCTGCGGAGCGAGCTGCCGCCGTCGCCGGACGTCATCGCCCAGTAGATCGCGATCGGTACCGGCGCGACGCTCCAGTACGGATCGTAGATGCTGGAGTTGTCGGCGAGGAAGCTCGCGCCGAAGACCACCAACGTCGCGACCACGTCGGCGGCGGCGACGACCAGGATCGGGTGGCGGTCGCGCAGCGCCCAGCTCACGCCAGAGGCGGCGGCGAAAGCGACGACGTAGACGAGCACCAGCAGCGCTCGATCGCGGGCGAGCTCTTTCGCCCCGGTCCGGCGGATCGTGACGGTCCGGTTCATTCGTAGAGCCGGCGCGTCGCGCGTCCCATGACGCGGATGGAGACCCGGCGCGGCAGCAGCCGCGAGAACGCGAACGCAGCCACGCGGTTCAACGCGCCGGTGACGACGGTCGGCCCCCGCCCGAGGGCATCGAGGGGGCGGCGCGCGACGTCGTCGGGGTCGGACAGCGGGACGCGTCGCCGCGGCGACGAGGCAGCGTAACCGGGAGTGC
>DASSQI010000241.1:0-5174 GCA_035702585.1 Anaeromyxobacteraceae bacterium
CCCGAGGCGCTCGCGCGCATCTACGCCGTCGATCCATCCGACGTGCCGGTCGACGAGGTGCTCACGACCGTGCGCCTCGCCTGCGGCGCCACGCTCGCGGCGGCGCGCGAGGCGCTGCGCACGCGCGCTCCCACGCTGAACCTGCTCGGCGGGTTCCATCACGCCGGCCCGAACGCAGCCGGCGGGTTCTGCCCGGTGAACGACATCGCCGTGGCGCTCGCGGCGCTGCGGGTCGAGGGGTTCCGCGGGACGGCGGTGGTGCTCGACCTCGACGCGCACCCGCCGGACGGGACCGCCGCCTGCCTCGAATCCGACCCGGACACGTGGATCGGATCGCTGTCGGCTTCCGACTGGGGGCCGCTCGCGCGGTGCGACGAGACCGTGCTGCCGGAGGGCACCGGCGACGACGCGTACCTCGCCGCGCTGGACGCGCTCATCCGCCGCATGCCGCGACCAGGCGTCGCGTTCGTCATCGCAGGCGGCGACGTCCTCGCGGGAGATCGCTTCGGGCGCTTCGCGCTGACGCTCGCCGGGGCACGCAGGCGGGACCTCGAGGTCGCCGCGGCGCTCGAGGGCGTGGGCTCGGTGTGGCTCCCCGGCGGCGGGTACCACGCGGACGCCTGGAAGGTGCTCGGCGGCACCGGCATGGCGCTCGCCACCGGCAGCGACGCGTCGATCCCGAAGCGCTACGATCCGCTCGGCGCTCGGTTCGCCGGCATCATGGCGGAGCTCTCGCCGTCGAAGCTCGCGGGCGACCCGGAGTTCACCGCGTCGGACCTCGAGGAGGCGCTCGGGCTCGGCGCGTGCGGGGACGGTCGGCGGCTGCTCCTCCTCGGCTACTACACGGCGGCCGGCCTCGAGCACAGCCTCTACCGCTATGGCGTGCTCGGGTACCTGCAGCGAATCGGGTATGGCCAGTTCCGCGTCGAGATCGATCGAACGAACCCCGGCGAGCGCGCGCGGCTCTACGCCGAGGCGGGCGGCGAGGAGCACATCATCGTCGAGCTCGTGCTGCAGAAGCGGCGCGTCGCCGGGCACGACGTGCTCTACGTCCACTGGCTTCACATGCGGAACCCGATCGCGCGCTTCAGCGCGGCGCGGCCGCGCCTCCCAGGCCAGGAGGTGCCCGGACTCGGCCTCGCGCGCGAGTTCGGCGAGCTCCTCGCGCTCATCGCGCGGCGCCTCGAGCTCGCGGGCGTCGTCTTCCGCCCCGCGCACTACCACACGGCCTTCCCCGCGCGTCACAACTTCAGGTTCGTGGATCCGGCGCGGCAGGGCCGGTTCGAGGCGATGGTGCGCGATCTCGCGGCCGTGCCGCTGCTCGAGGTCACGTCCGCGGTGGCGCAGGGGCGCGTGTTCATGAACGGCGAGCGCTACACGTGGGAAGCGGACGAGATGGCCTTGTGGCTGATCCCCGCGCTCGTCGAGGATCACGCGGCGGTCGAGGCCGAGGCGCAGCGGGTGAAGTTCGAGATCCGCCCTGCCGCGACCGCGGATTCGGTCACTCGCTGAGCAGCTCCTCCACCTGCCTGCGCTGCTCGAGCGCGACGCGCTCCGCCCAGCCTTCGTGGACGAAGCGGATGACGCCGCGCCGGTCCACGATGAGGGTCGTCGGCAGGCGCAGCGCGGGCAGCCGCGCGGCCGCCGCGTTCACGCCGCCGCGATCCCACAGGATCGGGAACTGGACGGGCACCTCGCGGAGGAACGCCGTCACGTCCGCGCGATCCTCGTCGAGCGCGACTCCGTACACCTCGACGCCGCGCGGGCCCAGATCGCGCGCCAGACGATCGAGGTGCGGCAACGCGTTCCGGCAGGGCTCGCACCAGCTCGCCCACAGGTCGACGACACGCACCTTGCCCGTGGACGGCTCGAGGCGCACCGGGGCTCCGTCGAGCATCGGCGCCTCCAGCGCGAACGTCCGTCCGACCGCGCCCGACGCCGTCGGACGTCCCCGCCGGGTCGCCGTGGCCCGCGCGCACCCCGCGACGGCGGCGATCAGCACCGCGAGTGTGATCCACCTGGCGCAGACCTTTTGGGTCATCGTGCGATGAAGCTAATCGCACCCACCAGCGAAGTCCCGAGCGCGGTGTAACCTCCCGCACCTGACGCAGAGCAAGAGAGCGCCCGATCTGGTGTGAGATCGTCCACGGGGTTCCGACGGGCGCCGCGCGCGTTGCGACGGCGATGGAGGGTTCAATGGAAGTCAGACGAGCTTGGGGCGCCGGACCCGCACCTTTCATGGATGGTGAGCGATGAACCGGCTCCGCTTGGTGGCGCTGGCGATGCTCGCGATCGCTGCGGGCGCCGCACGCGCCGACACGATTCGCGCCAACTCCACGACGCTGCTGCTCTCCCGCGAGAACGCGATCCAGGGCCAGCTGGAGCACACGCTCCCGATCTTCGAGATCATGTCGATCACCGCGAGCGACGTCTCGACGTCGTTCGCGCAGGACGTCGAGGTCGCGCTCTCGCTGTGGGGCGCGGTCGACCTGAACGACGTCCGCGCCTGGCAGGGCGGCTCGTTCACCGATCGCCGCGTCTCCGGCGACGTGGACGTCGCCTACGTGAAGGGCGATCTGCTCGATCGCCGGCTCACGGTGCGCGTCGGTCGCCAGATGGTGCCGGACGGCACCTCGCGCATGGTGCACCTCGACGGCGGACAGATCCGGCTGCGGCTGCCGGCGAACTTTGGCGTCTCGGCGTTCGCCGGCTCGCCGGTCTCGCCGCGCTTCGGCGCCCGCGGCGGCCTCGGCTACGGCTCCATCGGCAACACCCGCGCGAACTTCGCCACCGGCGGACGCGTCTTCTACTACCTGCCCGCTCGGCTCGAGGTCGGCGCGTCGACGATGATCGCGAACGACCGCGGCGACCCGAGCCGCCGCGATCTCGGCGCCGACTTCCGGGTGTTCCTGCCGTCGAGCCTGCAGCTCGCCGGCAGCGCGTTCTACTCGCTCTACGACGAGCGCCTCGGCGAGGGCGAGGCGTCGCTGTCGTGGCGTGGCTCGCGGCGGCTCCAGGCCGCGGCCGAGTACCGTCACGTCGAGCCCGACCTGTTCCTGCCGCGCACGTCGATCCTCTCGGTCTTCGCGAACGACGAGCGGAACGAGGTCGGCGGCTGGGCCCGCCTCGAGCCGCTGCGCGCGCTCGTCCTCGACGTCGACTACCACGCGCTGCTCGAGGACCCGGGGACGGGCCACCGCGCGCGCGCGAGGGGCATCTACACGCTCCGGCCGCGGACCGACGTCGGCGCGGAGGCCGCCGTCCTCGTCAGCCCGGGCGGCACTCAGCTCGCGAACGGCGGCTACTGGATGGCGCGCGCGTTCGGCGCGCACGGCCGCGGGCCCTTCGACGTGACCGTCGACGTCGTGTCCTACTTCCTCGAGCGGAGCATCAACGGCGAGGACCTGGCGCTCACCGCGACCGGGACCGTCGGCTGGAGGTTCATGCAAGGCTTCAAGGTCCTCGTCGCAGGCACCGGCGGGACGACACCGTACCTGACGCGTCACTTCGACGTCCTCGCCAAGCTCGTCTACGACCAGATCTACGTCACGAGGGAGGTGCGCTGATGCGCGCGCTGCCGATCGTCCTCGCCGCGATGCTCGCGGCCGCATGCAGCAACGCCCGCGTGCAGAAGCCGGTGCCGCCGCGCACGGCGGGTGACACGACCTTCCCGCACTCGGCGCACGTCGATCTCGACTGCACCGACTGCCACTCCGACATTCCAAAGGCCGAGCGGCTCGGCGTCGCGCCGCTGCCGACGGGCGAGAAGTGCCAGGAGTGCCACGACAAGGACGCCGCGCACACGCCGCCCGCGCGCGGGAAGCGCGAGTACACGATCAACTTCTCGCACACGAATCACATGTCGCGGGTCGGCAAGAAGGGCGCCGACGCCTGCAAGACGTGTCACGTCGTGCTGCCCGAGCCGGGCGAGCGCGGCGTCACCACGCCGCCGATGAACAGGTGCACGGCGTGCCACTACCACCAGGTCGAGGTGGCCGAGGCGCGCTGCACGCCATGCCACGTGAGCCTGAAGCGCTACCGCGCGGAGCCCATCGCGCAGTTCGTCGAGTTCAGCCACACCGGCAACTTCATCCGCAAGGACCACGGCCGGCTCGCGAAGAACAGCGCCGAGACGTGCGCGCAGTGCCACGACCAGACGTACTGCGCCACGTGCCACGCGACGGCGACGGTGCCGCTGCGGCCCGAGATCCGGTTCCCCGAGAACGTCCGCACCGACTTCATCCACCGCGGCGACTACGTGTCGATCCACCAGCTCGACGCGGCGCGTGATCCGGCGAGCTGCCGGAAGTGCCACGGCACGCAGTTCTGCGAGTCGTGCCACGCGGTGCAGGGGCTGTCGCGCGGGCTGCAGAACGATCCCCACCCGCCCGGCTGGCTCTCGCGTCACTCCGCCGAGGCGCGGCGCGACATCATCAAGTGCTCCGGCTGCCACGACCAGGGCGCCGCGTCCGTCTGCGTCCAGTGCCACACCGTCGGCGGGATCGCGGGCGTGAACCCGCACCCCGGCGGCTGGCACCACGACGAGGGTGACATCCGCAAGAACGCGATGTGCATGGCCTGCCACACCACCGGCCGCATCCGCTGACGCACCCGGCTCCCCGTCGAGCCCCCTGGACCCCCCGGGACCGCAACGGTCCCGGGGGTTTTGTTTTTTTTGCCGGACCCAGAGTCCGGCGTCACTGTCCGTGAATGGCGAGGGTGCTCCCGCCCGCGGCCGCCGCGCCAGGCATCTCAGGACGAGCCTGTCCGCAGGCGCCCTTGTGGCGCGTTGCAGTGTGGTTTTTCGGAGGGAACGACGGGCTGCTGGAAGAGCGGCGCGTTACCCGAAGGCGACGCACGGCACGCCGTGCGCAACGCGCATCAGGTACGTGCCGGCTGGGAAGACTGCGCTGGCGTCGCCCGCGCGTCGCCTGGCGAGCGCGGCTCGGTAATCCTTCACGAACTGTTTCAACGACTCGAGCGCCCCGATGCGCTTCCCTGTGTCCTGGGCGGCGACGCGAGGCCTCAGGTTGCGCCGCGGCTCCTTCGAGCGAGGCTGCGCCGTCGGCTTCTGCCTCAGGACCCGCACCGCGCCCTGGAACTCGTTCCGGAACCGCCGCGCCGCGTCCTCCTCCTTGACCTTCACCGCCGCGGCGACCTGCTCCCTGAACTCG
>DASSQI010000242.1:0-25039 GCA_035702585.1 Anaeromyxobacteraceae bacterium
CAGCTGCCGGGGACGCGCGGTCACGCGGTTGCGGCACGACTTCACGCGCGACCCGGGCAGCCAGTTCATCTACCTGCGCGACGTCCGGAGCGGATCGGTCTGGTCCGCCACGCACCACCCGATCGCGAAGGACGCGGAGGACGACGTCGTGACGTTCACGGCGGAGAAGGCGACGTTCCAGCGCCACTTCGAGGGTCTCGCGACCCAGCTCGACGTCGCGGTGTCACCGGAGGACGATGTCGAGGTGCGTCGGCTCGCGGTCACCAACCAGGGTGACCGCCCGCGCGAGATCGAGGTCACGAGCTACGCCGAGGTGGTGCTCGCGCCGCACGCCGACGATCTCGCCCACCCCGCCTTCGCGAAGCTCTTCGTCGAGACGGAGTACCTCCCGGACAGCAATGCGCTCCTCTGCCGGCGGCGCCCGCGGGCTCCCGACGACGCCGCGCTCTGGGCCGTTCACGTCATGAGCCACGAGGGCCGCAGCCAGGGCGCCGTCGAGTGGGAGACCGACCGCGCGCGCTTCCTCGGGCGGGGGCGTGGCCCGGAGGACCCGCAGGCGCTCGACGGTCGCGCGCTCACCGGGACCACCGGTGTCCTGCTCGATCCGATCGTGAGCTTGCGGCAGCGGCTGCGGCTCGCCCCGGGGGCCGTCGTGAGGCTCTCCTTCGCGACCGGTGTGGCCTCGACCCGGGAGACGGCGCTGGCGCTCGCGCAGCGGTACCGGGATCCCAGCGCGACCGCGCGGACGTTCGCCATGGCGTTCGCGCACGCCCAGAGCGCCCTGCGTCACCTCGACGTGTCGAGCGACGAGGCCATGCTGTTCGAGCGCCTCGCGTCGCGCGTGCTGTACGACGACGCGTCGCTCCGCGCCCACCCGGACGTCGTCGCCCGCAACGCGCTCGGTCAGGAGGGGCTCTGGGGCCAAGGCATCTCCGGCGATCTGCCGATCCTCCTCGTGCGCGTCGCCGGAGCGGACCTCGGGCTCGTGCGCCAGGTCCTGCAGGCGCAGGAGTACTGGCGCCTCAAGGGCCTCAGCGCCGACGTCGTGATCCTGAACGAGCACCCCGTCAGCTACCTCGACGAGGTGCACGCCCGGCTCGCCGAGATCCTCGACAACGGCCCGTGGAGGACGTGGAAGCACCGGCCGGGCGGCGCGTACCTGCTGCGCGCGGACCGCATGCCCGAGCCCGAGCGCGTCCTCCTCGCGGCGGTCGCGCGCGCCGTGCTCGCCGACGATCGCGGAGGGCTGGCGCAGCAGCTCGACCGTCCGGCCCCGCGGGTGAAAGAGGACGCCCCTGCAGCGCGCGCCCCGCGCGCCGCGGTCGCTCCCGCGACTCAGCCACCGTCGCAGCCTGGACAGCCAGCGGTACCTCCCCTCTCCTTCTCGAACGGGACCGGCGGCTTCGCAGACGGTGGGCGGGACTACGTGATCGTCCTCGAGGGGAACCAGGAGACGCCTCGGCCGTGGGCCAACGTCATCGCGAACCCGCTCTTCGGGACGATCGTCACGGCCTCCGGGTCCGCCTTCACGTGGTCGGAGAACAGCCGCCAGAACCGCCTCACCCCGTTCGCGAACGATCCGGTGTGCGATCCCACCGCCGAGGCGATCTTCGTCCGCGACGACGACACCGGTGCAGCATGGTCGCCGACGCCCGGACCGCTCCCGCGGACGCCGGCGAGCGGTCGGTTCGTGATCCGCCACGCGGCGGGGGTCACGCGGTTCGCGCGCGCGACGAGCGGCATCGACCACACGCTCGAGGTCTTCGTCGACCCGACCGATCCGGTGAAGCTGTCGCTCCTGTCGCTGACGAACCACAGCGGCGTGGCGCGGCGCCTGAGCGTCTTCGCCTACAGCGAGTGGATCCTGGGGCCGCCGCAGGCGGGACAGCACCTCCACGTCGTCACCGACCAGGACCCCGAGACGGGAGCCCTCCTCGCGACGAGCGCCTTCAACCACGAGTTCTCGGGGCGGGTCGCGTTCGCGTCGGCGAGCGAGCCGCCGCGCTCGGTCACGGGGGACCGCACCTCGTTCATCGGCCGGAACGGCTCGCTCGCGCGCCCCGCGGCGCTCGAGCAGGAGGCGCTCTCGGGACGCTTCGGACCCGGGCTCGATCCGTGCGCGGCGCTCCACGTGGCGGTCGCGCTCGGTCCGGGCGAGACCCGGCGGGTCGCCTTCCTCCTCGGCGAGGGCAGAGACGTGGCACACGTGCGCGAGCTGGTGCATCGGCACGAACGGGTCGAGGCCGCACAGGCGGCGCTCGAAGCCGTGCGGCGCCGCTGGGACGAGTCGCTCGGCGCCGTGCAGGTCCGCACTCCCGACGATTCGTTCGACCACCTCATGAACCGCTGGCTCCTCCAGCAGGACCTGAGCTGCCGGATCTGGGCGCGCTCAGGCTACTACCAGCCCGGCGGCGCGTTCGGGTTCCGCGATCAGCTCCAGGACGTGCTCGCCCTCACGCTGGCCACGCCGAGCCTCGTTCGCGAGCACCTCCTGCGCGCCGCGGCCCGCCAGTTCACCGAGGGTGACGTCCAGCACTGGTGGCACGAGCCGAGTGGACGCGGCACTCGCACGCGCTGCTCGGACGACCTCCTCTGGCTGCCGTACGCCGTGGCGCAGTACGTCGCCACGACCGGTGACGCAGGCGTGCTCGACGAGCGGGTGCCGTTCCTCGAGGCGCCTGCGCTCGCGCCGGATGCCACGGACTCGTACACGCAGCCGCTCGTGTCGGCGGAGGAGGCGTCGCTCTTCGAGCACTGCGTCCGCGCGATCGAACATGCGACGACGGCCGGGACTCACGGCCTGCCGCTCATGGGGACCGGCGACTGGAACGACGGAATGGACCGCGTGGGGCGGGAGGGGCGCGGCGAGAGCACGTGGCTCGGCTTCTTCCTGCACACGGTGCTGCTCGAGTTCGCGATGCTGTGCGACGCGCGAGAGCCGACGCGCGCCGAACGCTACCGGGCCCAGGCAGCCAGGCTCGCGGCCGCCCTCGAGCGGACCTGGGACGGCGAGTGGTATCTCCGCGGCTACTACGACGACGGCACACCCCTCGGCTCGACGCAGAGCGACGAGTGCAAGATCGACTCGATCGCGCAGTCGTGGGCGGTGCTCTCCGGGGCGGTGCCGACGCGTTTCGCAGAGCGCGCGATGGACGCCGTCCGCACGCACCTCGTGCGGCGCCGCGCGCGAATCGTCCTGCTGCTCGATCCGCCCTTCGATCGCTCGGCCCAGGAGCCGGGATACATCAAGGGCTACCCTCCGGGCGTACGCGAGAACGGCGGCCAGTACACGCACGCGGCGGCGTGGCTCGTCATGGCGCTGGCGCGCCTCGGGAGCGGCGACGAGGCCGCCGAGCTGTTCCACATGCTCAACCCCATAAACCACACGCGGTCGAGCTCCGACGTCGCGCACTACGAGGGCGAGCCGTACGTCGTCGCCGGCGACGTCTGTGGTCACCCGGAGCACGAAGGGCGCGCGGGGTGGACGTGGTACACCGGATCGGCGGGCTGGCTCTACCGCGCCGGGCTCGAGAGCATCCTCGGCCTGCGGCGCCGCGGCGCGACGTTCGAGATGGATCCCTGCATCCCCGCCTCGTGGCCTGGGTACGCGATCAGCTGGCGTGTCGGGGAGACCCGTTACGACATCTCGCTCACCAATCCCGACGGGCGCTGCCGCGGGATCGCGTCGGCGCAGCTCGACGGCGTGCCGGTCGATCCTCGCGCGGTGCCCCTCAGCGAGGACGGCGGCGTCCACGAGCTGCGGCTGGTGCTCGGACACGTCGAGCTGGAGACGCGATGAACGTGCGGGACGAAGACGGCGCCATTCACCACCTCGTCGATTCGGTCAGGACTCGCGGCGAGGACCTGCTTTGATCCGCTCACCTCGCAGCGCCAGCAGCTCGCGAGCGATGATCTGGGCGACCGCGGCGGCGGGCACCGCGACGATCGCGCCGAACACACCCATGAACTCGGCGAGGAAGAGGATGGCGAGGAGCGTGACGAGGGGGTTCACGTCGACGGTACGCCGGTAGACGAGCGGGGCGAGCACGTTCCCCTCGAGCTGTCCGTACAGGATGAAGTAGATCGCCGTCGCGAGCGCCTTCCAGACGCCGACGGTGACGAGCGCGAACACCGTGACGGCGGTGCCTGCCACGAGCGGGCCGGCGTAAGGGACGAGGCTCGAGAACCCGGTCAGGATCCCGAGCGGAAGGAAGAACGGCATGCGGATGATCACGAGGAAGGTGGTCGCGAGCGTCGCGTTGACCGCGCAGATCGCGAGCAATCCGCCGAGGTAGCCGCCGACGGCGACGTAGATGGCGGCGGCGATCCGCTCGTACCGGTGACGGCTGGGGGGGCTCGCCTCGGCGAGGATCAGCGCGACGAGGTCGCCGCCGAAGATCACCATGAAGACGGTGAGGAAGAGGAAGCCGAGAAGCCCTCCGAGCGCGGTGACGAACCCGCCGATCGCGGAGAGCACCGGCGTGAGCGCGCCGGCGGCCGCAGGCGCCGAGTCCCGCAGCTGCTCCTGGAGGTGAAGCCGAGCGTTCAATGCGGAGAAGAGCGGTGCGTGCTGCAGCTTCTCCCAGATCGCGGGTGCCTCGGCGGCGAGCGCCTTCGCCTGGCCGACCGCTGGCGGGATGATCAGCAGGCCGAGCCCGGCGACCGCCGCTGCGACCCCCAGCATGACGGCGGTGACCGCGAGCGACCGCCGCAGCCCGCGGCCGGTCAACGCCTCGACCGCGTGGTTCAAGGCCACCGCCGCCATCGCCGCGGCGAGCGCGAGCGTCAGCGCGACCTTGGTCCTGAACAGGAAGAATCCGAGCGCCACGACCGCCGCGACGCCCACACACACCCTGAACACGGTCGAGAAGCTCACCTGTGGACCGACGCGCGGCTTGCTGTCCGGCATGCCCCGATCATTCACCGCGCGCGTGAGAGTTCCCGTGCACTGGAGGGTATGCCGGGGCGGGTCCGGATGGGCGCGCGTCCCGAGCGAGGCTCAGGTCGGGCGCTTTTCGTACCAGCTCACTCCTGCGGCGGAGCTGGCCTGGAGCTCGGCGATCACCTGAGCGCCGAGCAGCAGGATCACGAACACGATCTCGAGCGAGAGCAGCACGACGATGACGGTGGCGAGAGAGCCGTAGAGCACGTTCACCATCGAGATATTGGTGAAGAAGTAGACCATGAACGCGGCGGTCAACCGCCACAGGACGGCTGCCGCGAGGCCGCCGACGAACGCGCGGCGCAAGGAGATCCTGACGACCGGCAAGACGCGGTAGATGCCCGTGAACAGGACGACCAGGCCCACGAACCCCGACAGCCGGAGGGCCAGCTGGATGCCGGACTCGATCCGCTCCAGCGCGAGGATCCGCACCGACTGGGCGTCGAGCGCGTCGAGGCTGGCGGTGAGCAGCGTGACGAGCAAGAGCGCGACCATCAGCACCAGCATGAACACGTACGGCAGGAGCGCGGAGATCCAGAAGCTCCGGTGCGCGGCATGGCTCGAGGTGTGGAAGATCGCGCCGACCGCCTCCTCGAGCATGTGAAAGGCGACGGAGCTGAAGAACAGCATGAGCGCGACGGTGACCGCTCGGGTGGATGCCTCCGTGTGGAGGAAGGTCTGAGCGGCCTCCAGGATGGCGTCGGCGTGCTGGGGAACGAGCGCGGAGAGCTCCGGCCGCAGGATGCCGAGGATGCGGGCCTCGTCGAAGACGATCGAGAGCGCGGCCACCGCCAGCGTCAGGAAGGGAACGAGCGAGAGCAGCGCGTTGTATCCCACCCCGCCGGCGAGGAGGACGCCCCGGTTCCGTGAGAACGCGCGGAGCACTCGGCCGGAGAAGAGGAGCACGCGCTGGGGCCAGATCCACCATCGAAGCCGCTCCATCGGGTCAGCTCCTTGCCGGACGTTCCCAATCGGTACGCCCCCTCTCGTGAGGCGAACGTCGCCGTCAGGCCGTCGTCATCTGCGTCCGATCTCCTCGCCGACTCCAGCGTGACGTCACGGGCCGCGACCGGGAGCGCTTGCCGGGGAGCGCAAACCGGACGAGCCGGCGCATGGCGCTCGCGAACTGCGAGCCGAGGGCGCCGGTCTGGTAGGAGACCCCGTGGCGCTCGCAGATGTCCCGCACTCGCGGCGCCATCTCGGGATACCGCCAGGCCGGGATGTTGGGAAACAGGTGGTGCTCGATCTGGAACCCGAGGTGCCCGCTCAAGACGTGCCCGAGGCGACCGGTCTCGAAGTTGCTGCTGCCCATCACCTGCCGCGCGTACCAGTGTGCTCGGTCCTCGCCGGCGAGATCCTCCTCGCGGAAGGTCGCGGTGCGCTCGGTGAGGTGCCCGCAATAGATCACGACGTACGCCCATCCGTTCCGCATCGCGTCCGCCAGGGCGTTGCCCGCGAGCACCTTGAGCGCGAGCGGACCCGCGAGCGCCGGGAAGAACACGTACTCGACGAAGCTCTTGCGAGCCGCCTTCCTGACGAAGGCCCATGCGTCGCGGGCGAGCTCGCCGACCGGGCGCGGCTTCGCGTTCGTCCTCGCGCGACCGGGAAGGACGTAGTCGAGCAGGCCGAGGTCGTAGGCGCCGATCGAGTACTGGAAGAAGAGGCCGCTCAGCGGGCTCAGCAGCGGCTGCAGCAGGTGCGTCGGGTGCCAGGCGACGTCGTCGGAGAAGCGAAACGCCTTGTAGCCGAAGTCGCCGTCTCTCCCGATCACGTTCGTGAACACGTGATGGGTCGCGTTGTGCGCGCGCTTCCAGCTCTTCGCCGTCCCGACCATGTCCCACTCGTACGTCGCGGAGCTGAGCCGGGGATCGCGCATGAAGTCGTACTGTCCGTGGAGGACGTTGTGCCCGATCTCCATGTTCTCCAGGACCTTGTAGGTCGCGAGGGCGAGCACCCCCGCACCCCAGCCGACGGGCTCGAGGCTGAAGTGGATGAGGATGCGGCCGGTGGCGCGCGACGCGCGCGCGACCGCGCGCACTCCGCGGATGTACTCGGCGTCGCGGTCGCCGATCTTCGCGGCGTACTCGGAGCGGAGCGCGTCGAGCTCGGCGCGAAAAGAACGGAGCTGTTCGGACGACAGCGGCACTTGCTCCGCTGCCTCCCGAACTGACGGGCGGCGCGATTCCGACGGTGGTGTCTTCATGGTGGTAGGTGATGAGCCTCCAACGTCATGGGCGGGTCATCGCGGCCGCGGTTCATGGGCTGGCCGTCAGGGGCGACCTTTCATGCCTGCGGGGCCCCGACAGCCGGTCGCTCTGCCGACCCACGGACGGCATTCCCCCGACGGGATGCGCATCGTTGGGACATGCCGTTGCGCGAGGCCCTCGTCGTCGACGACGATCCGGAGAACCGGGGCGCTCTCGCGCAGCTTCTCGAGGCGCACGGCTACACGGTTCGCCAGGCCGAGAACGGCAGGATCGCTCTCGCGATGATCGCCGAACACGCGCCCGGCATCTTGCTCCTCGACCTGGAGATGCCGGTGCTGGGAGGCTGGGAGGTCCTCGCGTCGTTGCAGCGCACGAGCACGCTTCAGGCGATCCGGGTCGTGGTCGTGTCGGGACGGGCGCCTTCGGGAGTCTCGTTCATGCGGAAGCCTTTCGAGGTGAACGAGCTCCTCGGCATGCTGGGTCCGGCGTCTCCGGCATGAACGGGCGAACGGGGTGTTGGTGCTCCACGACGCCGTCGTGGTGGGCTCGGGGCCGAACGGCCTCGCCGCGGCCGTCACGCTCGCGCGCGCCGGGTGGAAGGTTCGCGTCCACGAGGCGAACGACACGATCGGCGGCGGAGCGCGGACGCTGCCGCTGACGCTGCCCGGCCATCTCCACGATCACTGCTCCGCCGTGCACCCGCTCGCGATCGCCTCGCCGTTCTTCTCGGAGTTGCCGCTCGACGCTCATGGGCTTCGCTTCGTCGAGCCGCCGATCGCGTGCGCGCACCCATTCGACGACGGAACGGCGGCGCTCCTGCTCCGCTCGATCCAGGACACCGGCTCCACGCTCGGCGCGGACGCGTCGGCGTGGGCCCGGCTCTTCGATCCGCTCGTGCATGACTTCGGCGCGCTCGCGCGCGAGGTGCTCGCGCCGGTCGTGCACCTCCCGCGACGGCCCATCGTCCTCGCGCGCTTCGGCGCGCGCGCGTTGCTGCCGGCGCGGCGCCTCGCCGAGCTGTGCTTCCGAGGTCGACGTGCGCGCGCGCTGTTCGCCGGCGTCGCGGCGCACGGGTTCCAGCGGCTCGAGAGCGCTCCCACGAGCGCGTTCGGCCTCCTGCTGGGCGCGAGCGCGCACGCGGTGGGGTGGCCCATTCCCGTTCGAGGAGCACAGTCGATCTCGAACGCGCTGGCGGCGCTCGTCGCGAGCTCGGGCGGCGAGATCGTGACCGGCGCTCGGGTGACGTCCCTCGACGAGCTGCGCGGCGCGCGCGCCGTGCTCCTCGACGTCGGGCCTCGCCAGCTGCTGGCGCTCGCCGGCGCGCGGCTGCCACCCGGTTACCGCCACGCTCTGGCGCGGTTTCGCTACGGGCCCGGGGCGTTCAAGGTGGACTACGCGCTGTCGGCGCCGATCCCGTGGCGCGCGAGCGAATGCGGGCGGGCGGGGACGGTGCACCTCGGTGGCACCTTGCCGGAGATCGCCGCCGCGGAGCGAGAGACGGCGGCAGGTCACATGCCGGCGCGCCCGTTCGTGCTCGTCTCCGAGCCGACGTCGTTCGATCCGTCGCGCGCGCCCGCGGGGCGGCACGTCGCGTGGGCCTATTGCCACGTGCCGCACGGATTCGCCGGCGACGCGACCAGCGCGCTCGAGCACCAGATCGAGCGCTTCGCGCCGGGATTTCGTGACGTCGTGCTCGCCCGCTCCGTTCGATCGCCCGCCGACCTCGAGCGGGAGAACGTGAACCTCGTCGGCGGCGACATCGGTGGCGGCGCGACGTCGCTCCGCCAGATCGTGTTCCGCCCTGTCGTCCGGGTGAATCCGTGGTCGACGCCCATCCCCGGGCTGTACCTGTGCTCCGCGTCCACGCCGCCCGGGGCCGGCGTGCACGGGATGTGCGGCTACTTCGCCGCGACGACGGCGCTCCGTCGCGCGCGGCGCGGCGAGCGGTTCGATGCGCGGAGCGCCTGATCGGCCACCCGACGCGCCGCTCACGCCGGGTCGTAGCGGATCTCGCCGGAGCCGGC
Organism: Anaeromyxobacteraceae bacterium; assembly: GCA_035702585.1. Lineage (GTDB taxonomy): Bacteria > Myxococcota > Myxococcia > Myxococcales > Anaeromyxobacteraceae > DASSQI01. Next base: position 9,174 of record DASSQI010000242.1, read on the forward strand.
GGCGTCGTAGCCGGGCGTCGCGGCGGCCGCCTCGCGGAACGCCGTCCCCTGGGCGACCTCGCAGAGCCGCACGATGCGCGCGTCGCCGAGGTCCCGTGCCTTCACGAGCAGCCCGTACGCCTCGGTCGCGATCGTGCGGAACGAGAGCCCGAGCCGCTCCGCCCAGCCCCGCGACGCGAGGCCGACGTCGGCTCGCCCCGCCGAGACCGCGGCGACGACCTCGAGGTGAGACTCGAGGAGCAGCGATCTCCGGTGGACGCTCTCCGGCTTCAGCCTCGCCGCGCGCAGCGCCGCGTCGAGGTGCGCGCGGATCCCGGCGCTCCCCGGGCGCGACGCGAGGCGCAGCTTCGAGAGCGCGGCGAGCTCCGGGAGCGGCCTCCCGGCGGGCGATGCGAGGCCGACCTCGCGGCGGACGAGGTGGACGCGGGCGAGCCGCTCGCCGCCCACGTGCGTCGGGAACCCGCCGGCATGCGCGCCCGTGGCGAGGACCGCGCCGGCGTCGAGCAGCGCGAGCCCTCTCGCCATGTCGGTCTGCACGAGGCCCACGAGCGGCGGGCCTCGCGAGACGAGGAGCCGCAGCAGGACGAGGACCGGGAGGTCCCCGTTCGCCGCGATCACCGACGGCGCGCCCTCGGACACCGCCGGCGCACGCTCCGGCTCCGGCGCGGGCGCCGGTGCTCCCGCCCAGCGCAGCACGTCGGCGCGGTCGAACCGCCACTCGGCGCCGACCCTCCGCGCCGGGAGGCCCTTCTTGAGCAACCTGTAGACGTGCTTCGGATGGACGCGGAGCAGCTCGGCCACCTCGTCCGTCGTCAACATGTCCGGATATTTGGGTGTCACGTGGTACCCCGCGATGCGCCCTAATGTTACACATTGTAGCCTGTTCGTCCGTGTCGATGCCCGTTTCAGGAAGGGAACTCACGTGAAGCGCTCCCGGTCCGCCCTCGCCGCCGCGACCGCAGCGGCCGTCGCCCTGCTGGCGCCGCGAGCTGCGCGCGCCGACGAGGTTGGCCGCTCCGTCTCCGTCGCCGTCGCCGCGAACCTGAAGCCGGCGTTCGAGGAGATCGCGAGGGCCTTCGACGCGAAGAGCGGCGTCGAGGTGAAGGCGACGTACGGCGCGTCCGGGAGCTTCTTCGCGCAGATCCAGAACGGCGCGCCCTTCGACCTCTTCCTCTCGGCGGACGCGGAGTTCCCGGCGAAGGTGGCCGAGGCCGGGCTCGCCGACGGAGAGCCGTTCACGTACGCCTTCGGCACGCTCGTGGTGTGGGTGCCGAACGGATCGAAGCTCGATCTCGACGGCAGGGGGCTCGCGGCGCTCGCGGATCGCTCGGTGCAGAAGCTCGCGATCCCGAACCCCCAGGTCGCGCCCTACGGCCGCGCGGCCGAGGCCGCGCTGAAGGCGGCGGGCGTGTACGACGAGGTGAAGGGTCGGTTCGTCATGGGTCAGAACGTCTCGCAGACCGCCCAGTTCGCGCAGAGCGGGAACGCGCAGGCCGCGTTCGTTCCGCTCTCGCTCGCGCTCGCGCCGCCGCTCTCGCAGGACGGGCGCCACTACCGGGTGCCCGAGCACACCTACGACAGGATCCGCCAGGACGGCGTCGTCCTGAGGGGCGCGAGGGATCCGCAGCTCGCGCGCGAGCTCGCCGCGTTCCTCTCCGGACCGGGCCGCGCCACGCTCGAGAAGTTCGGCTACGTGGTGCCGTCGAAGTAGAGCCGCCGCGTGGACACCGCAGCGCTCAAGCTCAGCTTCCAGCTCGCGTCCCTGACGACGCTCGTGCTCCTCGTCGTCGGCCTGCCGGTCGCGCAGTGGCTCGCGACGACGAGGTGGCGGGGCAAGGTGCTCGTCGAGGCCGTCGTGGCGCTGCCGCTCGTGCTCCCTCCGACGGTGCTGGGGTTCTACCTGCTCGTCGCGTTCGGACCTCGCACGCCGCTCGGGCGCGCCTGGGCCGACGTCTTCGGCGGGCCGCTCCCGTTCTCGTTCGGCGGGCTGCTCGTCGCCTCGGTCATCTACGGCCTCCCGTTCGCGGTCCAGCCGTTCACGGCGGCGCTCGCGCGCGTCGATCGCTCGCTCGTCGAGGCGTCTCACAGCCTGGGCGTGTCGCGCGTCGGCACCTTCGCGCGGGTCAGCCTGCCGCTCGCCGCGCCCGGGATCCTCGCCGGCTGCGTGCTCACGTTCGCGCACGCGCTCGGCGAGTTCGGCGTGGTCCTCATGGTCGGCGGGAACATCCCCGGCGAGACGCGGACGCTCTCGATCGCGATCTTCAACCACGTGGAGCAGCTCGACTACGCCGCGGCGGGGCGCACGTCGCTCTTGCTCCTCGCGATCTCGTTCGCGGTGCTCGTCCTGACCTACGCGCTCCAGCGCGGCCGCGGGGGCGCATGGGGGCGCTGAGCTTCAGGTTCGAGCGGCGGTTCCGGGAGGGCCCCGCGATCGCCGCCGAGGCGCACGTCCCGCTCGGCGAGGCGCCGGTCACCGTGCTGTTCGGCCCGTCCGGCAGCGGCAAGACCACCATCCTGCGCGCGCTCGCCGGCCTCGAGACGCCGGACTCGGGGTTCATCCGCTTCGCGGGCGAGACGTGGTTCGACGCCGCCACCCGGACCCTCGTGCCGGCGCAGCGCCGCGGGGTCGGGCTCCTGTTCCAGGAGTACGCGCTGTTCCCTCACCTCGGCGTCGCCGCGAACATCGGCTACGGCGTCCACGGCCTGCGGCGCGCCGAGCGCGACGAGCGCGTTCGCGAGGTCGCGCGGCTCTGCGCGGTGGAAGACCTCCTCGATCGCCGCCCGGCGCAGCTCTCCGGCGGTCAGCGGCAGCGCGTCGCGCTGTCGCGCGCGCTCGCCCCGCGCCCCAGGCTCCTCCTGCTCGACGAGCCGCTCTCCGCGCTCGATCAGGCGCTGCGCGAGGAGCTCCGCACGGAGCTGCGGCGGCTCCTGGTGGCGTCGCGGGTGCCGGCGCTCGTCGTCACGCATGATCGGGCCGAGGCGCTGTCGCTGGGCGACCGCATCGCCGTCGTGATCGGCGGCCGCATCCGGCAGACCGGCCCCGTCTCGGAGGTCTTCGCGGCGCCTGCGGACCGCGACGTCGCCCGCGTGGTCGGGACCGAGAACGTCCTGCCGGCGCACGTCACCTCGCGGTCGGACGGGCTCGCGACCGTCACCGTCGGAACCGCGACGCTCCTCGCGCTCGACGTCGCGGGCGCGCCCGACGACGTGTTCGCCTGCATCCGCGCCGAGGAGGTGACGCTCGAGCCCCGCGACGGCGCGCCGACGTCCGCGCGGAACCGCCTCGCCGCGACGGTGACCGTCACGGCGCTCGAGGGGCCGCTCGTCCGCGTCCACCTCGACTGCGGGTTCCCGCTCGTCGCGCTCGTCACGCGGAAGAGCGCCGACGACCTCCGGATCGCGCCGGGTGCGAACGTCGCGGCGCTCGTGAAGGCTCCTGCCGTCAGGCTCGTGCCGCACGGGACGAGCACCAGCCCGCCGTAGAACCGCATCGGCGCGTCGCCGGTGGCCTCGCATCGGCTTCACTCGAAGGCGCGCGCCCGCCGGAGGTACCCCCGGCGTGGCGGGTGTACGGCGCGGCCGGGCGCTACTCGTCGCGGGGTGTCCACCTGGCGCGCGATCGCGGTGGGATCGTTCCTCGTGGTCGCATCCGCGACGCACGCGGCGGACAGCGGCCCGCGGCAGCCGTCGCCCGCGCCGGTGCCCGAGCACATCCCGTGGCACGAGCCCTCCCCGCTGGCGCGGCTCTTCCTGCAGCTCCCGTTCGACGCGCCGCAGACGACGGCGGCGGGCCGCCTCGCGGTCCAGCTCGACATCCTGTACTCGAACAGCATCCTGCTGGCCGACGGAGGATCGGATCCCTCCCTCCTCGTGCACGTCGAGACCGCCCAGCCGACCCTCCTCCTCAAGTACGGCCTCGCCCGCAACATCGAGGCCCAGGTCGCGGTCCCGTCGGTCGTCGACTACGGCGGCTTCCTCGACGGGGTCATCTGGACCGTCGAGAGCTGGTTCAACCGGCTCAACCCACAGCGCCGACAGATCCTGGCGAACACGCCGCGTTACGTCGTCACGCGCGCCGACGGCAGCGGCATCCTCAGCGACGCGACGGCGGCCGGCCTGGGGGACGTCTGGGCAGGGCTCAAGGTCGGCATACCGGTCCCGCTCGCAGGCATCGACGTCGCCCTGCGCGGCGCCGTGAAGTTTCCGACCGGTCGCATCCCGTTCGGCAGCGAGGAGCTCGACGTCGGGGCTGGCCTGCTCGCGTCCTGGTCCTGGCGCGGCACGGCGCTGCGGCTCGAGGTGGACGCCGTCGTTCCGACCGCGAACCTTCCGGTGGTCCACATCGACACGAGGCCGTACGGCGCGATCCAGTTCGCGGCCGTGCAACGGCTCGGGAACCGCGTTGCGATCCTCGCGCAGGCGAGCGGGCACTCCTCGCCGCTCACCGGGACGGGTCTGGTCCAGCTCGACGCGCCGACCGCGTACGTCCTCGTCGGCGTGAACGTCGCCGTCTCGCGGTCGATTCGCCTGCGCGCTGCGGTCGCGGAGAACATCTTCAGCTCGTATCGCGGCGCCGACATCACGTTCCCGATCGGCATCGAGGGCCGGTTCTGAACCGGCTCCTCGCGGGCACGCCAAGGTGCGGGAGATCGAGAGATGGCAGGAACCGTGATCTTGCTGAACGCCGAGACGATGGGCCGCGGCGACGACGCGCTCGGCTCGAAGATCATGGGCAGCTTCCTGCGGACGCTCGCCGCGAGCCCCGACAAGCCGGAGACGATCGTCTTCTACAACGCGGCGGTGAAGCTCCTCGCGTCGGACAGCTCGCTGCTCGACGCGCTGCGCGCGCTGGACGACGGCGGCGTGGAGCTGCTCGCGTGCGTCACCTGCCTCGAATTCTACGGTCTCACGGAGCGACTCGCGGTCGGTCACGTGAGCAACATGCGGGAGATCGTGCAGCGGATGTCCGCGGCGACGAAGGTCGTCACGATCTGAAGTATTTCCTCGCGACCCCTCCGGCTGCGCCCCTCGCGGCCGCGCCTCACCGGGATCCGGCGGCCACTCTCCGAGCGCTCAGCGCCTCGCGACGGTGCTCCTCGGCGACGTGTTCGTTCTCCGCGCGGAGGACGCCAGGCCGGCCGTCCACCCCTCGCAGCGCCACATCCTGAACGTCGTCACCGGGCGGGCGCCGCGGTGGACGGTGACGGGCGGCAGCGGCTCCACCGTCGCGCAGTGCCGGGCGATGCGCGCGTCGGTGTCCCACGGCTGACGGCGTGCGTCGATCACGATGATCGCGTCGTGGTGATGCAGCTCCGACGGCAGCCACTGATCGTACGCGAGCCCGGGCGCGGCCAGCGCCGAGTCCGACTGCGTCTGGGGCTGCCCGCGCATGTAGAAGGCGAGCTCGCTCGCGGGCTTGTAACCCCACGCGATGACGAGCGGCTCGCCGTGCGCGTCGGGGCGGACGCGTTCGCGATCGACCGACTGCGCCAGCTCGCGCCAGCCGTTCGTCAGATCGTCGCGGGAGGGGAACGGCAGCGCCGGCACGACCGGGAGGGCGTGCGCGACGCCGGTGAGGAGGACCCCCACCGCGATCACCGCGCCCGCCCAGCGCCGCACTCGACGGACCTGCCAGCCCTCGCTCCACCACGCCGCCGTCGCGGCGAGCAGCCCCACGTACGCGGGCGCGACCCAGTTCATCTTCACGAAGATCCACGGGCTCATCACCGTGAACAGCGCGACGCCCGGCGCGCTCGCGAGGAGCAGCACGCGCGCCCGCGGCTCGCGCCATCGCCGCGCAAGCCAGACGAGGGACGCGAGCAGCGTGGCCCACGTGAGCGGGCCGACCGCGAGCAGCTGCAGGCCGACGTATCGCACGGCGAGGAACGCGTGCGCGCCGTCCGAGTCCGAGACCCGGCCCCGCGTCTGGAAGCCGAACGAGGCCCACTCGTGCCGCGCGTTCCAGATGATCACCGGCGAGAAGACGGCGAGCGCGACGAGCACCGCGAGGTACGGGTGCGGCGTGCGGAGCGCCGCGCGGCCGCGCGGGAGCACGAGCGCGGTGGCGAGGATCTGGAGCGGCAGCAGCGCGGCCGTGTACTTCGACAGGAGCGCGAGCCCGCAGAGCGCGCCCATCGCGTACCAGCGCCAGTGCGCCGCACCGGGGCCGGGCCCGTCGGGGAGCACGGCGTCGCACAGCACGACGAGCGCCGCGGTCCAGCACAGCACGAGCGGCACGTCGGGCGTGATGATCACCGCGCCCAGGCCGAAGAGGACCGTCGCGTTCGCGAGCAGCGCCGCCAGCGCGCCGGCACGCGGCGACGAGACCTGCTCCCCGAGCCGGTAGACGAGCAGCGTCAGGACGCCGCCTGCGAGGATCGCGGGGACGCGCACCCCCAGCTCGGTCGAGCCGAGTACCCGGACGGAGAGTGCGATGAGCCAGGCGCTCAGCGGCGGGTGATCGAAGTACGAGAGGTCGAGGTGGCGCGCGTACTGCCAGTAGTACGCCTCCTGCGGCGCGAGCTCGAACAGCGTCGCGTAGACCGCGCGCAGCGCCGTCACGATCGCGGTGGTGGCGAGCAGCCACGCCGGCCAGCGGCGGCCTTCGCGCCAGGCGTGCTTCGCGGCTCCGCCCCCCTGCAGCTCCGCGGTCACGGGCATCGTGCCCTCTCCTACCACACGGCTCGATCCCCGTCGCTCCGACGCGGCCGGTTCCCCCGGGCGAGAGCACCCTCGCGGATACGCTCGAGCCCGCAATCCTTGCCATCGCGGTGACGTTCGACGAATAGTGGACGCGTCTCCTCCATGGAAACCCACGTCCCAACACGCTGCCCGAGCGCCGGCGGCCGGGCCCTCGTCACTGGTGGCACCGGATTCGTCGGGGCGAACGTGGTCCGGGTGCTGCTCACGCACGGGGTCGAGGTCCGGGCGCTCGTGAGGAGCGGCTCGGATCGAACGAACCTGGACGGCCTCGGGATCGAGATCGTCGAGGGCGACCTGCGCGACGCCGACGCGGTGCGGCGCGCGGTCCGCGACTGCGACCGGGTGTTCCACGTCGCGGCCGACTACCGGCTGTGGGCGCGCGATCCGCGGGAGCTCTACGAGACGAACGTGAAGGGCACGGCGAACGTGATGGACGCCTGCCGCGCCGAGGGCGTCGAGCGCGTCGTCCACACGTCCACCGTCGGTACGATCGGGCTCGCGTCGCTGCCCGACGCGTGCGACGAGTCGACGCCGATCGCGCCCGGCCAGATCACGAGTCACTACAAGCGATCGAAGCTGGAGGCCGAGCGAACCGCGCTCGAGCACGCGCGGCGCGGGCTGCCGGTCGTGATCGTGAACCCCGCCGCGCCGGTCGGCCCATGGGACGTGAAGCCGACGCCGACGGGGCAGATCCTCGTCGACTTCGCGCGCGGCCGGATGCCGGCGTACGTGGACACCGGGCTCAACATCGTGCACGTCCGCGACGTGGCCGAGGGGCACTGGCTCGCCGCCGAGCGCGGCCGCGTCGGCGAGCGCTACATTCTCGGCTGCCGCAACCTCACGCTGGCGGAGATCCTGCGCGAGCTGTCCGCGCTGCTCGGGCGGCCCGCGCCGCGCGTCCGCCTGCCGTACGCGTGCGCGTGGGCCGCAGGCGCCGTGAGCACCGCGCTCGCCGACTGGGTGACGCACAGGCCGCCCGCCGTCCCCCTCGACGCGGTCCGCATGTCACGCCGCCGGATGTTCTTCGACGCCGGCAAGGCCGTCCGAGAGCTCGGCCTGCCGCAGACGCCGGTGCGCGCCGCGTTCGAAGACGCCCTTGCCTGGTTCGCGGAGCGCGGCTACCTCGGCGGACGTACATCGTTCCGGAAGGAAAGCGTCACCTCATGAGCATCCCGTTGAAGCAGGCGATCGCCGTCGGCAAGTACATCATCGCGCAGCGGGTCCGCGGGCGCCGGCGCTATCCGCTCGTGCTGATGCTGGAGCCGCTGTTTCGCTGCAACCTGGAGTGCGCCGGCTGCGGCAAGATCCAGCATCCCGAGGAGACGCTCGCGCGGATGCTCACGCCGGAGCAGTGCTGGGCGGCCGCGGAGGAGTGCGGCGCGCCCGTCGTGAGCGTCGCCGGAGGCGAGCCGCTCATCCATCCTCACATCGGCCGGATCGTCGAGGGCCTCATCGAGCGCGATCGCTTCGTGTACCTGTGCACGAACGCCATCCTCCTCGAGCGGAAGCTCGACCTCCTCCGCCCCGACGACCACCTGAACCTCAACATCCACCTCGACGGCATCGAGGAGCGCCACGACCACTCGGTGCAGCGCAAGGGCGTCCACGCCGCCGCGGTCTCGGCGATCCGCGCGGCGAAGAAGCGCGGCTTCCGCGTGACGACGAACAGCACGTTCTTCGTCGGGCAGGATCCGGAGGAGCTGCACCGCTTCTTCGACGAGGTGACCGCGCTCGGCGTCGAGGGGATGACCATCTCGCCCGGCTACGGCTACGAGCGGGCGCCCGACCAGGAGCACTTCCTCCACCGCGAGCAGACGCGCGACCTGTTCCGGCGCGCGCTCGCGCCCGCGCGGGAGCGCGGCTGGAAGTTCAACCACTCGCCCTTCTACCTCGACTTCCTCACCGGGGAGCGCGAGTACGAGTGCACGCCGTGGGGCAGCCCGAACTACAGCGTCCTCGGGTGGCAACGGCCCTGCTACCTCTTCTCGGAGGGCGGGCACGTCGCGACGTTCGCCGAGCTCATGGAGACCACCGAGTGGGACCGGTACGGCGCCGGCCGCCATCCGAAGTGCGCCGACTGCATGGTGCACAGCGGCTACGAGCCGAGCGCGGTCGAGGACAGCATGGCGAGCCTCGGCAACATCGTGCGCGCGGCGCGCGGCGCGCTGCGCTGAAGGGAGGGACGGTGTCGATCGCCGAGCGCAAGGACAGCCACCTCGCCCTGTGCCTGGGCGAGGCCGTGGAGTCGGGCGACGGCGCTTCCGGCTTCGCCGCGCTGCGGTTCGAGCACGACGCCCTCCCGGAGATCGACCTCGACGACGTGGTCACGGAGACCGAGCTGCTCGGGAAGCGCCTCGCGGCGCCCCTCGTGATCGGCGCGATGACCGGAGGCACCCCGCGGGCGGCCGAGCTGAACGGACGCCTCGCCTCCGCGGCCGCGCGCTGCCGCGTCGGGTTCGCGCTCGGCTCGCAACGCCGCATGCTCCAGGATCCCTCGACGCGACCGAGCTACGCGGTGCGGGACTCTGCCCCGGACCTCCCGCTCCTGTTCGGCAACATCGGCGCGGTCCAGCTCAACCTGGGCGTCGGCGCGCCGGAGCTGCGGACGCTCGTGCGCGAGGTCGGCTGCGACGCGTTCTACTTTCACCTGAACCCGCTCCAGGAGGCGGTCCAGCCGGAGGGCGACACCCGCTTCGGCGCGCTGGTGGCGAGGCTTCGCGAGATCGTCCCGCAGGTCGGCGTTCCGGTGCTGCTGAAGGAGGTGGGCTCCGGCATCTCCGAGCCGACCGCGCTCAAGATGCGCGACCTCCCCATCGCCGGCGTCGAGACCGCCGGCGTGGGCGGCACCTCCTGGTCGAAGGTGGAGAGCCTGCGCGCGGCGGATCCGATCCGCCGCGGCATCGGCGAGCTGTTCGCCTGCTGGGGCGTCCCGACCGCCGAGAGCATCGCCACCTGCCGGCGCGTCCTGCCGGACCGGGTCGTCATCGCCTCCGGCGGGCTCCGCAACGGCATCGAGGTCGCGAAGGCGCTGGCGCTCGGCGCCGACGCCGCGGCGCTCGCGCTGCCGCTGCTTCGCGCGGCCGATCGGTCCGCCGACGCGGCCGCCGAGGTCATCCGCACGATCGTGGCCGAGCTCCGGACGGTCATGTTCCTGACCGGCTGCCGCACCGTCGCGGACCTGCGGCAGCGCAGGCTGACCCGCGACCGGGACCTCACCGCCTGACATGGCCGAGGACGCGACATCGTCGCGCCAGCCGGGCGCGAGCGGCGAGCGCTGGGACGCGATCGTGGTGGGCGCCGGGATCTCCGGGCTCGTCGCCGCGAGCGATCTCGCGCAGCGCGGGCATCGCGTGCTCGTGCTCGAGCACGACCACCAGGCCGGCGGGCTCATGGCCGGCATCCGGCGGCGCGGCTTCTACTTCGACGCGGGCTGCCAGTCCTTCGAGGACATGGGCATCGTCTTCCCGCTCCTCGATCAGTACGGCCTGTCCGACCTCGCGACCTTCAGGCGCGCGCGATACCGCATCGTGATGCCCGGCGTCGACGCCGACGTCCACTCGCTCGCGCAGGTCCGGCGCGAGTTCGAGCGCGCGTACCCCCACAGCGCGGCGGCGTTCGCGCGCGTGTTCTCGATGCACGAGCGGACGTCGGAGCTGGTCGGCCGGCTGTTCGCGCGCGGGCGCGTGCCGTTCGTGACCGACGGCGGGCCGGACAGCCTCGCGCGCTGGGCGCTCGGGGCGTTCGAGGGCGCGACGTCGCCCGTCGCGTGGGCGCGCCGGCTCGCCGACCTCCGGACGCTCATGCTCGACGACGCGGGCGCGTGGTACGAGCGCCAGCTTCCGCCGTCCGACGCGCGCGACCTCCTCGCGCGGTGCGGCTACACCCGCATGAACGTCTTCGTCGCCTCGGCGTTCTGGCACCTGTGGGCCCACGACTACTGGTATCCGGAGGGCGGCCTGCAGGGCCTCTGGGATCGCTGGGTCGCGCGGCTGCAGGAGCGCGGAGTCCGCTTCCTCTTCAAGCGGACCGTCACGGGACTCGAGCGCCAGGGCGGGCGCGTCACCGCCGTGCTCACCCGCGGAGCGGAGCGCTTCGAGGCGGCGCAGGTGGTCTACACCGGCGATCTGCGCCAGGCGGTCCACCAGCTCGTCGGCCGCGAGCGGTTCCCCAGGGCGTTCGTGGAGCGGCTCGACGACACGCGCCACTCCGACGCGCTCGTCTCGGTGTACCTGGGCCTCGACGTCCCGCCGGACGAGCTGCGCGAGCGGCTCCGCACGGCGCACGTCTTCTACTTCCCGCGCGCAGACTGCCGGACGGCGCTCGATCCCGCCGATCCGCAGGCGCACCGGAAGGCGTTCCTCGAGGTCACCGCGCACGGCATCCACGACCCGACGCTCGCGCCGGCAGGGCAGTCGAGCGTCGTCGTGCAGGCGTTCACGCGCCACGACTGGCTCGGCGGATGGCGCACGGGGCTCTCGGGCGATCCCGCTCACGAGGGCCGGCCGCCGCCGCGTTCGGCGGAGTACCGGGCGCTGAAGCGCGACGTCGCCGGACAACTCGTCGCGACCCTGGAAGGGCTCGTCCCCGGCGTCGCGTCGCGCGTCGTCTTCTCCGACGTGGGCGCGCCGCCATCCACCGTTCGATTCACGCGCAACGCGTTCGGCGGATCTTGCGGCTTCGAGCTGAACTGGCGGAACTTTCCTTTCCGTCAACCTCTCGGTCACGTCGAGACGCCCCTCGCGAACCTCCACCTTGCGGGTCACTTCACGGTATGGCCTGGTGCGGTGCCGACCGCGGCACTTTCAGGTAGGCTCGCCGCGTTGCGGGCACACGATCGACTCCGTGCGCGGGCGCGTGGACCGCGCGCGGGGCGGACTGCGTGCGCCGCCCGTTCCGGGGGGGACGAGGTCGGGCTCACGCCACCGTAGGGGAACGAGAGAGACGACGATGCTGCCATTCACGACGAGAGCCGCGTCGTTGCATGCTCCGTCGCCCGACGTCGCGAGGCGCGGCTGGGCGGAGTGCTGGGACATCCTGCGCTTCCACGGGAAGACGTTTCACCTGATGGCCCGGCTGCTCGGACCGACGCGCGGCAACGGCATCGCGGCGCTGTACGCGTTCGCGCGCACCGCCGACGACGCGGTCGACGTGCCGGCGCCGGGCGACACGCCGGAGCGCATCCGCGAGCGGCTGCGGCGGATGCTGGTGGAGCTTCGCCGCGCCGCCGCCGGCGAGAGCACCGAGCCGCGCTGGGTGGTGCTCGGAGAGACGATCCGCCGGTACGCGATCCCGCTGCAGCCCTTCGACGACCTCGTCGCGGGCCTGCTGATGGATCTCGACGGCGCGCGCTACCGCACGTTCGCGGACCTCGAGCTGTACTGCTACCGCGTCGCGGGCACCGTCGGCCTCATGATCACGCCGGTCGCGGGGTTCGAGCCCGGCAGCCCGGCGCTCGAGGACGCGAAGACGCTCGGCACCGCGATGCAGCTCACGAACATCCTCCGCGACGTCGGCGAGGACCTGACCCTCGGGCGCGTCTACCTGCCGGACGAGGACCTCGCGCGCTTCGGCATGACGCGGGACGATCTCGCCGCACGGCGCGTCGACCACCGGTTCCGCGCGCTGATGCAGTTCGAGATCGCGCGCGCGCGGCGGCTGTACGACGAGGGGCTCGCGCTCATCCCGCGGCTCACGAAGCGCCGCGGCCGCCTCGCGTTCCAGTTCGCCGTCGACGCGTACTCGGGCATCCTCGGGCGGATCGAGGACAACGACTACGACGTGTTCACGCGCCGCGCGTCGCTGTCGTTCGGCGAGAAGCTCGGCTACGTCCCGATGAGCACCTGGCGCGCCTGGCGGCCCAACGGCGTGCACCGGGGGCGGATGTCGTGACGTCGAACGTGCAGGCGTTGACCCGCGACGCGCTCGTCGTGGGCGCGAGGCGTGCGGCGGATGCCGCGCAGGACTTCCTGTTCCGCGTTCGCCGCGGCGAGCACTGGTGCGGCGAGCTCGAGTCGAACGTCACGATCACCGCCGAGTACGTGCTGCTGCGGCAGGCCCTCGGGCTCGCGCTCGACGACCGTCGAGAGGCGATCGACCGCTACATCTCGTCGCGGCAGAAGCCGGACGGCAGCTGGGGCATCGCCTCGACGCTGCCGGGCGACGTCTCCACGACGGCGGAGGCGTACCTCGCGCTGCGCATCCTCGGCGTCCGCGACGACGACGCTCGACTCCGCGCCGCCGCGACCTTCATCCGCGGCGCCGGCGGGCTCGAGAAGGTGCGCGTCTTCACGCGCATCAACCTCGCCATGTTCGGCCTGTTCCCGTGGGAGGCGGTCCCGACGGTTCCGCCGGAGATCATCTTCCTGCCGCGCTGGGCGCCGGTGAACGTGTACCGGCTCGCGAGCTGGGCGCGCAGCACGATGGTGCCGCTCTTCGTCCTGTTCCACCATCGGCCGGTCTTCGCGCTCCCGGGGGAGCGCCGCGGCGACAGCCGCTGGCTCGATCACCTCTGGCTGGATCCCTCCCGGAAGCGCATCCCCTACCGAGACTCGGTCGTCGAGACGGTGCGCCGGCACGGCCCCGGCTGGAAGGCGTTCTTCAACCTCGGCGACGCGGTGCTGCGCGCGTACGAGGGCGTGCACGACAGGGCCGGCCTCGAGCGCGTCCGCGCGCGGGCGCTGCGCGAGTGCGAGCGCTGGATCCTCGAGCGCGAGGAGACGACCGGCGACTGGGCCGGCATCTTCCCGCCCATGCTCAACGGAGTGCTCGCGCTCGTCGTCAGCGGCCACGGCCTCGACTCCGATCCGGTCCGCCGCGGGCTCGCCGCGATCGAGGGGTTCTCGATCTCCGACGCGGAGGGATTCCGCGTCGAGGCGTGCCAGTCGCCGGTCTGGGACACGATCCTGTCGATGATCGGGCTCCTCGACTCGGGGCTCGCGCCCGGCGATCCGCGCCTCGCGGCGGCGCGCGCGTGGATCGAGGAGCGACAGCTCACGAACGACTGGGGCGACTGGAAGGTCTACAACCCGCGCGGCACGCCGGGCGGATGGTCGTTCGAGTACGCGAACACCTGGTACCCCGACGTCGACGACACCGCCGCGGTCGTGATCGGGCTCCTGAAGCAGGACCCGGCGTCCCGCGGCGGCGCGGTGGTCCAGCGCGCCCTGTCGTGGATGGCGAGCATGCAGAACCGCGACGGCGGCTGGGCGGCGTTCGACGTCGAGAACGATCGGCTCTTCCTGAACGAGATCCCGTTCTCGGACATGGACTCGCTCTGCGACCCGTCGAGCCCCGACGTCACCGGCCGCGTGCTCGAGGCGTACGGGATCGCCGGCGACTCGCGCTACGACGACGCTTGCCGGCGCGGGCTCGAGTACCTGCGCCGGACGCAGGAGCCCGAGGGGAGCTGGTACGGCCGCTGGGGCGTGAACTACGTCTACGGCACGTCCAACGTCCTCAACGCGCTCGCGCGCATGCGCGTGCCCGCCTCCGATCCGATGGTCGCGGCGGGGCTGGCGTGGCTGCGCAAGGTGCAGCAGCCGGACGGCGGCTGGGGCGAGGGGCTGGAGTCGTACGCAGATCGCTCGCGGATGGGCGTGGGACCGTCGACGGCGTCGCAGACGGCGTGGGGCCTCATGGGCCTCCTCGCGTACCCCTCGGATGATGCAGAGGCGGTGCGGCGAGGCATCGCGTGGCTGGTCGAGCGGCAGCTCGAGGACGGCGACTCGGCCGGCTCGTGGCGCGAGGAGGAGTTCACCGGTACCGGATTCCCCCGCCACTTCTACCTGCGTTATCATCTGTACAGGCACTACTTTCCGCTGATGGCGCTCGGCCGTTTCTGCGCGCTCGCGGACGAATGAAGGGCCGATGACGTTCGCGGAGATCACCACCCTGCTGTGGGGGACGGTCGTGTATCGACCGTACGTCTACGCGTTCCTGTCGGTGTTCCTCGTCTTCGCCGTGCTCCAGCTCGGCGCCGCGCGGGCCGCGACGTTCGCCGTCACGACCTGGGCGCTCGCGTTCGCGGCCGAGTACAGCTCGACCCGCAACGGCTTCCCGTTCGGCTTCTACCGGTACTTCGACGAGACCCGCGGACGCGAGCTGTGGATCTCGAACGTTCCGTTCTGGGATTCGCTGTCGTTCGTCTTCCTCTCCTATTTCTCGTTCGCGGTCGCCGCCGCCCTGCTGTCGTCGCCGGCGGACCGCGCCCGCGGCAGCTGGTCCGGCCTCGGGCACCCGGCGGCCCCGCTCGTCGGCGGCGCGCTCATGATGCTGCTCGACGTCGTCATCGATCCGGTGGCGCTGCAGGGCGAGAAGTGGTTCCTCGGCCGCATCTACGAGTATCCGCACCGCGGCTTCTACTTCGGCGTGACCGCGGCGAACTTCGCGGGGTGGCTCCTCGTGGGCGCCGCCTCGCAGTGGGTGTTCCAGCGCTGTGTCGCCGCGCTGCCGTGGTGCCGCGCGCCGTGGCGCCGCCTCCCCGCCTCGTTCGCGTGGGCGGTGCTCGCGGTGTACGCGTCGGTGTTCCTGTTCGACGTCGCGGTCACGATCATGATCGGCGACCACGCGCTGGCGCTCGCGAGCAGCGCGGTCACGCTCGCGACGGTCGGCATCGTCGCGGCGAGGCTGCGCGGACCGCGGGCCGGCTCGATCGTGGTCTGCGCGGCGACGGGCACCGAGGCGGCCGCGTGCCTCGAAGGCATCGCCGACTCGGGCGTCGAGGGCGTCGAGGTGCTGCGCACCGGCGTCGGACCGGAGCGCGCGGCGCGCGCGCTGCGCGAGCGGCTCGCCGCCGAGCCACGGCCGACGCTCGTCGTCTCCTCGGGGTTCGCCGGCGCGCTCACTCCCGGCCTCGAGCGCGGCAGCTTCGTCACGGCCGATGCGGTGATCGAGCTCGTGGACGGGCGCTCGAGCGCGGTGGCGATCCCGCCGGGCGGGCTCCGCACCGCGCCGGCGAGCGCACCGGTGTCGGTCGTGTCCGCTTCCACGGTCCTGCAATCCGCGCCGGCGGGCTCCGGCGGGGCCGCTGCCGCCGACATGGAGTCGGCTGCGCTGGCGCGCATCGCGGCCGGCGCGAACGTCCCGTTCGCCGTGTTCCGCGTCGTGAGCGACACGCCCGCGGCGCCGTTACCGGAGCTGGCCCGGAGCGCGGCGGCCGCGCTCGC
>DASSQI010000243.1:0-3655 GCA_035702585.1 Anaeromyxobacteraceae bacterium
CCACGGCACGAGCCACCGCTACGTGTCGCAGCAGGCCGTGAAGCAGCTCGGGCTCGATGACGATCACCCCGGAGGTCGTCGCCAAGATCGAGGAGTGCATTCCGCTCGGTCCGCTGCACAACCCCGCGAACCTCGTCGGCATCCGCATCGCCGAGCAGCTCTTCCCCGGCATGCCGCAGGTGGCGGTGTTCGACACCGCGTTCCACCAGACGATGCCGCCCCGCGCCTACCTCTACGCGGTGCCGTACGAGTGGTTCGAGAAGCACGAGGTCCGCCGCTACGGCTTCCACGGCACGAGCCACAAGTACGTGTCGCAGCAGGCCGTGAAGCAGCTCGGGCTGGACCCCGACGACCACGCCATCGTGACGGCGCACCTCGGGAACGGCTGCTCCCTCGCGGCGGTCCGCAACGGCCAGAGCATGGACACCACCATGGGCCTGACGCCGCTCGAGGGCGTCGTCATGGGCACGCGCAGCGGGTCGATCGATCCCTCGATCATCGCGCACATGAAGGACGCGCTGAACTGCACCGCGACCGAGATCATGGACACGCTGAACAAGAAGTCGGGGCTCCTCGGGGTCTCCGGCTTCTCGAACGACATGCGCACGCTGCAGCAGGCCGCGGAGCAGGGCCACGAGCGCGCCGCGCTGGCGATCGACAAGTTCTGCTACTCGGTCGCGAAGGCGGCCGCCGGCATGATCGTCTCGCTCGGGCGCGTGGACGCGCTCGTGTTCACCGGAGGCATCGGCGAGAACGCGGTCCAGGTCCGCGAGCAGATCGTGGACCTGCTGGGGTTTGCCGGGTTCGCGCTCGATCCGCACGCGAACGCCATGCACGGCAAGGCGCTCCGCGGGCGCATCACGCGCAGCACGAGCCCGATGGCCGCCGTCATCCCCACGAACGAAGAGCTCATGATCGCGCTCGACACCGCCGAGATCGTCGGGTCGAAGTCCGCCAGCGTGCACGAGCTGCACGCGCGCGAGCTCGTTTCCGCCTGATCTCTCCCGAGCACGCCATGCCCCACACGCTCCTCGTCGCCCCCGCGGCCCGCCAGGTGGGCCTCACGACCTGCTGTCTCGGAATCGTCCGCGCCCTCGACCGGCGCGGCATCCGCGTCGCCTTCGCGCGGCCCATCGCCCGCGGCGACGACCGCTTCGTCGACCTCATGAAGCTCGGCGCCCGCATCACGCCGCCCGAGCCCATCGCGCGCGCCGACGCGGAGGCGCTGCTCGCGAGCGGCGACGACCAGCTCCTCATGGAGAAGGTCGTGGCGCTCTGCGCCCGCGCCGCCGAGGGCGCCGACGTCCTCGTGGTCGAGGGGCTCGTCCCCGAGACGGGCATGGTCTACGCCACGCGCGTCAACTCGCTCATGGCGAAGGCGCTCGACGCCGAGCTCGTCCTGGTCGGCTCGCCGCGCACGAACTCGCCCGACGACGCCGCGGCCGCGGTGGCCATCGCCGCCCGCGGCTACGGGGAGCCGGAGGCCGGCCGCAAGGTCACGTGCATGCTGAACCGCGTCGCGCCGCGCCCGTCCGGCGCGGGCCCGGCCGCCGAGGTCCGCACCGACTGGAACGACGCCGGCATGGACGACGGCGCGCTGGACGGCCTCGACCTCGAGGCGTACGCGCAGGCGCTCCGCGAGGAGGGGCTGCGCCCGGTGGGCATCGTGCCGTCGATGAGCGCGCTCGCCGCGCCGCGCGTGCGCGACCTCGCGAACGCGCTCGGCGCCCGGGTGCTCAACGCCGGCGACATGGACCGGCGCCGCATCCAGCACATCGCGCTCTGCGCGATGTCGGTGCCGGGGTCGATCAAGGTCTTCCGCCCCGGCGTCTTCCTCATCACGCCGGGCGATCGCAGCGACATCGTCGTCGCGGCGGCGCTCGCGGTACAGGGCGGCATGCCGCTCGCCGGCATCCTCCTCACCGGCGGCGTCGTGCCGGAGCCGCACGTGTTCGCGCTCTGCGAGCAGGCGCTCAAGAGCGGCCTGCCGGTCCTCGCCGTGAACGAGGGCAGCTACGCCGCCGCCAGCGCGGTCGCCGCCCTGAACATCAAGATCCCGGTGGACGACGCCGAGCGCGTGGAGCGCGTCATGGCCACCGTCGCCGACCGCATCGACGGCGAGTGGCTCGACTCGTTCAAGACGAGCCGCGCGCGGCGCCTCTCCCCGCCGGCGTTCCGGCACAAGCTGGTCGAGACGGCGCGCGCGCTGAACAAGCGCATCGTCCTCCCCGAGGGCACCGAGCCGCGGACGGTCACGGCGGCGTCGATCGTGCACGAGCGCGGCATCGCCCGCTGCGTGCTGCTCGGCAACCCCGACGAGGTCCACGAGGTCGCGCGGAAGCAGGGCGTGACGTTGCCGGACTCGGTCGAGATCGTCGACCCCGTCCGCGTCGCGCCGAAGTACGTGGACGAGCTCGTGCGGCGCCGCGCGGCGAAGGGCATGACGCCGGAGATGGCGAAGAGCGAGCTCGGCGACACCATCATGATCGGCACGATGATGATGGCGCTCGACGAGGCCGACGGCCTCGTGTCCGGCGCGGTGCACACGACCGCGCACACGATCCGCCCTGCCCTCCAGCTCATCAAGATGGCGCCGGGCTGCAACCTCGTCTCGAGCATCTTCTTCATGTGCCTGCCGGAGCAGGTGCTCGTGTTCGGCGACTGCGCCGTGAACCCGAACCCGACCGCCGAGCAGCTCGCCGACATCGCGATCCAGAGCGCCGACTCGGCGAAGGCGTTCGGCATCGAGCCGCGCGTCGCGATGCTCTCCTACTCCACCGGCACGAGCGGCGGCGGCCAGGACGTGGACAAGGTCGCGAAGGCGACGGCGCTCGCCCAGTCGCTCCGCCCCGACCTCGCGATCGACGGCCCGCTCCAGTACGACGCGGCCGTGATGCCCGACGTGGCGAAGGCGAAGGCGCCGAAGTCCCTGGTGGCCGGCAAGGCGACGGTGTTCATCTTCCCGGACCTCAACACCGGCAACGTCACCTACAAGGCGGTCCAGCGCAGCGCGAACGTCGTCAGCATGGGCCCCATGCTGCAGGGCCTCGCGAAGCCGGTGAACGACCTCTCCCGCGGCTGCCTCGTGGACGACATCGTGTTCACGGTGACGCTCACGGCCATCCAGGCCGAGCAGGCGAAGGCGCGGAAGTAGCGAGCCGTCGACGAAGCCAAGGCGCAGCTTTCGACGCGCTCCTCGCGATGCGAGGGGCGCGTCGCGCTCTCACCAGCGGATCGCGCTGCCGACGGTGATCGCCTGCTTGTCGTAGCCGTGGTCGCCGAGCACGCTCGGCGCGCCCATGTGCCCGTCGTGCCCGCCCATGACGGCCGACGCGCCGGCGATGTTCGACGTGTTGACGACCAGCTCGTGGCGCGCGAGGAACGACACCGCGCGCGAGACGTGCCACGTCAGCGCCTCGCCGGTGAACCAGCGCAGGTCGTGCCGGCGCATGGATGCGAGCGCGGTGCTCACGCCGCTCACGGTGCGTATCGCGCGATCGTCCTCGAGGTAGTCGCGCCACTCGACGCCTCCGATGGCCTCGAGCTCGAACGACCGCCCGAGGCGCATCCGCCCGGAGGCGAACAGCGTCTGCCCCGCGTAGCCCACCGGGACGACGGACGTGAGCGTGCACCCCACGCCACACGACGTGTCGAG
>DASSQI010000244.1:0-14250 GCA_035702585.1 Anaeromyxobacteraceae bacterium
GCAAGTGCGCCGACCTCAACGCGCTCTTCGTGGCGCTCGCGCGCGCCGAGGGGATCCCGGCCCGGGACGTGTACGGGATCCGGGTGGCGCCGTCGGCGCTCGGGTACGCGAGCCTCGGCAAGGGGGGCGGGATCATCACGAAGGCGCAGCACTGCCGGGCGGAGTTCTACCTGCCGACCCACGGCTGGGTGCCGGTCGATCCGGCCGACGTGCGGAAGGTGATCCTCGAGGAGGGTGGCGGAAAGGCGCCGAACGATCCGATGGTCGTCGCCGCCCGCAAGCGGCTCTTCGGCTCGTGGGAGATGAACTGGCTCGCCTACAACTACGCCCACGACCTCACGCTGCCCGAGTCCGCGCGCGGAAAGATCGGGTTCCTCATGTACCCGCAGGCCGAGACGGGTGACGGACGGCTGGACTGCCTCGACCCCGACGACTTCCAGTACGCGATCACCTCGAAAGAGGTCGTGGGGTGATCACGGCGGCGCGCGCCGCGGCGCTCGCCCTGGCGCTCGCCGCATCGACCCCGGCCGACGAGCTCCGGCTCCGTCCCTGGGCGGGCGGCGAGACCCCGCCGCTCTCGGGGACGGATCTCGCCGGCCGACGGTGGGATCTCGCCGCGCTCCGCGGGCGCGCGGTGGTCGTGCAGTTCTGGGCCACCTGGTGCGAGCCCTGCGTGGAGGAGCTGCCCGCGCTGACCCGGCTCCGCGGCGCGATGGCCGGGCGGCCGCTCGAGGTCATCGCCGTGAACTACGGGGAGGGCGCTGCCCGGGTCGAGCAGTTCCTCGGCCGCCACGCCGTCGCGCTGCCGGTGCTGCTCGACCGGGACAAGCGCGCCGCCGCCGCGTGGGGCGTCGGGGGACTTCCCATGGCGTTCCTCGTGGGGGCGGACGGCAAGGTGCGCTCGTCGATCTTCGGGGAGTGCGACTGGAGCAAGGGCGAGCTCGCCGCCGCGGTCGAGCGACTGGTCGCCGACGCGGAGCGGGCCTCCCGGCCGGCTTCCCGATAGAGCCTTCCCGATAGACCATCGCCGAACGGCAGCGAGGAGACGACACCGATGGAAAACGCCCGCGACCGGCGCACCTTCCCACCTCTGCGGCGCGACGGCGTCGACACGCTGCAGGTGAACGTCGGCTATCGGTGCAACCAGGCGTGCCTGCACTGTCACGTCGCGGCTGGCCCGAACCGGACCGAGCAGATGGCGCCGGAGGTCGTGGACCACGTGCTCCGGTTCCTCGAGGTGCACGCGGTGCCCGTGCTCGACGTCACCGGCGGCGCGCCGGAGCTTCACCCTGCGTTCAGGTCGCTCGTGACTCGTGCGCGGCGGCTGGGCGTCGAGGTGATCGACAGGTGCAACCTCACGATCCTCGAGGAGCCGGGACAGGAGGACCTCGCGGAGTTCCTCGCCGGCGAGCGCGTTCGCGTCGTCGCGTCGCTGCCCTGCTACGTCGAGGAGAACGTCGATCGCCAGCGCGGGCGAGGCGTGCACGCGAGGTCCGTCCGGGCGCTCCGGTCGCTGAACGGCGTCGGGTACGGCCGAGGGACGGGGCTGGAGCTCGACCTCGTCTACAACCCGGGCGGACCGACGCTGCCGCCGGCGCAGGCCGAGCTCGAGCGGGACTACAAGCGGGAGCTGCTCGCGAGGCACGGCGTCACGTTCGACCGGCTGCTCACGCTCGCGAACATGCCCGTCGGGCGCTTCCGGAACGCGCTCGCGTCGGCCGGGCAGCTCGACGACTACCTCGAGCTCCTGCGCGGCGCGCACCGCGACGACAACCTCGAGCAGGTGATGTGCCGCCGGCTGCTCAGCGTGGACTGGCAGGGGTACGCGTACGACTGCGACTTCAACCAGATGCTCGGCGTCCCGTTCCGCGACGGGACGCGGCCGAGGAGCCGCCTCCGCGATCTCCTCGACACCCCGTTCGTCGGCGCTGCGATCCAGGTCGCGGAGCACTGCTTCGGCTGCACCGCGGGGCAGGGCAGCAGCTGCTCCGGCGCCCTCGCCGATCCGGCGCAGGGCCGTGGCGCGAGCGCAGCGCCGCCGGTCCTCGCCACGGGGAGCGGTCGTTGAGGCTCGGTGTCCCGCGAGCGAGCACGGCGGCCGCGCTCGCCGTCGTCGCGACCGCGATCGGGGTGACCGTGCTCGTCCCCGGCATGCGCGACCGCGTCGGCGCCGCGGTCGGCGCGCTCTCGGTGCCGGATGCGCACGGCGCGGTCGAGGCGTTCCGCGCGTACGTCCTCGGCTACGGGGCCTGGGCGCCGGTCGTGTCGGCCGCGCTCATGGTGCTGCAGTCGATCGTGGCGCCGCTGCCGGCGTTCGTCGTGACCTTCGCGAACGGGCTGCTGTTCGGCTGGGCCTGGGGTGCGCTCCTCTCCTGGACGAGCGCGATGGCGGGGGCCGCGCTCTGCTTCTGGATCGCGCGCGCGCTCGGGCGCCCCGTGGTGGAGCGGCTCCTCGGCGGGGTCGCCGCGCTCGACGTGGCGGACGCGTTCTTCGCGCGCCACGGCACGCGCGCCGTGCTGGTCGCGCGGCTCCTGCCGTTCGTGCCGTTCGACCCGATCAGCTTCGGCGCGGGCATCACCTCCGCCGGCTTCGTACCGTTCCTCGTCGCCACCGGCGTCGGACAGCTCCCCGCGACGATCCTCTACTCGTACCTCGGCGAGCGCCTCACCGGATCGGTGCGGAGCCTGTTCTGGCTCTTCTCGATCGTCGCGGCGCTCACGATCGTGGGCTGGGCTGGCCGCGGGGCGCTGGGAGCCCTGCGAGGCGACGCGGGCGCGCGATGACGCCGGCCGTCTCGATCGTCTTGCCCACGCTGGACGAGGCCGCGGGGCTCGCGACGACGCTCGAGCCGCTGCAGCCGCTCCGCGGCCGTGGTTGCGAGGTGATCGTGGTGGACGGGGGCAGCCGGGATCGCACCGTGGAGATCGCCCGCCGTCTGTGCGACGTCGTCCTCTCCGCCCCGCGCGGGCGCGGGACGCAGCTCAACGCGGGCGCTCGCGCGGCGCGCGGCGAGGTGCTCCTCTTCCTCCACGCCGACACGCGCCTCCCGCCCGGAGCGATCGACGCGGTTCACGCCGCGCTGCGCCATCGCGAGTGGGGCCGGTTCGACGTGGAGATCGACGGCGCGCATCCGCTGCTGCGGGTCGTCGGTCCGCTCATGAACCTGCGATCCCGCCTCACCGGTATCGCGACCGGCGATCAGGCGATCTTCGTCGAGCGCGGCCTGTTCGAGTCGGCGGGCGGATTCCCGGAGACCCCGCTCATGGAGGACGTGGCCCTCTCGACCGCGCTCCGGCGCTCGGCCCGGCCTGCGTGCCTGCGGCAGCGCGTCGTCACCTCCGGACGGCGCTGGGAGTCGCGCGGCGTCCTGCGGACGATCCTGCTCATGTGGTGGCTGCGGCTCCTCTTCTTCCTCGGTCGCGACGCGAGCTCGCTCGCGAGGCGATATGGCTGAGCGAGGCGCTCCGAAGGGCGCGGGCGACGTCGGCGCGGTCGCGGGCGGTGCGGCGCTGGCGGTGCTCGCGAAGGCGCCGATCCCGGGGTTCGCGAAGACGCGGCTCATTCCGCGCCTCGGGCCCGACGGCGCCGCCGAGCTGCACGCGGTGCTGCTCGAGAGGACGCTTCGAGCCGCGGCATCTTCGCGGCTCGGTTCCATCACGCTCTGGTGTGCGCCGGACAGGCGCTCGCCATCGTTCGAGGCGCTCCGCGGGACGGCGGCGCTCACGCTGCGGGATCAGCCGGACGGCGACCTCGGCGCGCGGATGCTCGCGGCGGCCGAGGCTCACCTCCGCGCGCGCGAGCCGGTGATCATCGTCGGGACCGACTGTCCGGAGCTCGCGCCGGCGCACCTCCGTGGCGTGGCGGCGGCCCTGGCAGACGGGCTCGATGCCGTGATCGTGCCGGCGGTGGACGGAGGTTACGCGGACCTCGGCCTGCGGCGCGTGGACCGCTCGCTGTTCGACGGCGTGCCGTGGGGGAGCGATCGCGTGCTGGCGGCCACGCTCGACCGCATCGAGAGGCTCCGCTGGACCGCGCGCGTCCTCTCGCCGGTGCGCGACGTCGACGTGCCCGAGGACGTCGAGTGGCTGCTCGGGACGGGGCTGCTCACGAGCGCGGAGCGGGCCCGGATCGCCCCGTACCTCTGATAGCGAAGACCAGCTGCCCCGCCGTGACCCGCCCGGGCGAGACACCGTCGGAGGCCGACGTGCCGGGTGGGGCCTGGCGTTGCAAGTCAGTACGGACTTACTTACAACCCGACGGCATGAGCCAGTCGACGACCGCCGCCCCGCGCCTCCGCACTCGAAAGCCGGGCCCCGACCGCCGGCGCGAGATCGCCGATGCCGCGCTGCGGCTCGTCTCCGCGCACGGCCTCGGCCGGTTCACGACCGCCGCGCTCGCGGCGGAGGTCGGCGTCACCGATGGCGCGCTGTTCCGCCACTTCGACACGAAGGAGGACATCGTCCTCGCCGCGATCGACCGCGTGGAGGAGGTGCTCTTCGCCGGGTTCCCGCCCGAGGCGGCGGACCCGCTGGAGCGGCTCGGGCTCTTCTTCAGGAGCCGCGTCGACGTCATCCGCGACCGGCCGGGCATCTCGCGCGTACTCGTCTCGGACGAGCTCGCGCACGCGGCTCCAGCGGAGGGCGTCGCGCGAGTGCTGGGCTTCCGCCGCCGCTCCGAGGCGTTCGTGCGCTCCTGCCTCGCCGAGGCGGCGCGCGACGGCGTGCTCGCGCCCGGGATCCACGTCGACACGGCCCTCGTCCTCGTGCTCGGCGCGATCCTCGCGCTCGCTCACGTGCCGCCCGCAGGCCGCGCCCGCGCGCCGGCAGCCGCGTCGCCCGAGCGCGTCTGGACCACCCTCGAGACCTTCCTCCGCGGGCCCTTGCCCCGCGACCCCACCGCGGACCGCCGTTCCCCGCGTCGAATGGAACGGCAGCACAAGGAGAACACGTGATGCGCCTCGCCCTCGCCCCCGTCGCCCTGGCACTATTCCTCTCTCCCGCGCTCGCTCGCGCGCACTGCGACACGCTCGACGGCCCCGTGGTCAAGGCCGGCGAGGCGTCGCTGCGCACCGGCGATCCGTCCGCCGCGCTCGCCTGGGTCCAGGCGAAGGACGAGCCCGAGATCCGGGCCGCGCTGAAGCGCGCCGTCGCCGTGCGGAAGACCGGAGGCGAGGCGCAGAAGCTCGCCGACACCTGGTTCTTCGAGACGCTCGTGCGCGTCCACCGCGCCGGCGAAGGAGCGCCGTACACCGGCGTGAAGCCGGCCGGGCAGGACCTCGGCCCCGCCATCCCCGCCGCCGACTCCGCGCTCGAGACCGGCGACCCCAAGCCGCTCGTGAAGTTCCTCGAGACCGCGGCGCACGAAGGGCTGCACGGACGCTACGTCCGCGCGGTCGAGGCGAAGAAGCACGCCGGTGAGAGCGTCGAGGCCGGGCGGCGCTACGTCGCCGCCTACGTCGACTACGTGCACTACGTCGAGCGCGTCCACCAGGCGACGGAGGTGGGAGCGCACGCCCACGGCACGACCGCGCAGGCGGAGCACGCCCACTAGAGCTGGCGCCGGACCCCGTCGCGTGAGCCCCAGGAGGCCGCCGCCCCGCGTCTGTGACCGGGGCGGCCGCCGCGCGTCCGTTATGTATCGAGGCGTCGAACGGACCTGGACACGGGGTGGACATGATCGAACCGATTCGCGATCTCGCGCGGCATGGGCAGAGCCTCTGGTACGACGGGCTGAAGCGGGATCTCATCCGCAGCGGGGAGCTCGCGCGGCTCATCGAGGACGGGGTGCGCGGGCTCACGACGAACCCCGCGATCTACGAGAAGGCGATCGCCGGCTCCGCCGACTACGACGCCGACATCTCGGCGCTCGGGGCGAAGGGCCTCGACGCGAAGTCGATCTACGAGGCGATGGCAGTCCAGGACCTGCGGACCGCGGCCGACCTCATGCGCCCGGTGTGGGATCTCACCGGCGGGCGCGACGGGTTCGTCAGCCTCGAGGTGTCGCCGCTCGTCGCGGCGGACACCCGCGCGACGGTCGAGGAGGGGCGCCGGCTGTGGCGGGCGCTCGCGCGGCCGAACGCGATGATCAAGGTCCCCGGGACCGCGGCGGGGATACCGGCCATCGAGGCGCTGGCCGCGGAGGGCATCAACGTCAACGTGACGCTCCTCTTCTCGCGCGCCGCGTACCGCGCAGCCGCGGAGGCCTGGATGGCGGGGCTGGAGTCCCGCGCGACGAAGGGCCACGACCTCTCGCGCGCCGCCAGCGTGGCGAGCTTCTTCGTCTCGCGCATCGACACCGCCGTGGACCGCCGCCTCGACGCGCTCGCGCGAGCAGCGGATCCCGCCGGTCGCGCGCGCATCGAGGAGCTCCGGGGAAAGGCGGGCATCGCCAACGCGAAGCTCGCGTACCAGGACTTCCAGCACATCGTCGCGTCCGAGCGGTTCGCGAAGCTCGCTGCACAGGCCGCCCGGAGCCAGCGCGTGCTCTTCGCGAGCACGAGCGTGAAGGATCCCCGCTACCCGGAGCTCTACTACGTCGAGGCGCTCGTCGGGCGCGACACGGTCGACACGGTGCCGCCCGCGACGCTCGAAGCCTTGCGCCGCGGCGCGAACGTGCGCGCGACGCTCGAGGAGGATGTCGCGACGGCGCGGACTCACCTCGCGTCCCTCGAGGAGCTCGGGATCTCCGTGAACGGAGTCACGGACGAGGTCCTCGCCGAGGGCGTGCGGAAGTTCTCGGAGCCGTTCGAGCAGCTCCTCGCGAACATCGAGACGCGCAGGTCCCGCCTCGGCGCGCCCACCGCGCGCTGAAGCGCAAGGAGATCACGATGGCCTTGTCTCGCCCCGGCTTTCGCCTCGGCATCTACGTCTTCAAGGACGCCGAGATCGTCGACTTCGCCGCCCCTCACGGCGTCTTCTCCGTCGCGCGGCGCTACGACCCCGAGCTCGACGCGTTCCTCGTCGCCGACGCGATGCGGCCGGTGCAGGCGCAGGCGGGGTTCACCGTCCTGCCGAACTACTCGTTCTCGGACGAGCCGGCGATGGACGCGTTCCTGATCCCCGGCGGGTTCGGCACTCGGCAGGAGATGCACAACCGCCGGCTCCACGCGTTCGTGCGCGCCCAGCCCGAGTCGACGCTCCTCGTGTCGGTCTGCACGGGATCGTGGATCTACGCGAAGATGGGCCTGCTCGACGGGCTCCCGGCGACGAACCGCAAGGAGCCGGACCGCGCCGAGGCGACGCCGCCGGGGATCGTGCCGCTCGAGCGGCTCGCGCGCATCGCGCCGGCGTGCAAGCCGAGCCGCGCGCGCGTCGTCGACGCCGGGCGCATCATCACGGCCGGCGGGATCACGTCGGGCATGGAGATGGGGTTTCACCTGCTGCGGCGGGCCGGGTACACGGAGGACTTCATCGCCGACGTCGCGCGCGTGATGGAGTACGAGCAGGCGTACCGGGCATACCGGGACGACCGCGAGGGGTGAGCCGACCTCGACGTCAGCCCTCGTCGTGCATGCGCGGCCGAGCGCTCAGCAGCCGCAGCACGAGCAGGCCGCCCGCGAACACGGCGCCGGAGGCGGCGGCGAGCCTGAGGAAGCCCTCGCTCTTGCCGCCGAGGAGGAGATCGAGCGCGACCGTGAGGAGCCAGAGCTGGATCGCCATCAGCACGAGGCCCAGCGCCAGCGCGGTCGTGAGGACGGGCCCCTCCCACGCGCGGACCGGATCGTCGGCGATCCTCGGCGTGCGCATCACGACTCCATGCCCACCGCGTAGACGACGCCGCCGGCGCGCTCGAGCCGGATCCTCGGGAGCGGCCGGCGCGGCGGGCCGGCGATGGGGACGCCGCTCGCGACGTCGAACGCGCCGTCGTGACACGGGCAGAAGAAGCGGTTCGCCTCGCCCTGGTACACCACCGCGCAGGAGAGGTGCGTGCACTGCTGGCTGTACGCCACGAGCTCCCCGCTCCGCGTCCTGACGAGCACCGCCTGCTCACCCTCCGGATACGTGAAGTAGCGCGCCTCGCCGTCGCGCAGCTCGTCCTCCCGCGCGATCGCGACGCGCGGCCCCATCGCCGGCGCGCGCAGGTACGACAGCGCGGCGATGACGGAGGTCCCCGCGAAGAGCGCCCCCGACGTGTACACGGTGAATCGCAGGAGCTGCCGCCGCGTCACCGCGTCGTCCTGGTCCCAGCGGTAGGGGAACTCGAGCTGCCACTTCGGCCGGTCGTCGGACATCGCCACCTCCGTCACTGCCCCTCAGAGGACCCACGCCTCTCGCCGGGCCGGCGCTGCGCGGCCGAGGTCCTGCTGGGCCTCGGCGAGCAGTCCGGCGACGTCCAGACGCGCAGTGCCGTCCGGCAGCACGTGGAACACCCGCGTGCGGACCTCCTGCGCGCCAAACCCCGTCCGGCGCACCGCGTGTCCGCGGCGCGCCAGCGAGAACTCCTCGTAGTCGCCGTACCAGAGCGCCTGCGTCGGGCAGACCTGCGCGCACCACGGCTTGAGACCGCGCGAGGTCCGGTCGTAGCAGAGGTTGCACTTCTTCATGAGCTTCGCCGCGACGTCGATCTTCGGCACGCCGAACGGGCACGCGTAGACGCAGTTCTGGCACGCGATGCAGCGCGACGTGTCCGCCTGCTGCACGACGCCCTCGGGGGTGACGAGGATCGCCATGACCGGGCAGACCTGCGCGCACGGGGCGATGGGATCCTCGCAGTGCATGCAGACGGTGGGCTGCGTCGCGACGCTCGCGCCCCGATCCACGAAGTCGACCATGATCATGCTCTCGCCCTTGTGCGAGTCGCACTCGCGGCAGGCGGCCTCGCAGGAGCGGCAGCCGATGCAGCGCGACGGGTCGACGAAGAGCGTGTGGATCGCCATGGCGCGCTCAGTACGTCTTGCTCTCGTCCTCGTCGGGCGAGCGACCTTCGCCGGTCGAGTACGGGAACATCTCGGGGGTGCCTCTCGCGTCGAAGTTGCGGACGGGCTCGGCCGCCGGCGCCTCGGTCGTGCCGAGCCGCTCGATCGTCGCGGCGCAGGTCTTGAACTCGGGGATCTTCACGCCAGGATCCGACGCGGAGTTCGTGAGCTGGTTCACGGCCTGCTTGTTGCCGTAGTGGAACGGGACGAACAGCGTGTCCGGCCGGATCGTGGGCGTGACGAGCGCCTTCACCTCCATCGACGATCGCCGCGTCCGGACGCGCACGCGCTCGCCGCTCGCGATGCCGAGCCGCTCGGCGGCCGCGGGATGCAGCTCCACCCACGGCTCCGGCGCCTGGTCGTTCAGGAACGCCAGCCGTCGCGTCTGCGTGCCGGACAGGTAGTGGTAGACCACGCGGCCGGTGGTGAGCCGGAACGGGTAGTCGCCGCCGGGCTCCTCCGCGGGCGGCAGGTACGGCACCGCGACCAGCCGCGCGCGCCCGTCGGGGTGATTGAAGCGCTCCGTGAAGAGGCGAGGGGACCCCGGGTGATTCTCGGACGGGCACGGCCAGAAGACGCCGTCCTGCGCGTCGATCTTCTCCCACGTGATCCCCGC
This sequence comes from Anaeromyxobacteraceae bacterium, assembly GCA_035702585.1. GTDB lineage: Bacteria > Myxococcota > Myxococcia > Myxococcales > Anaeromyxobacteraceae > DASSQI01. The sequence continues at coordinate 9,532 of DASSQI010000244.1, forward strand.
GTAGTCGGCGATGCCGCCGGCCGTTGCGCGCCGCAGCTCGTCGAAGATGTCGCGCGCGCTGCGGAACGCGAACCACTCGCCGCGGCCGAGTCGCGCCGCGAGGTCGCACAGGATCTCCCAGTCCCGGCGGGCTTCGCCCGGCGGCTCCGCCGCCTGGTTGATCTTGATGACGCGCCCCTCCAGGTTCGTCGTCGTGCCCTCGTCCTCGCACCAGACGGTGCCCGGCAGCACGACGTCGGCGCGCTCCGCCGTCTCCGAGAGGAAGAAGTCGACGACGACGAGCGGGTCGAGCTTCGCCAGCGCCGACGCGACCTGCCGGTTGTCGGGCAGCGAGACCATCAAGTTCGAGCACATGACGATGCAGCTCTTGATCTCGCCGGCGTTCATGAGCCCGATCATCTCCGTCGCGGCCGCGCCGGGGCCGGGCAGCTCCGCCGGATCGACGCCCCACACCTTCGCGATCGCGGCGCGGTCGTCGTCGCGATCGATGTGGCGGTAGCCGGGCAGCTGGTTCGCCTTCTGCCCCATCTCGCGGCCACCCTGACCGTTGCCCTGGCCCGTGATCATCATCGTCCCGCCGCCGGGCAGGCCCACCTGCCCTCGCGCGAGCGCGAGGTTGATGGCGGCGAGGCAGTTGTTCACGCCGTGCGTGGAGTGCTCGATGCCACGCGCGTGCATGATGAGCGACGGGCTCGCCTCGGCGTACATCCGCGCGGCGGCGACGATCCGCTCCGCGGGGACGCCGCAGATCCGCTCGGCGTGCTCGGGCGTGAACGGCTCCACCGTCGCGCGCAGCTCGTCCCATCCGACGGTCCGCTCGTGGACGTAGCGCTCGTCGACGCGCCCGTGCTGGATCGCCCAGCGGAGCATCGCGTTCAGGAGCGCGACGTCGGTGCCGGGCTTCACCGGCAGCCACAGGTCGGCGGTCCGCGCGCTCGCGGTCTCGCGGGGGTCGACGACGATGAGCTTCGCGCCCTGATCGCGCGCCCTCCAGACCCAGCTCGTCAGGATGGGAAAGCACTCGGCGATGTTGGAACCGAGCACGAGGATGCAGCGCGCGAGCGGGATGTCCGTCATCGGCAGCGGGCAGCGATCGAGCCCGAACGCCTTCGAGTACGCCGCCCCGGCCGACGACATGCACAGCCGGCCGTTGTAGTCGACGTGGCGCGTCCGCAGCGCGACGCGGCCGAACTTCCCCGCGAGGTAACACTTCTCGTTCGTCATCGACGAGCCGCTGTACACCGCGACCGAGTCGGGGCCGTGCTCCGCCTGGAGCGCCTTCCAGCGCGACACGACGAGATCGAGCGCCTCGTCCCAGGTGGCGGGCTCGAGGGAGCCGCCCTTGCCGCCGCGCCGGATCAGCGGCTGCCGCAGCCGCTCGGGGTGGCCCACCTGCTGGTACGCGACGACGCCCTTCGGGCACAGGTTGCCGAGGTTGTGCGGATAGTCCCGCGGCTCCACGCCGACGACAGCGCCGCCCTTCACCTTGAGGTGCATGCCGCACTGCACGCCGCAGAAGCAGCAATGCGTCGGCACGAGCGTCTCTCCGGACTTCGCCGCCTCTTCCCAGCCCGGCGCCGGCGCGCCGCCGCGCTGGAAGTCACGGTTGAAGTCGCGTCGCTCGAAGAAGTCCTTGTTGACCGTCCCCATCAGACGAACCTCTTCCCGAGGAGCTGGTAGTAGGCGCTGCTGCGGAGCTTCCGCTTGCAGGTCGGGCAGTAGTCGTGCAGCGCGCCGCGGCCGCCGCCCAGATCGTACGACTGGCCGAGGTCCGCGAGCGTCCCCTTGAGGTCGGACACGAACTGCGCCGACGGGAGCGGCGCGCCGCAGCGCCGGCACGCGAGCGACCCCGCCGCCGCGCCGCCGGCCTCGGGCAACCCCTGGCTGACGCGCTGGTACAGCGTCACGCCGACGCTCGCCGGGCGCTGCGCGAGGTGGAAGAACTTCCCGAACGGCAGCGACACGAGCCAGCCGACCACGACGGCCTCGTGGACGAGGGCGATGAACGAGTAGAAGCGCCCTTCCCACCACATCGTCGAGGCGGTGAGCGCGACCCCGGTGACCGCGATCGCGAAGAGCAGCACCAGCGGGACGAGGTCGAAGCCGAACCGTTGCGTCGTGAGGAGCCCGACGTCGGTGAACCGGCGCCACAGCGCGATCGCCACGCCGACGATGAGCAGGGCGGCGGTGAAGTCGAGCGCGTGGAACAGGCCGAACCCGATCCCGGCGTGGATCCCGAACTTCACGACGGGCAGCCCGAAGACCCACAGCTGGTAGTGCTCGGGCGGAACGAGCGTGAACCTGATCCACCCGAACGTGAGCGGCAGCGTCACCGCGAGCGAGAGGAGCACGCCGTAGAACAGGCACAGGTGCATGATCCAGCGCGACCGGCTGCGGTGGCGCAGGAACGTCTGGCCGAAGATGTCGCGCCACAGCTCGATCGGGACGAGGCTCGCGTAGCGGCGGAACTGCGCGGCGGAGAGGAAGTTGCGCCAGCCGCCGACGAAGTAGCGCCACGTCGGCGGGCGGGTGATCCAGAGCGCGTACCGGTAGACGATCGCCGCCAGGGCGAACACCGTCGCGACGGCGTAGCCGACGAGCGCCGAGTCGAAGTCGCGCAACCCGCGCGACCCGACGTAGATGAGGACGAGGAGCACGGCCGCGGCAGCGAGCGCGAGCCCGGCGGCCGGGAGGTTGACGCCGGAAGGACGGCGCTCTCGACGAGCTCGCTCGGAGGCGGTTGGCATCGTCCCTGCTGTATGCACCGCGGCCGCCGCTAGCGTGACCTTGGCGGGGTGGAGCGCCGCGAGCCTCGCACGCTCGTTCGTCCGCCACGCGCGGCCCATCGTGGGCTCGATCCCTTCGCGCCGGACCGGTAGACGCCCGGCGAAACCGCTCACCGAAGGAGAGCCCCATGGCCGGAGCGAATCCGATCCCGCAGGGAAGGCACACGCTGACCCCGAACCTCGTCATCCGCGACTGCGCGAAGGCGATCGAGTTCTACAAGCGCGCGTTCGGGGCGCAGGAGATCTCGCGGTTCCCGTCGCCGGACGGCAAGGGCATCTGGCACGCGGAGCTGAGGATCGGCGACTCGGTCGTGTACATGAACGACGAGATGCCGGGAATGGGCCGCCCGGCGCCGACCGCGTCGAGTCCGGTCCCCGTCACGATGTGGCTCGGCGTGCCCGACACGGACGCCGCGTACCGCCGGGCCGTCGACGCCGGCGCGAAGTCGACGATGGAGCCGGCGGACATGTTCTGGGGCGATCGCTGCGCGTCCGTCGCGGACCCGTTCGGCTATCTGTGGTCGTTCGCCACGCATCAGAAGGACATGACGGAAGAGGAGATGAGGCGCGCCGGCGAGGAGTTCGCGCGGACGATGCAGCAGCAGTCGCAGCAGCGCCCGTCGTAGGGAGCGCGCAGCTCCCGGAGCACGGGTACGGAGAGCGAACGACCGCAGAGCTGCGCCGGGCGTCGGACCGACACGCCTCCGCTGATCACGCTCTCACCGCGGGACCAGGACGCCGTCCTGTTCGATCTCGACGGCGTCCTCACCAACACGGCGCGCGTGCACGCCGCGGCGTGGAAGGAGCTGTTCGACGCCTACCTCCGGGAGCGCTCCGTGGAGACGGGCGAGCCGTTCGTTCCCTTCGAGATCGAGACGGACTACGCGCATCACGTCGACGGGAAGCCGCGCCTCGACGGCGTCGCCGACTTCCTCGCCTCGCGCCGCATCGAGCTCCCGATGGGCAGCGCCGACGACGCGCCCGACGCTCGCACCATCCACGCGCTGGGCAGGCGGAAGGACGAATACTTCCTGCGCCGCCTCGAGCAGGACGGCGTCGAGGTCTACGAGCCGTCGATCGCGCTCGTCCGAGCGCTGCGCGCCCTCGACATCGCGACCGCGGTCGTCTCCTCGAGCAACAACTGCGCGGCGGTGCTCGAGAAGGCCGGCGTGTCCGATCTGTTCGACACGCGCGTGGACGGGCTCGATCTCACACGCCAGAGGCTGCGCGGAAAGCCGGCACCCGACTCGTTCCTCGAGGCGGCGCGGCGCCTCGGCGTCGAGCCGGCGCGCGCCGTCGTCGTGGAGGACGCGATCGCCGGAGTCGAGGCCGGGCGCGACGGCGGGTTCTGCTGCGTCATCGGCGTGGACCACGGCGGCCGCTCGATGGCGCTGCGGTCGGCGGGAGCCGACGTCGTGGTCACGACGCTGTCGCAGGTGCAGATCGCGGTCGAGCCGCCCTGGGCATGGTCGCTCGTGTACGACGGGTACGATCCGGCTCGCGAGGGGACGCGCGAGGCGCTGTGCACCATCGGGAACGGATTCTTCGCCACGCGGGGCGCATCGCCGGGGTCGGTGGCGGACGGCACGCACTACCCGGGGACGTACTTCGCGTCCGGCTACGACCGGCTGCGGACCCACCTCGACGGCGTCGTCGTCGAGAACGAGGATCTCGTCAACTTCCCGAACTGGCTCTCGCTCTCGCTCCGGATCGACGACGAGGACTGGTTCGACGAGCGGCGCGTGCGGCTCCTGTCCTACCGGCAGGAGCTCGATCTCAGGCGCGGCGTGCTGTCGAGGTCCGTGACCTTCGAGGACGGGCGAGGGAGGCGGACGAGGCTCGACGAGCGCCGGCTCGTCTCGATGGACGACATGCACCTCGCCGCCCTGGAGGTCGCGCTCACCGCCGAGAACTGGTCGGGCCGGGTGACCGT